>JAGFIY010000127.1 GCA_024103215.1 Melioribacteraceae bacterium | reverse complement strand
GATCCAAATTATCCTGACGATGATATTGTTATAATAGGTGTTCCATTGGTTCTAAATGGAGTATCTTTTCTTGGTGGTTCGGGAGAAATAGCTCCTTCATCAATAAGTAAATTGGAAGAAGTACTTAACCTTTTCAGAAGTTATCCCGGCTATAATTTTGAAATTCGCGCTTATACGGATAATATCGGTGATGTGCAGTATAATTTGGATTTAACTCAACGACAGGCAGAAGCAATAATGCAGTGGTTTGTAAATAGAGGTGTTGATAGAGATAGATTGAGAGCAATCGGTTATGGCTCTGCAAATCCGAGGGCAAGCAACGATACGTTGGAAGGACGGTTTTCAAACAGAAGAATTGAATTGGTAAGAATTGATTAATACAAATGAATATAAAAAAGCCCGGTTTTAAGCCGGGCTTTTTTTTTTGCATTAACTCTTAACTAAGCGGATTGTTCTACCGTATCTTTCAAAAGAACCTCTTCGATAGCTTTTTTCAATTGATCTTTAGGAAGCGCGCCCATTGCCATCTGCGGCTGACCGTTTTTAGGGCAGAATAAAAGCGATGGAATACTTCTGATTCCGAATGCGGCTGCCAATTCTTGTTCAACTTCAGTATCTATTTTATAAACGTTAATTTTTCCTTCGTACTCTTCAGAAAGTTCTTCGAGAACAGGGGCAACCATTTTGCAAGGACCACACCAATCCGCATAAAAATCTATTAAGCATGGCAATTCCCCGCCAAACTTCCACTCTTTATTGTTCTCATAATCAAAGACTTTCTTCAAAAAAGTTTCTTTTGTTAAATGTTCAGTCATTTTTTCTCCATTATTATAGAATTAGATATTTTCTTACACAGTTTGATGCAGAAAATTATAATCGGATTCACACCAAAGGATATTAATTATAATTTTGCTTGGATTTTATTCCAATGAATTACTATTTTAATTTTTCATAGTATTTAATATAATCTAACCATAAGAGGGAACCATGAAAAGGTTGTTATCCTTTATTTTCTTATATGCATTCTTATTTGTTTCACTTCAGGCGCAAAGTGTTACTTTAAATCCAACAAAAGTTATTACCTCCTATAAAAATGATAAAACAATTCCATTACGCGATATGGAAATTGTTCACGTTGCACCCGGTAGTTTTTGGGAAGAAACAGACGGCGCAATTCCAAATAAAACTCATATTCTTGGAGACTACAATACAGAAGGCGAACCGGATTTTGACCCGCGGCTTCAAACCGAATCCGGAAGAACACCCACACCAATTCTTGATGTAAACATTGATGGAGTCGGAAATTTATTCGGTGGTTTTCCGCCTGATACCGAAGGCGATATAGGTCCGGATCACTACATTCAAATGATCAACCTGCATTTTGCTATTTATGAAAAGGATGGAACATTAGTTTACGGACCAGTACAGAACAGTACTCTTTGGAATGGTTTTACAGGTCCCTGGACAGGCTCAAACGATGGAGATCCGGTTGTATTATGGGACGATGAAGCTGAGAGATGGCTAATGAGTCAATTTGCACTGCCAAACTTTCCGAACGGTCCATTCTATGAATTAATTGCAATATCAGAAACAAGTGATCCACTGGGTTCGTGGCACAGATATGCATTTCAATTTGACGATATGCCGGACTATCCAAAAATCGGAGCTTGGCCAGATGGATATTACATTTCGATAAATCAATTTTCTGCGGGGTCTTTGTCATATCAAGGTGCCGGTGTTGCTGTGGTTGAAAAGGCAGCGATGTTAAACGGCGATCCAGCCGAGATGGTATTTTTTGATCTTGGTAGTTCATATGGCAGCTTGCTTCCCGCAGATGCTGACGGAACTCCTCCACCACCGGGAACACCGGGAATGTTTATGAATTTGAGGGGAAGCAGCGGTTATAATTTGTGGACTCTCGATGTTGATTGGAACAATATAGCAAATTCAACGATAAGCGGTCCTGTAAATATCAGTTCAAGTGCATACAGCACAAGTTTAGGTTCAATTCCACAACCGGGAACCTCCCAAGGATTGGAAACACTTGCCGGCAGAATGATGTTCAGGTTGCAGTATAGAAATTTCGGTTCTTATGAAGCAATGGTATCATGTTTTTCAGTAAATGTTGGAAGCGGTCGTGCAGGAAAACGATGGTTCGAATTAAGAGACACGGGTTCAGGCTGGAGTCTTTATCAGGAAGGTACATACGCTCCTGATGACGGAGATAACCGATGGATGGGCAGTATTGCAATGGATGCTTCAGGAAATATTGCTTTGGGTTATAGTGTTTCAAGCTCTTCCACCTACCCTTCAATCAGGTTTACCGGAAGATATGCCGGTGATCCTTTGGGGCAAATGACAATTGATGAGGGAGAAATTATAGCCGGTAATGGATCCCAAACCGGTTCACAATCTGGGCGCGGGAGATGGGGCGATTACAGCACAATGTCTGTTGATCCGGCAAGCGGTGCATTTTGGTACACAACAGAATATATGCCGTCAACCAGCAGTTCAGGATGGAAAACAAGAATCGGTTCATTCCGATTGGAGATTGATGAAATTGCTCCGGATCCGATCATTGATTTAGCGGTAGTTGATAATCTTGCAACCTCCAACAGTGTTCATCTAACTTGGACAGCTACCGGTGATGACGGAACAGACGGAAAAGCTTTTAGATATGATCTTAGAATGTCGACATCGCCTATTACAAATGATGCTCAGTTTGATGCAGCAACACAAATTATCGGCGCCCCAATTCCTTCGGATGCCGGTATACAAGAAACTTTTGATGTGCAAAATCTCGATCCAGATCAAACTTATCATTTCGCAATTAAAGCACGCGACGATCAAAACAATTATTCAGATATTTCAAATCCGGCTAGCGGCTCCACATTAACTGCTCCGCAAATTGCAGTAAATCCGGCGCAGCTTATTTATAATGTTGAGCCGAATGAACAATGGTCGGAAAATGTTGTTGTTTCAAATACTACAGTTGATCCATCAACTCTTACATTTAGTGCAGTATTGGACAACCATAATTTCCCTTCCAGAGCAGTAAGTGTTGGTGTTAATTCAATCGGAATTACAAAGACAGATTTAGAAAAGGAAACAACACAAAAAGGAAGCAGCTCTGTTCCGTCATTTTCACTTACAGGAACAGGAGGTCCGGATGATTACGGTTATTTATGGAGAGACAGCGATCTGGAAGGAGGTCCGGAATATGATTGGATAGATATCAGTACGGATGGAACGGTTGTTAATTTCTCAAACGGTAATAAAGATGACGGCTATACAAATTCGATACCTTTAGGATTTGTTTACTCATTTTATGGGACAAATTATAATTCACTTAGAATCTCAACTAACGGATTTGTAAGCTTTGCAAATATTGCAGATAGTTACAGAAATAACAGACCAATTCCGGATGAATTGGCACCGGATGCAATCATTGCCGCATTTTGGGATGATCTTGACGGATCAAGTCAAGGTGAAGTTTATTATAAAGCTTACTCGGATAAATTTGTTGTACAGTTTACCGAATGGCAGAAGTATTTTTCACCAGCGCAGGGAGGTTCAAGCGGTTCGTTTACCTTCCAAATTGTGATTTACGAAAACGGTAAAATCAGAATTTATTACAACGAAATGACAGGAACGTTAAATTCCGCAACGGTTGGTATCGAGAATGGAAACGGTTCAATCGGGCTCGAAGTTGCATACAATTCGGCATATCCGCCTAGCAATAATTTTGCTCTTCAGTTTATGAAGGAACCGGAATGGATTTCGGGAACTAATCTTGCAGGCGGAACTGTTTGGAACGGTAATTCGGCAAATATCGGATTGAATTTTGATACTGAAAATCTGGATAACGGTACGTACACTATGGATTTAATTATTGACTCTAATGCACCGGATAAAGCACAGATTATTGTTCCGATTACTGTGATAGTGGATATAGTTCCAGTTGAATTAACGGCATTTTCTGCGGATGTTATCGATGATAAAATAATGCTCAATTGGGAAACAGCCACCGAAACAAATAACAGCGGATTCGAAGTTCAAAAAATGTTTGATGCGGATGAAAAAGCTGCTGCAGAATGGACTGTATCGGGATTTGTCGACGGTAAAGGAACCACTTCCGAAATAACAAGATATTCTTTCGTTGACGAGATCGGGAAAGGAGCATCAGGAGCAATAAAGTATAGATTGAAACAAATAGACTTTGACGGAACTTTCAGCTATTCAAACAGTGTTGAAGTAGAAATAATCCCCGAAAATTTTGTGCTCCATCAAAACTATCCTAATCCATTCAATCCATCTACAAAGATTGAATTTACTGTTCCCGAAGAAAGTAAAATAAAACTATCTGTTTTTAACATACTTGGCGAGATGGTTGCAGAGTTGTTGAACGATGTTGTAAAACCAGGTCACCACGAGATAGAATTAAATGCATCAAATTTATCCTCAGGTGTTTATATTTACAGACTCGAAGCTGTTAATGCAAATCAAACATTTGTTGATTCAAAGAGAATGATTCTTATAAAATAGAATGTTTTTCTATAGAGCCGCTTTGCAGTATAATTGTTAAGCGGCTTTTTTTATTCATTTATCGGAAAATTGATGAAGACCTTTTTTGTTTTATTTCTTGCCATTAGTGGAATCCACTTTGCCCAAACTATAGTACTTGATCTTGAAATTGACCAAAGAAACAGCGTTTACGAAAATTTTCAAGGATTCGGAGCAGAATGGGATTCGCGTCATTATAATCTCAACAAAGTGACCGATGACGATTTTAAAATTATTTCAAAACGCATCGATTGGATGAAAACATCGTTCGTGAGAATAATGATGCTCGCAAAATGGTGCTTTGTTTCGGACGGCAAGTATGATTGGGAAAACGAAGATATGGAGGCACTTTACCGTCATCTTGATTACTGTCAATCACGAGGAGTAACTGTACTTCTCACGGAATGGGGAATTGAGAGAGAATGGGTTCAGATTGCAGGTATAAATTATGTTGATGATAACAGGTTTTTAGATATAATTGCCGATTATCTCGATTACTTTATTAATGTGAAAGGATATACGTGTATAAAATATATTTCACTTGTTAACGAACCGAACTATGAAGTTCAGGATTTTCCAAGATGGTCTGAGGGAATAAAAAAACTTCACAACAAACTGATAGAAAAACGTCTTTACGGTAAAGTGCAGATTGTAGGTCCCGGGCAAAGCTGGGATGACAACTGGTTTTATAATTCCGTTAATTCACTTAAGGAATATATTGACCATTACACCATCCACAGATATGAGTTTCAAGAAAAAGTTTATAACGGAGAACTGAAAAATTATCTCGACGGAATGATCTCATTTGTAAAAGAAAATGATCCAAATTTTGATGAGAAATTTTTTTTCATTACCGAAGCCGGAATGGCTGACGGGCTTTCAACCGAACAACATCCTTGGATTGATTCTATTTCCTACGGAAATTTTATGGCAAGTTTTGCTGCACTCGCACTTAATTCAGGTGTTGATGGTGTTCTTGCCTGGATGATGGATGATAACAGTCATGAAGATTTCGAATTCGGTTTGTGGAAAGACAAAAAGAATGGACTAAAAACAAGACCTTACTTCTATGTTTGGTCTCTGCTTAGCCGGTATATTCCGAAAGGTTCAAATATTTACAGAACTTTCCCGAAGTTTGCCAAGTTGTATTGCATTGCGGCAAGGGTAGGGGACGATAAGAATAATTACTGGACTTACTGCTTAATAAATAATTCGGAGCGAAGAGTAAAAGTTAATTTGACAAACAAACTTTCCGAAAGCGGCACATTCAAGAAATTCGTTTACAATAAGAATGAAAGAAAGATTGATGCAAATCAATTTCCGCTGTCGTTGCACGAAGTGAAAAGCAAAGACCAAAAATTGGAATTGGAAATAGCTCCTAATTCTGTTTACTTTTTTACTTCAATACCGTATTAAAAAATTGTTTAAATTAGTGTAACTTGTTTCTCTATAAATTCAAAATTACTTTAATTCTAATTTTGTAATAACTGAAAATAAATGATTCAGAAGAGATTTTTAATCGAAAGCGATTACAGCAACGCTGTCCGTGCAGCTCATGAGATAGCGAATTTTCTTTGCCAAAACTCTGTTCAAAAACGAATCTGCGACGAAGTTGAAATGTGTCTGATAGAAGCTCTGAACAACGTTGTAAAACATGCTTACGGTGTGAATAAAGAAAAGATTATCGAGGTGCTAGCCGAAAGTTCCGACGAAAAATTAAGTTTCACGCTTATCGATTCCGGCAATTCAAGAAAAGATTTATCCGAGGCTAAGTTAGATTTCGATCCATCGGATATTGATTCGATTCCCGAAAGCGGTATGGGTTTGTTTATTATTGAGAATCTGATGGACACAACTTCATATCAAACCAAAGACGGTAAAAATTATTACATTATGGAAAAATTCCTCGCCGGGAATAAATCAAATTCGTAAACTGTCTATTTATTCGACTTGTTAACTAATCCTATTTTAATTAAAATTAAACTTCATTAAGTAACTTACTGACTGCGTGCAAAATAAAATAATATTAACTCTCTTAGTTTTTGTATTTCTGCTAACAGGCGGAATTACAGCCCAAGATTCTTCAAAGAGTTTGGTGATTAAGAATAACCAAGCCCCGCGGAAATATCCGCTTATTAAACCTCAATATCCATCTTATCCCTTAATATCAGGATATCTTTTGGTGAAAGCTGCAAACGAAGGCGATCCGTTTGCCGAACATGAACTGGGTTTAAGGTATTTGCTTGGACGCGGGTTTCCAAAAGATACAAGTGAAGCTGTCCGGTGGATTAAAAAAGCTGTTGATAAAAACTTAACTGTTGCTCGATTTAATTATGGCATTATGTTGAATACGGGAACAGGCACTGACTGGAATCCATTCGAGGCATTTAAGAATTTTAAATTTGCAGCCGAAGCCGGAATGGCTGAAAGTCAATATGCAATCGGGATTTTTTATACTGATAATCTTGTGGTGAACAGGGATTACAACAAAGCCTACTCGTGGATAAAGGAAGCCGCAGATTTTGGTTTGGACTATGCAAAGGAGACATTAAAACAATTAGAAGAATCGGGTCTTGTAACAAATTACGAAAAAAAAACCCCACCCGGAGTAGATCAAGATCAAGATATATTTCTTGCCGATTCATCCTCTCTTATGCCGCAAAATTGGCAGTTTGATTTTATTGATTTTGAGGGCGACACGCTCACCGAGGAGGAACAAATAGCATCGATAAGAGAGCTATTAAATAAAAATAAAGACGAATTAAAAAATATTTTGGGTGTATCTAATGAATCAATATTCGACAAAAGTAAAGACACATCAAGCTCGGAATTGATAAAACTTGCTGCGGATAACGGAAGCCCCGAAGCCCTTTTTATTACGGGTAAGTCCTATCAAAGGGGAATAGGAAGAGAAAGAGATTCGGTTCTTGCACTCTCTTATTACATCAGAGCATTTAGACTTGGTTCAAATAAAAGTGCCGAAGCGATTTTAAGTTACATTCAATCTCCTTCAATTTTGAATTTGCTTCAAAAGGGAATTGATAAAGGAAATACAGATGCGATGTACGCATGGGCAGGATTAACTGCAATGGGTTTTGATTACAGGCTAAGTTACGAACAAGCACTTGAACTTCTTGAGAAAGCAGCTGCACAAAATCATATTCCTTCAATAATTGAGATGGGATTGGCTTATTATTCCGGGACACTAATTGAAAAAGATAAAGACAAGGCAATCGAATATTGGACTCAAGCGGCTGAATTGGGAAGTCGTGAGGCAAAAGTAAGAATTGCATTCACAAACATCTTGGAAAATGAATTTGAGCAAAAAGATATTACTACATTGGTTGCCGCAAGTGATGAGGGTTCGGTCCTAGCTCAAACCGCGTTAGGTTATTGTTACGAAAACGGTTTAGGTGTCAGAACAGATAAAGCTGCAGCCGCTAAGTATTACCGCAATGCTGCAATAAGGGGAAATAAAACTGCATTCACATCACTAAAAAATATGTACGATCAAATCAGACCGAACGAAGAAGAATTTCAAATTCACGTTAACTAAATTGCTTTTAGGATTATCATTGTAATATCGTCGCTGTGAATATTTTCACCACGGAACTTCTCAATCTCTTTTACAATCTCTTTCTGAATTATTTCCGGTGGAGAACCGGCATATTTTCTTATCACATTTTTAACGGGGTTTAAACCAAGTTGCTGTCGTGATTCGTTCATGCATTCGGTTATACCGTCGGTATAAAAGAAGAGGATATCGTTAGTATCGGGTTTTATTTCAACAGTCTCCAAAATTTTTGCGAAAGCTCCGTTATCTTTTAAACCAATACCAATTCCTTTAGGATTGATCTCTTCAAATGAATCTGTACTGCTTTTGAAATGCATTATTGGAGGATGTCCGGCACGACATAAAGTTATTGAGCCTTCCTCGTCGATTGAAGCAGCAGCAAGTGTCAAAAAATATTCAGGCAATAATTTCTTGTCAAAATTATCCTTTAAGTTTATTATAATTTCTCTTAAAACCGAAAAGTTAGAAATAAGAGAATGGAGAATCGCCTGTACTCTAACCATATATAACGCTGCCGCCATTCCTTTACCTGAAATATCGCCGACAATTAGATAAGTTTTATCCCCCGTTTCCGATTTAAAAATATCAAAATAGTCACCGCCTACTTCCTTGGCAGATTCATAATATGCAGACACTTCATAATTATTGATCTTGGGTGGAATTTTCGGCATTAAATCAGTTTGAATTTTTCTTGCAACCTGAAGCTCGCTTTTCGTAAGAAGTTTATCAGCTAATTCAAAAGCAAGAAGAAAGTTTAGAATGACGAAAGAAATTATCACATAACTTCCCATGTTGTTCAAATAACCTAGTATAAAAATCAAGAGCGTAAGAAGGTAAATAATGCGTCTTGCCGGGGAAAGCTTTAGCAAAAAAGCATTGAACAAACTTCGCAAAAAGATTAAAGATCTGACAACTTTGTTTCTTGAAGTGCTGCTCTTGGGGATATCGTTTTTGAAGAATTCGTATACTTCAGCAGATTCTCTTTTTATCAATCTTTCGATTTCCGTAAAACTCAGATCGCTTGTATACAGATCGAATATCCTTTTTAGAGGATTTTTTGAGCTCACAATAATCCTTGATTTAAGGATTTAAAAATTCGTACAGTTATTTGGACGTAAAAATTACGAATAAGTTTTGGAATTCCTTATAATCAAATTAAAAATTGGTCTATTCTTTCTTCTTTGTAAGTTTCAATACACTTTCTTATTTTTCTCCAACAAATTCTTAAATAGGAGAAACTATTCTTTTTATGATCAGAAAAATTGTTTTATTCGTAGGAATGGTTTTTGTTATAGTTGCAGGTATTACGTTTCCGATTGTTGAAAGACCTTCGGCTTGGTACGAATTCCCGTTTATTCCCGGGTTGGAAGAAAAAGCTAAAATTATTTTCTTTCACGTACCGACCGCGTGGTTATCGGTAATTGCGTTCTTAATGGCTATGGTTTACGGGATAAAATACCTGGTAAAACAAAATTTGGATGATGATGCGAAGTCAAATGCAGCTCTTCAGATTGGGATGGTTTTCTGCATACTTGCAACCGTTACCGGCTCAATTTGGGCTAAATTTACCTGGGGAGCGTTTTGGCATTGGGATCCTAGGGAAACAAGTATATTCATTCTTCTGTTGATATACGGATCCTTGTTCGCTCTGCGTTCCGCAGTTGAGAACGAGGATAAACGAGCAAGACTTTCGGCAGTTTATTCAATAATTGCGTTTTTGACTGTTCCGTTTTTTATCTTCATTATGCCGAGAATAATGGTTGGACTTCATCCCGGATCGGCTGATGACACGAACGCGGGACCTGTTGTTGATTTTCAAATGAACGCTAACATGATGCTTGTTTTTTATATATCTTTAGCTGTTTTCTCAATTCTCTACTATTGGATGTGGAAAATTGCTTATAGATCAATTATCATTTATGATAAACTTTCTAAAAAAATAATTTGAGGTAAGTGTGGAAGGTTTTTTTGCCTTTTTAGAATCGAATTCAATATATATTGTAATGTTTATAGTTTTGATTGTCTGGCTTGGTATTTTTCTTTATATGATGAGTGCAGAAAATCGTCTTAAAAAAATTGAAGCAGAACTAAAGGAGATTGAATCAAATGAAAAATAAATATTTAATTGGCGGATTTATCATCGTTGTTTTTCTCGGCTTAATGGGCTATTTGTTTACACAAACAAACGTTGCTTATGAGAACAATTTTGCCGAAATCAAACATACGGATAAAACAATAAAAGCTACCGGCGCCTGGGTAAAATCTAAAGGTTATGACATAGACAACGAGAAAAATTTATTTTCTTTTTATATGATTGATAATCAAGGCGTAGAGCTGAAAGTTGTCTACAAAGGAGCAATTCCCAACAACTTTGAATCTTCAACAAGCGTAGTTGTTACAGGAAAATATAAAAACGGCTACTTTATAGCCTCCGATATTTTAACAAAATGTCCCTCCAAATACGAAGAACAATACACTGAGGACACAGCAAGCAACATTTAGCGGAAAGGAGTTTCCATGTTTGGCAACATAGCAATTACCGCTGGATTAATTTTCAGCATGTTCACAATTATTATGTATTACTTTTCCTTCAAAGGATATAATAATACACTAAAGTATGCTCGGCTAGGTTATCACTCGATGACAATTTTTGTGATAATTGCCAGCGCACTCTTAATGCATGCGATATTAACGCATCAATATGAATATAAATATGTCTTTAACTACAGCAACGCTGAACTTCCAACCGGACTGTTGATGTCGACTTTTTATGCCGGGCAGGAAGGAAGTTTTATGCTCTGGCTTCTCTTTACTTCAATTGTTGGACTTGTGCTGCTTGAGTACACTTCAAAAAGAGAAGATCTTGAACCCAGAGTAATGATGATATTTACGCTTGCTGCTGCATTCCTTCTGCTTATGGTAAGCCCGATGCTTAAAAATCCCTTCTCCTTTATCTGGGCAGATCCGACATTCGTTGAGATTAAACACTTAAATCAATCGTTCCTTTCAATGTCCTTTCTACAGAATTTTATATTCCAAGACCCGGGGTCGGGGCAGTCTTTCGTTAGACTAAGTCCCGAATTTATGGGAACGCTCTCAGCTAACGGAATAGCGTTTGAGGATTTTCTGATCAAGGGGAAGGGATTAAATCCGCTTCTTCAAAATTTCTGGATGCAGATTCATCCTCCGATATTGTTCGTTGGTTTTTCGATGGCAACAGTTCCATTCGCTTTTGCTTTCGCCGCATTGTTGAAAAATGAATATAGAGATTGGGTAAAGCAAGCACTTCCTTGGGTTCTTTCAGGGACTATGGTATTGGGACTTGCAATTATGCTAGGTGGTTATTGGGCATACGGTGTTCTCGGATGGGGCGGATACTGGGGCTGGGACCCGGTAGAAAATTCAAGTTTGGTTCCATGGATTGTTGGAGTTGCTTCGGTTCATACACTTTTAATTCAGAAGAAAACTCAAGCTAAAGGAGGAACTGGCAGATTCGGGAAAACAAATTTAATCCTAGCCATTATGACATATCTACTTGTACTTTATTCCACATTCCTTACAAGAAGTGGAATACTGGGTGACGCCTCAGTTCACTCATTTGCTGAACCGGGGATGCTCGTCTATTGGCTTTTGATTTTGTTCGTTGGATTTTTTACTCTACTTGGAATCGGCGGAATTATTTACAGATGGAAATATTTGGAAATGCATTTCAACTACGAGGAAGATCTGCTTTCCCGAGAACTTGCACTATTCACTGGAGCAATTGCTCTAATCGCTAGTGCATTGATAATTACCGTTGGGACATCTGCTCCAATCTTCGGCACTTCGGTTGAGATTTCATTTTACAACGAACTTAATTTGCCGATTGCAATAATCATTGGTGTTTTAAACGGATTTAGTCTGCTGCTAAAATGGAAACAAACAAAGGGTGAGTCAATACTTAAAAATTCAAAATTTGCCATCATATCAACCTTGACGGCGACATTGTTAATGATAGTTTTAGGCGGTCTTTATGATTTTATGCTGATCCTCCTTGCCCTTTCGGTTAACTTTACGATTTTTGTGAACGCCGAAATTGCTTACAAAATTTGGAAGGGAAAGAAAAACTACATTGGAGCATATATCGCACACATTGGATTTGCAGTTTTCCTTTTAGGTGCTCTTGCTTCCGGTTCTTTTGCAAAGGACGAACAGCTTGATCTGGCAAAAGGCGAAAGCGCTGAAGTTTTCGGGCATAGTTTAACTTTTCTTGGATATACTCCAATTGAGAACGGAACAAAATATGCCTTCAACATAGAGGTGGATAAAAACGGCAGCAAGAATATTGTTTCACCGGTTATGTACATAGCTGAATTTAACAATAGTCTGATGCGCGAACCGGATATTTGGAACAGATTGACAGATGATTTTTACATCTCTCCCGTAGGTTATGAAGATGGAAGCTCGAGATCATCAGATGCCGGCCAATCAATAATGATGAGAAAAGGAGAAACAAAACAGTTTAACGGTCTGTCAATTACGTTTGACTCTTTTAACTTTCCACCCGAGGCAATGGCAGCGATGCAGTCGGGAGGCGATTTCTACATTGGAGCAAAAATGACAGTATCCGACGGCAACAGAACAGTTAATTTAGAACCAAAACTTCAAAACAAGAACGGACAAAGATCTTTTGTTCCAGATATGATTGATGATATGAATTTGAAAGTTAATCTCGAAAATTTGGATGCATCAGGTAATGTTCAGGTTATTTTCTCTACATTGGATGAAACAACAAAAACAGTTCTGGCGCCGAAAGAAGTGCTTACAATTGAGGCAAGCATCAAACCCTTTATAAACTTAGTTTGGGCGGGAGTTTTAATTGTTGTGCTTGGGTTTTCAATCGCGGCTGTAAGAAGAACTAAAGAATCACGCGCTTAAACACAGATTAAGTAATAGTTTATTTTAAAGGGGCTTTTTGCCCCTTTTCTAATCCTCATAAACAATATTATAATTGTTTATCAACCTGTGTAAATGCCTTCTGTCAATACCACATTCCTCAGCGGTTTTTGACACATTCCCTTCATTTTTTTTTAGATAGTGCGTTAGATATGCAACCTCAAAATTCTCAATGATTTTATTCTTAGCATCCTTAAAGGGCATTTCCAATATTGAATTATCCAAAGTTGATAAATCTTTTACGCCCGGAATCGGAATATCAGGACTGTCTATTGTTGTCGATGTGCACAAATATGATGCTCGTGAAACTAAGTTTTGCAGTTCTCTTGCATTTCCCGGCCAAGAATAACTTCTCAATAATTCTTCGGCTCTTTCGGAAAATATTTTTTTCTTTCCGTCATGTTGAGCACAGACTTCTCTTAAAAAATATTTTGCAAGAGGAATTATATCTTCAGGTCTTTCTCTCAATGGCGGAATCTCGATCTTCATCATATTTAATCGGAAGTATAAATCTTCTCTAAACTTTTTTTCCTTAACCATATTTTCAATATCTTGATTAGTCGCGGCAATTATTCTAACATCAATGCTTATTTCCCGCTCTCCGCCGACTCTTCTTATTTTTCTCTCCTCCAGCATTCTTAGTAGTTTTACTTGAAGAGCCGGACTCATATCGCCTATTTCGTCAAAGAAAAATGTTCCTTCGTTAGCAAATTCTAGTAGACCGGGTTTTGTTCTAACAGCTCCCGTAAAAGCACCCTTCTCGTGTCCGAATAGTTCGCTCTCAAACAAACTTTCCGGCAGTGCGCCGCAGTTAACCGGAACAAAAGGGTTAACACTTCTGCTGCTCAATTTATGAATAGCTCTTGCTATAAGTTCTTTTCCTGTACCGCTTTCACCGGTAATAAGAACCGTCATATTTCCTTGCGAAACTTTGTTGACCAAAGAAATTATTTCTTTCATCTGGTTGCTTTTGGAAACAATGCCAGTTTGCTCGTCAATGCTGCTATCTGAAACTGTTTCTGCTGGCAAAGCATCAAATTCCTTTATTGCTAAATCGATTTTATCATAAAGTTTTTTTGATGTAAAAGGTTTTTCGATGAAATCGAATGCTCCCAATTTTGTGGCTTCAACACCGGCTTCGATAGTTCCGTAACCTGAAATTATAATTACCTTAGCTTCCGGTGAATGGAGCATCGCCTTTTTTAGAACATCCATTCCGGAAATATTTCCCATCTTTAAGTCGGTTATTATAAGATTAAATTTCTGTCTTTCAATTAACTTAATTGCTTTTTCAGGATCGTTCTCTGCTTGTACTTTTAGATCTCCTCTTTTTGACAAAATTTTTTCGATACTGTTGAGCATTTCAATTTCATCATCGACGAGTAGAACTTTAATTTTATTCATTCATTATCCTGTTGAAACTTATTTTAAATTGTGTGCCTTCGTTTATTTTGCTGCTGCATTGGATTTCGGCATTATGATTTTTTATTATGTTATTAACAATGTATAAACCCAATCCTGTCCCTTTATCTTTTTCCTTTGTAGTAAAAAACGGCGAATAAATTTGATCGAGTAGTTGTTGCTGAATTCCTTTTCCGTTATCCGAAATTTTTATAACTGCCTTCCCGTTTTTACTTTCAAGTTGGATGTCGATAATTCCATCTTCTTCAATTGCATCGACAGCATTGTTTACTAAGTTGATTATCATCTGTTCTATCTGAACTTGATCACCGTTTACCAAAATTTCTTCATCAGGAATTGATTTTTTAATTATCACGCGCTTTTTCCTTACTCTAGGATGCAGAACTGCAAGACTTTCATTAACAATCTTTGTCAAATTTACTTTCTGAAATTCTTTCGAATGCTTTTTGCTGTATCTCAAAATATTGCTTGTAATTGCTGAAACCCTGTCTATTTGACTGGAAATAACATTTAAGTCTTCTTCATATTTTTTTAGAGATTCATTTTCCTTTGCTTCGAGTTGAAGATAATCTACACGAGAAAGTATTATTGCCGAAGGATTGTTTATTTCGTGCGCAATTTCTGCCGTAAGTTCACCAAGCGTTGCAAGTTTGTCGGCATGCTGAAGTTGTTCGAAATGCAACTCTTCAATCTTTCGTTTCGAATCTTTTAAATTATTAACCATTTTATTGAAATGCTTTTCGATTATTCCAAATTCGTCATCGGTTTCTTGAGGAAGTTGAATGTTTAAGTTTCCGGCTTCCACTTCATCAAGTGCGTACATGAATTTTTTTAGCGGATTATTTATAAACTTGTTGAATAAAATGTAGAGCAGAATAAATAGAATAAACAATATCGCAATTCCCAAGTAAACAGAATGAATTGTTCCCGTGTAAAAACGATTCTCTGCACTTGTTAATTTAGTGTCAATATCCAAGTAAGCAATTATTTCCTGCGAAGGATTATGACAAGTTTGGCATTCAGGCGCATTAAATATCGGTTCGGTAGCGGAATAAACTCCCTTATCCTCAATTAAATTAATTAATCTTGTGTTTCCGAATTTATGCTCCGAATCAATCTCAAAAAATCTTTTACCTTCTTCGTTATGATTTAATGAATATAATATTATACCTTCAATATCTACTATTCTTGCATGATCAATCCATTCGTTCTGAGATACGCTCTCTAAAATATTTGGAATATCCTTTTTACCATGAACATTCATGCAATTGACCAGACCGTTTCTCGCAACATTTAGGGAGGTTTCCAAAAGAATTATAGATCTCTCGGCAAAGTTGCTTCTAAATTGCTGCAGCAAAAAGAAATTCGGAATACCTACTCCCAAAATTATGATCGTAAGTATTACTAAGATAAACTTGGCTTTTATAGTGTTGAACATAATTTAATTTTCTTTTTTCAAACGATACGGAAGTCTCAAAAATATAAATAATTTACTTAAAGGAAAGGTTAATTATGTGGCATTAATGTCCCCGGTGAGACAAAGATGTCACATAAATCTTGAATTAAATTTCCATTTTGTGTCGAGTAATATATTAAATATTGGGTGTTTTTAGCGATTAAAGTGAATTTTGAGAGCAATAATTTTTAAGGCAAACATCGTTATAAAAAAAATACGGTAATAAAACTTTGGTATCGGATTTGCTAGTAATTATATATGGATTTAATAACTATTTCGAACGATAAAGAATTACTAGGAAAGATTGAGAAAGTGTGCAATTCTCTCTCGATAAAATTTACTGTGTATAACGGTGAGAAAAACGCGCTCGAAGTTATGTCAACAGTTTGTTCGGATAGTTTTAATACAATCATTTTGGACGATGATTTTCTCTCGAACGATTCACCACAAATTTTAGCAGCTTTGTTAAAGGTAAACAAGAAGCTTAAAGTGATTTTTTTAACTTCGGATTCATCGGTGGAAAGAGGGAGACTAATTTGCGGAATCGGTGTTTACTATTATTCGATAAAACCTGTTGAGCAATCGGAATTGTTTGAAGCGATTCAATCGATAAATAAAATAAGAAATCAACTAATTAATTAAAATTAAGAGGAGTCATAATGAAAAAAGTTACAATCCTACTCCTGTGTTTAATTTTCGGCACATCTTTCCTCTATGCACAACCGGATCTTCTTCTCAAAATGCATGGTGTTTCATCTCGAATAGCTGCCGAAGACGAAACAGATTTGTTTAGATACTCGTTTACCGGCTTGCAGAACGTTGGAGTCGGTACCGAAGTTTATCTGAGTGTTATGAACAGAGCAGGAGCGCTTGGAGATGTCAATTGGACAATTCCCACGAAACCTGCAGGTTCAAATGCAACTATCGGAGGAACTCAAAATGAGGGAGATGATACTCAATTTGCTGCTTTTACTCCGGATCTAGCCGGCAAGTATGTTATTGAGGTGTTTAGTGACGGTGCAATTGCAGAAATTACAATCAATGCTGCAATGTATCTAGGAGCTTTAACAGAACAGCCAAACTGCGGTTACTGCCACGAAGGCATCACGGCAAAATGGAAAGAAACCGGTCACTATTTTGATACTGAATGGGCATTAAATGGAGAATTAAGTTCACACTTCAGAGAATCTTGTCTAGAATGCCATTCAACGGGATATGATCCGAATCCAACGGCAGTTAACAACGGTTTTGACGATTTTGAATTCGTTTTTCCGGAAGAATTAGCACCTGGTGTTTGGGATGCTATGGTTGAAACTTATCCCGAAGCAATGTCAAGAGCAAGAGTACAATGCGAAGCTTGCCACGGACCGGGAGGAAATCACTTTTACTTAACGCAAGATGCAAGAATGGTTTCGACAATCGAAGTTGATGTTTGTGCTTCTTGCCATGATCAAGGAACACACCATTACTTCCCTAGAGAATGGGAATATTCTGTTCACGCACAAGGTCCTAACGTTGGATATGCCGGCGGAAGAGCAGGATGTGCAAACTGCCACAGCGGTTCAGGTTTTGTTGCTTATGTAAAAGGCGGACAAGTTCCGTTAACAGAAGCCCCACCGGCAACGGTAATTACTTGTGCAACTTGCCATGATCCTCACTCAGCTGAAAATCCGGCACAAGTGAGATTAAGTACTGCACAATTAGCAGATGGAACAGATGTTCCTTTATCAAATGAAGGAAGACTTTGTATTAATTGCCACAAGGGTAGACGAGACGCTGTTGATTATACTGATAACTGGTTAAGCAATCTAAGTTCTCACTTTGGTCCTCATTATGGTACTCAGGGTGATGTATTAGTTGGCGCTAACGTAGTAACTTGGGGTTATCAATTGGGAACATCACCTCACCTTCAAGCAATTGAAAAAGCTTGTATAGGATGCCATATGGCACCGGCAGGAGAGGATGGAGAGGGTAATCCTTTGATAGCAGGCTCTCACACATTTTCTATGAGAACCCCCGACGGCATGGCAAACGTTGCTGCGTGCGAACCTTGTCACGGAGATGTTGGTGATGACTTTAATGAAAAGAAACTATACATAAATGGTGTTGCAGATCATGATGGAGACGGACTTGAGGAAGGCTTGCAGGAAGAAGTTCATGGGTTACTAGAACAGATCTATGAATTGCTTCCGAACGACGGTGCAGGTCACTTAGCGATAACTGATTCATCAGTTACACAAATTCAGGCTCAAGCAGCTTATAACTATTTGGTAATTGAAGATGACAGAAGTTTAGGTATGCACAATCCTGAATTTGTTGTTGATTTGCTTCAATTAACTCTCGGGGTACTTAACGGAACAATCAGTGATGTTGAAGGTGAGGAATTGATACCTTTCAAGTTTACTCTTGAACAGAACTATCCTAACCCGTTCAACCCAACGACTACTATCAGATTTAATGTTCCTCAAGCATCGGACGTTAAACTAACAATTTACGATACGATGGGTAGAGAAGTAGAAGTATTGGTTAACAAACACCACAATCCCGGTCAATATGAATATAACTGGAATGCGGGCAATTTTGCTTCCGGTGTATATTTCTACAGAATGGAAGCCGGTAATTTTGTTAAGACAAATAAAATGCTCCTGCTCAAGTAGTTATCACTTTTCCTCTATTGTGAATGTAGGTGTATCCGGATTTATTGCCGGATACACCTTTTTTATTGTGTTTTTAAGCTGTATTTTTAATCTACTTTACTTGAAGTTTCTTATCCGCCTATTTATATTTGTTTTCTGTTTTTTATAATGATGGCGGGGTAGCTCAGTAGGTTAGAGCAGTGGAATCATAATCCACGTGTCGGGGGTTCGAATCCCTCCCCCGCTACATTGAATAGCGATACACGGAGAAAAGTATGTATTATTTACTTATTACAATTTCGATTATAATTTCTGTTTTATTGATAATTATTGTTCTGCTTCAGTCAAGTAAAGGCGGTGGTTTAGCAGGAATTGCCGGCGGAGCTTCAGGGATGGGAGCTGCTTTCGGAACACGAAGGACTGCCGATTTTTTGAGCCGTGCAACTTGGTGGCTGGGCGGCGGATTATTAGTTCTTGCCCTTATTATTAATTTATTTTTCCTTCCGGGAAAAACATCTACCGAACAGCGCGAAAGTATTATTCAAAGTTCTCAAGGACAACAGGCGGTTCCTACAACCCCATCAATTCCTCCTCCTACTACTGATACTCAAACGCCCAGTGATGCGGGAGACGGGAATTAAAAAAATCTTTCTGTTTAATGCAGAAGATTTCTCATAGAAATTTTTTAAGAAGCTTCCTTATAAATTTGTTTGATAAATAAGGAAGCTTTTTTTATAACATCTCGGCACAAAGACCAATTATTTTGTCCTGGATATTTCTGTAATAGTTTGCCCCTTTTCTGTTAAATTCCATAAGGAAAACTACTATCAAGTCATTGTTAGATTTTGTCGATAGAAATCCGGCAATCGAGCTTACTCCGTTTAGTGTACCCGTCTTTCCTCTGAAATTAAATTCGGCAGCCGTTTCAATCATTCTGTCTTCAAGTGTTCCGTCAACTCCGGAAACAGCAAGTGAACTAAGAAAATAAGGAAACAATTCATCATTAAAATAAATTTTTTCAAGCAGACTGACCAAAGATTTAATCGTGAGTTTATTAAATCGCGAAATTCCGCTTCCGTCAACAATTGAGATAAGTTCGGTATCGATATCATTTTCCTCGCAAAAGTTAAGAACCGCCTGAGTCGCGTAAAACGAGTTCCCAATACTTCCACTGTAGAAAGCTCCTAATTCTTTAAATAGGCATTCTGCTAAAAAGTTATCGCTGTTTTTGTTAATTGGCTTAATCAAATCCTTCAATTTAATCGAACTCGAAAAGAGAGGATAATACTGAATCAGTTTTTGATTGATTTTGGCTTTCCCATCAACTTTAATTCCGGTAGTTTCTAATTTTGACTTTAATAATAAAGCAGCATAAAGCGGTGGATTTTCTGCAAAGACAGTATAACTTTTAGGCGTATTGCTTTTTTTAATTTTCCCTTTTACGCTAACAATTATCGATGTGTCGGCTGCTGAGGAATTTGTAATTTTTATATCGTTTTTATCGGAGATTATTGTTTCATTTTTGAATTCTATAAAAGTTCCATTGGGATTACTTGTTAATGTTGGTTTAGTGCCAATTTTCCCGCTGCAATCAACAATTAACTTAAACTGGTTTCTATTGACTACAAGAGCTGAAATTGGAGGTAGCGGAACGTTTGCTGCTTCGCCTACTATCCAATCATCACGTCGGTAATAAGTGTCGAAGTTTGAATCATCGCCAATGATATTTCCTTCTATATGTTTTATCCCTAAAAGTTTGATTTCGTTTACCAGTGAATCCAAAGTTGAATCGGCAAAAATTGAATTTCCAAAACCTTTTATAACTAGGTTTCCATTGATAACACTGTCCAGCAGGTTTATATCGTCGGTGAGGATCTGTGTACTAAGCAAAAATTCGGGACCTAAAAGATTTAATGCGGCAGCTGTAGTATACAGTTTCACGTTTGAAGCCGGAGTTTTTGGATCGAGAATGTTGTAAGAATACATAGTATCCTTCGTTAAAGGATCATAAATAATTGCAGAGGTTTTGCTTCCTCTAGGAAGATCTTTCAGCAGCTTATCAATTCTATCCTTCAACACAGATTGATCAAAATTTGATTGAGCAACTATAGTCGTGCAAAAAAGAAATAAATAAATTATGCGAATCATGTTTCGAATTTTTATCAGCAAATATAAGATTTCCCAAAATAATTCTTTTTATATTCTTTGGTTATAAGTATTTTTGAAGCCTTTGTTAATAAATACAATAATAATTATGAGCAGTATCAAAAAACCAGAAAAAGCGTATAAAAATCTTGAATTTCTAAATTCCGCAAATGCCAGAACAGTAAGAATTCTCTCAGAATTTTATGAACCGCAAGCCAGATTCAAAAAATACAATGTTGTTGATACCTGTGTATTTTTTGGAAGTGCAAGACTTGTTTCAAGCAAAGCAGCGAAAAGAAAGCTAAACGATTTCCATAATTCCTCCGATCCAAATTCACGAGGTTATAAAAAGGAGTTGAAGAGATTAACATCATTGCTTGAAATGTCCCGTTATTACGATGATGCGGTTATTCTTTCGCGCAAATTGACAGAATGGTCGATAAGTCTTGATTCCGAAAGGAAACGTTTTATAATATGCAGCGGAGGTGGACCGGGAATCATGGAGGCAGCAAATAAGGGGGCAAAACAAGCCGGTGGATCCTCAATTGGGTTGAACATAAGTATTCCTTATGAACAGTTTGTAAATAAGTATGTCGATCCGAATTTAGCATTTGAGTTTCATTACTTTTTTATGAGAAAGTTTTGGTTTCTTTATCTGGCGAAAGCTTTAATAGTTTTTCCAGGCGGTTTCGGTACGATGGACGAGCTGATGGAAGTTGTAACGCTGCTTCAGACCGGCAAAGTTAAAAAGAAGATTAAGATCATTGTTTATGACGAGAAATTTTGGAAGCGTATTATAAATTTTGAAGCATTGATTGAAAGCGGTGTAATCAGTGAGAATGATCTAAAGTATCTGACCTTCTCGAATAGTATTGATCATGCTTTTGAGGAAATTAAGAGTCATTTTGAAAAACATTTTATAAGGAACGGTTACAAATAAAAAACCCCTTAAGCAAGGGGTTTTGAAAAATCATTTGCGTTCTCTAAGATTTTCTCGGTGAGCTCTCCTAACTGCCTTAATTTTATTCATACGTTTCTCAATGGAGGGTTTCACAAAGAACTGTCTTTTCTTAAATTCTTTTAAAACACCAGAGCGTTCGTATTTTTTCTTAAAACGTTTTAGGGCTCTATCAATATTCTCGTTTTCTTGTAAAACGATACCGATCACTTAAATCACCTTCCTTCTAGTTGAATTGAAAATAGACAACAATTATAGCTAAAAATATAAGCTTTTTCAAGATATTATCTTAGAAACATACCGTTTTTGATTGTACCGGATTTACTCTCAACATCCTTCAAAAAACCGTTTATACAGACGTATTTTACCTTCCCGCTCTTTAATATTACAAATTCCGGATTGCTGTCAACCGCAATTTTTGGATTTTCGATCCTGCTTCTAAAATTAAACGGAAGATGTGTAAACGTTTCGGTAAATGTATTTGATGTAAGAGAAGTAACACCTTCTTTGTGAAAATCGTTTATCTCGGTTTTCGTAAGCGACTCCGGATTCTCAATTTCAGCAGTTCTGCCTTCTCTCAATTTGAGACCAGTGCAATCAATTTCTTCGATTCCATAATAGATTGATAAATCACCAAAGTCTTCGATAACTGATTCATAGAAAAAGTAGTTTTCATTTTCAGCAGGAACCTCATCACGGTTTATACCGATATCAACGGTGTATTTTTTACTATTGTAAACAGCTGTAAGGTTTCTTAGAAGCAAATCAAAATGGAATTTTTCGTTTTCCGGTATTTTTTCATAGTCTGCGGCATTCATATTTTTATAACTCTCAAGGGCAATTGATTCAAGTCCTTTGAGTATTGCAATAAAATTTAACTTTCTTAAGAAACTTTTCCCTTCATCGTTTTTCCATCCGCCCGTTTCGATCAAAACCGAACTTGTGCCCCACTTGATAAAATTATCACCGAAAGCTCTCGGTTCAAACTCATCCGAATAACGCCCTATATGACCGGGAATAAATTTCTCCAATTCTTTTACCATACTCAAAATAAGCTTCATCGTGTTTGATCTAACAGCGTTAATTTCCCGCTCATAATTGAATGGAGGAGCTAAAAAGGAAATTGAAGCGGTTTTGAAATTGTTGCCGGCAGAATATCTATGACTTTGATCGTGAAGATTAAACCCGAATGATGGTTTTAATTTATCGTGCATACTTTTAAGTGCAATGGATTCCGGGAACTGAAGTCTAATCGCATCTCGGTTTAAGTCAATCTCAAGTTCGTTCCTTCTCGTAAACTTTTCAGCACCATCGGGATTCAGCATTGGGATAAAATAGACAGATAACTTATCGGAAATCATTTTTTTGACATCGTTGAACTCGTCATCTGTTGATAGAAAATTAAAAATATCGAAAAGCGCTCTAGTAGCAGTAGATTCATCTCCGTGCATTTGCGACCAGAGAAGGACATTAATTTCCCCTTCACCGAATTGAACTGAATGAATCTCTCTTCCGTTTAATGACTCTCCAATTTTCTCAACTTCGAAGATAGTTTTCGATTTAAGATTTTCGATTAGTTCTTTAACGGTTAAGTATGATACGCGGCGATGTTCAAGATTTTCGGTTTTATATTTTTCGTAATTGTTATAAAGATTTTCGCTTGTCATAATTTGTGCCTTAACCGTTGATAAAATAATCAATAGCAAAAGTAATATTTTTTTCATTTTCAGTTTTTATTTGTTAAAGATAGATCAAGAATACAAAAACAAATTATGTAAGTAAAATGTGGAAATGGAAATGGGACTTATAAAAAGTCCCTTAGTTGATTTTTTGTGAGATTATCTGCAGTTCTCTATGATAAGTTTTGCGGCTTCTTTATGACCAAGCATTTCGGCTCTTGCCCAATCTTGGCAAGCACCTTGAAAATCCTCCATCCAGGACCTTGCCATCCCGCGGTTAAAGAATCCCAAAGGATTTGAGGGAGAAAGTTCAATCATTTTTGTAAATGCTTTTTCTGCTTCTTCATATTGTTCCAAGCGCATGTGTGCATTTCCGAGTCCGTAATAAATATCCGGATCGCTCTGATTAATAGAAACAGCTTTTTGATAATCTTTCAATGCATCGGGATAAAATTTCATCCACATTCTTGCGTTGCCTCTGTCGCGGTAAAGTTCATAATCTGTCTCATCAATTTTTATAGCTTGGGAATAATCAGTGATTGCATCCAGGTATCTTCGAGCAAATGTTTTTGCATCGGCTCTTCCTTTTAATGCCAACAAGTTTTTGGGTTCGATTTTCAATGCAGCATCGTAATCTGAGATAGCATTTTCATAATCATCGATGAGAATATAAGCGTCACCTCTCGTAATTAATGCATCGATATCATTTGCTTCTAACTCAAGTGCCTTTGAAAAATCTTCAATCAAACCCTCATAATCTTTAAGGCTAGCTTTTTCCATTCCTCTTTCTTTATAAGCTGTTGCTGAAGGAAGCGAGGTTGTGTCGGAAAGAACTGCCTGCATTTCAGCGGTTGCTTCATTTGAGGATGCTTTTGTTGAATCACTTTGAGATGTTTGACTTGAATTATTATCCGAACAGCCGACCGTTACAAGTGATGTTGTTAATAAAATTACTGCAATTGTGGTTATAAACGTAAAAATATTATTGTTTTTCATATTACTATTTTGTTAGTGATAAAAAATGAATGCTAAAGATACTAAAATAATTTGCTAATACATCCAGCCGATATTTAAGGTGAGATAAAAATGCGCAATGTCTTTTCTAATTCTGCCTTCAAGACTTTCGACGCCTTCATCAAATAGATGAGCATAATAATATCTCGCATTAATTCCGAACAGGCTCGATTTTGAAAGACCAAAATCCGCACCAAAACCGATGTATCCGCCGGCTGCTACTTTAAACTGTGCATCGCCGAAAGCTGAGAAAAATTCTTGATCATAGGGTGTTGTTATTATAAAATTCGGACCAATACCAAAGTTGATATAAGGTCGAAGATTGTCCGTTAAAACTTCTTCAAATAATCGGTACTGCAATCCAAAATTCAATGGAATTGTAAAGACTCTATTTTTTTTCCCTATGGTCCTTATTTGTCCGAAATAATCAATGTATTCAACTTCGCGCGTATCTTTTGATTCGGAAATTGAAAAATCGACAAACCAAGAAAGATCGATCGAAAGTGAATGCCTGTAAAACGAACCAATGCCGAATCCACCATCCCCAAACATCAGATCAACACCCAAGGCATTGGGAGGGAAAACAATCGGTTTCGGAGGTGGAGCCATTTCCCCGATTCTCTGGGCATTGAGAGTTATCAACGGGATCAGTAAAAATATTTTCAGAAATTTCTGCATCAGTGCAATGTCTTTTTTAAATTCTGTTTCAATTATAATCAAGCATATGATTTTTTCAAAAATTATTCAAGAATTTTACGAGGTTAACCGAATTTTTGCCCTAAACAGGATTAAACATCATGCAGAATCTCGAAATTAAAATTGATTTAACAAGTTTTGATGAAATATTTTCTGCTCTAAAACAAATAAACGCAGAATTTATAGATATTTTGGAGCAGAAAGATATTTATTATCGTAATAGTAAAGGCTTACTCAAATTGAGGAGAGTAAACGAGGAATATGAATTTATTTTCTATGACCGGGATGAAAGTGCGGAGAACAGATGGAGCAATTTCAGTATATTGAAAATAGCTGATCCTGATGCTGAAGAATTTTTTGACAAAATCTTCGAAAAGGAAATTATTGTAGAAAAAACCAGAAAACTTTATTTATATAAAAACACTCGAATACATTTGGATTCGGTGAATAATCTTGGAGATTTCTTGGAACTTGAAACAGTTGTAGTAGATGGACAGGAAAGTGCAAAAGAGGAATTTGATTTTGTATATGATTCGCTGTCGCTTTCAAATTATAAAGAATTGCGTACATCATACAGAGATTTGCTGTTAGCACTATGATACTTTCTAAAAACAAAAATATACAATCCATTGAAAAAATTATCGACAGATTTATCTTGGAATCTAAACCGGAAAAATTTCTGTTGATAGTTCCGACGAACAGACGTGCCAGAAAATTAAAGAAAGAAATAATCTCTGCTATCCCGAATCAATCGGCAGGAAAACTATATGTTGAAACACTTTCTACGCTTACTTCAAAATTATTTTCAGATAAAGTAAACTTCATCGAATTGAGCGAAGCTGCCTCAACAGTTTTCATAAAGCAGAGTTCGAAAAATGTAAAGCTTTCATATTTGGCCAATTACAAAGGCGATATTCCATTCGGAACATTGGAGAGAGTGAAGAATGTTATATCGGAGTACAAGCGGCACGGAATTTCACCAGAGAAGCTAAGACAAGAAACCGATAATCTTGAGAGAACAGAAAAATTAAAAGCTGAAGATATTGCATCGATTTATGAAGAGTATCTTAAAATTTGTGCTAAGATTAATGCTTATGAAATTGGTGACATTTACAGTGAGATAAATTCTTGGAACTATGAAACTTTTGAAAAACACTTTCGCAAAGTCTTTAACTCTGTTGAAGTAATAAAGATAGACGGTTTCGATGAATTTACTAAAGCCGAGATCAATATAATAAACAAATTAAATAAAACACTAAATAATTCGTTATTCATTAGTGTTGATTACCCATCATCAAATAGTGAGTTGGCAGCACACATAAATAGAAATTTTTCATTTGAAAAATTGAAAGATCTTGGATTCAGAAGGTTTGATCAAGATGAATCAACAGCTGATAATTTCCATACTCACCTAAGGAATAATCTTTTTGTTTCACCTAATAGACAACCAAACAATAAATTTAAAGATCAGATTTATAAGTTATCCGCATTGGATAGAGAAGAGGAAATTGAAGTAATTGCGAAGATTATTAAATCACTTTTAATTGAAGAAAAAATAAAACCGAAACGAATCTGTGTCTGCTCCAATTTGATCAAAGAATATTCACATATTGTTCGCGATAAATTTTCATCTTACGGAATTCCTTACAACTTGACGGACAGAATTCTTTTAGCCGAATCCTTACCAATTATAGAATTAATAAGTTTTTTGGAAATTCTCGAAAACGATTTTTATCACAAAAATATCTTCAGAGCAATTACCGGGGGATTTGCAGAGGATTTTGGGATCGATTTTCAAAATCTGCTTAAAATATCAACTGAACTGAACATCGTTTCCGGAAAATTAAATTGGAAGAGGAAAATAGGAAGTGCGTTGAATGCCTCAAGATTTGATGAGTCAGAAATTCAATTTTCCGAAGAAGCCTTGACCAAAGCTTTGAAAGATATTGAACTGATTGAGAACCTGATTAAGCCATTCTCGAAAAAAATGAAAATAAATGAGTTTCTCGAAAATCTGCAAAAACTTATAGTTAAACTTGTGCTAGGGAAAAATTCATTGCTTATTGAAAGTGATCAGCAAGAAGCAAATATTAAATCAATATCAACTTTTATCGAAACAGTAACCGAAGTTTTTGGTTTGCTCCGCAGTGAGTATGGTGATGAAGAAAAATTTTCATTAAAATTTTATTTGGATCAGATTCGTACAATCTGCAATTGGGCGAGATTTAACGTGAAAGAACGATCCGATTACGGTGTACAAGTAACTTCATTTGATGAAATTAGAGGCTTAAGTTTCGACTATCTTTTTGTCGCTGGTTTGAATGACGGCGTGATTCCCACTAGATATTCCCCCGAAATTTTCTTTTCCGGTTCGTTCGCTTCAAAAGAGGAAGATCATCAAGCTGAGGAAAAATTTAAGTTCTATCAAACACTTCTTGCTTGGAATCCGGGAATAGATAGAACAAAAAATAAATTGTACTTAACAAATTCGATAAGCGGCGGTAAAAACGATTTGGTTGAATCGACTTTTCTAAATTCTTTTAGCGAAACATTTGATTACAGTACTATCGATCACAAATTATACGGTGGAAAAATTTATTCCGTTGAAGAACTTCTAACCGTTGCCGGCAAAATTCTATCTTCGGATAAACTGAAGATCAATAATAAATTGAAATCATCACTGCCGGTTGAAGTTGAAATAATCAAGAACAAAATTCATGTCGACTCAATCCGCTCAGATGAATCATTGATAACAGCTTACAACGGCAGACTGCTTGATAACGAGTCGGGCGAACTGCTGCAAGACGAAAGTCGTAATAAACTTCAAGAATATAAGACAAGAACTTTCAGCGTAACGCAGTTAGAAACTTATGCAAAATGTCCGTTTAAGTATTTTGTTGAACGTGTGTTGAATCTTTCTATTATTGAGGACCCTAAGGAAGAAATTGAAGCACTGGAAATGGGAAATATGCTGCATAAAATTCTTTATGAATTTATGAGTTGGACAAAACAAAAAGATATTGTGCTTTCGGAATGCACGGAAAAAGATTTTAATAAAGCAGCAAATAAATTATTCGAAATTGCCGGTAAGATGGTTAACGACCCGAAATTTGATTCTGAATACGGCTTTATTGAAAAAGAAAAAATTCTTGGTTTCGACGGTAGACGAGAAGACTCAATTCTATACCAATTTCTTATACTAGAAAAGGGTGATTTTGAATTTGTTCCGACATATTTTGAGATTCCTTTCGGTAAAAATATGCGCGAAAGTTTTAATGAAATCGAACAACCGCAAATGGAAGATCTTCAGTACAATAACGTCTCCTTGAGGGGTAAGATTGACAGAATCGATATTTCGAACGATGGTTCAAAACTTCAAGTTATTGATTATAAACTAAGCGGCAGCAAACCTACGAAAGATGATCTGATAACAGGGATTTCGCTTCAGCTTCCCGTTTATTTGTACGCTGCTAAAAAACTTGTTGAAAAAGAACTTGAGCTGATTCCTGATGCATACGAAATGATTATATACTCACTTAAATATAAACAGGATCAGTTCAAGAAGGATAAAATCAATACTGCGTCAAAAGAATTTACAGGAGAAAACGATTTAGAAAAACAAAATAATCTGATTGAATCGTCAATGAATAAAATTGTTGAATATGTGAATTCGATTGCGGATGGCCAATTCAACCTGAGCAGATTGAAAAACCGAGATGATAAAATCTGCAAAAATTGCAATTTATTACCGCTGTGCCGCAAAACGGAGCTGCCTAAGTCCTAATTTCCTTGAATTCACAATAGAATTTTCATAATTTTCAGTTGCCACTGCAAAAAAGCAGTGGCAATTTTTTTTAAACAAGCATAATTGGAGAACCTCGTGTCAAATATTGTCTATTTGAGTAAAGAACGACTCAGAGAAGTGGAAAAAGAACTTACCGAGCTGAAAACAAATGGCAGAAAACAAATGGCTGCAAGAATTGCCGAGGCAAGAGCTCACGGTGATTTATCCGAAAATGCTGAATACGATGCAGCAAAAGAGGAGCAAGGACTTCTTGAGCTTAAGATTAGCAAACTGGAAGAGCTTCTCTCAAAAGCAAGAGTTGTGGATTCAAATCAATTTTCTAATGATCAGACTCATATTTTATCCAAGGTTACTGTAAAAAATTTAAAGATCAATAAAACTTTCAAATATATTCTTGTTTCACCCGAGGAGGCGGATTTGCAAAACGGTAAGATCTCTATAACTTCACCGGTTGGTAAAGTATTACTCGGGAAAAAGATTGGGGATAAGGTTCAGGCAAATGTTCCTGCCGGAGTAATTAATTTTGAAATTTTAAACATAGAGTAGGATTATTCCCGCCGTTATATTGAAAATCCCGTCGATAAAATACTTCACTTAAAATGAAGAAGATAGAACAAAAAGCAATTAGGTTTATTAAAGAAAAAAATCTCATCGAAAAAGGTGAGCATCTTCTTGTTTCGCTGAGCGGAGGTGCAGATTCGGTATTTGCATTACTCTTTTTGAATAAATTTAAATCCTACTTTGATGTGAATCTGTCGGCATTTCATCTAAATCATCTTTTGCGCGGAAAAGATGCTGAAGCTGACGAGCAATTCTGTTTCGAACTCTGTTGTTCACTTTCTATTCCAATCTATTCCGCAAGAAAAAGAGTAAAGCATTTTGCCGCAAAAAATAAACTTTCTTTGGAAGAAGCCGGAAGAGAAATTCGTTACGAAGAACTTGAAAGGATAAGAAAAAAAATAAAAGCGGATAAAATTGTAACTGCACACAATTCGGATGATAATTCGGAAACAATTCTTCTCAATTTATTTAAGGGGACCGGATTACAGGGTCTTAAAGGTATACCGATAAAACGCGGGAGCATTATTCGTCCGTTTCTATCATTAGAGAAAATTGAGATAACCAATTATTTGGAAAACAATAATATTCCTTATAGAAATGATCTCACAAATTTTGAAGAAAATTTTACTAGAAATTTAATCAGGCACAAGATTTTATTACTGGCGAAAGAACATATAAATCCGTCGGTAAATACTTCGTTGTTTAACCTATCGGAGAAAGTCTCACAGATAGAAGAAGAATTATTAAAACAAAATTTTAAGGATATCTGTAAAGTTAAGAACAGCGATTTAGTAATCGATGTTAAGAGCTCAGGAGAATTAAACGAAACTTTGTTTGGTGAGATGGTTAAAAAAAAGCTTAGACAAAATTTTTCCTACATAGTTAACACAATAAATAACAGGAAACTTTTTAGGCTGATAGACAATCAAAAGGGGACAAAAATTGAACTTGGAAATGGGATAGAAGCTTTACGGGAAAGAGACGAAATAATTATTAGAAAAACGAAGAAAGAAAAACCTATCTACAAAAACATAAAAATTAATTCTTCTGCGTCGACTCCAAAAGGTAAACTCACCATTCGGGTAATAGAATCAATCGATGAGGATTTTGCGGACAAAGAAAAAAATGTAGAATATGTTTCGGGGAATAATCTTTCGGATCTCTTTATATTACGTAACTGGAAAAATGGAGATAAGTTCATACCGTTGGGTATGAAGGGATTTAAGAAAATTTCGGATTTCCTTAACGATGAGAAAGTAAGAGCTTCTGAAAAAAGCGAAATTCTCGTGTTAGAAAACAACGGAAACATAATCTGGGTAGTTGGATTAAGAATAGATGACAGAGTTAAAATTACTAATAATACTAAACGGAAAATAGAATTATGTCTGAAGTAGATAACGGTGTAATTAAAATAGGGACGGAAAAATTTATACCGCTGATTTCCGAAGAGGAAATTCAAAAACGAATAAAGGAATTAGCGGTTGAACTTTCCAAAGAATATGACACTAAACTACCGATTTTTATCGGGATACTAAACGGTTCTTTCATGTTTCTCGCCGACTTGATTAAGAATATCATATTTCCTTGCGAGGTTGATTTCTTTAAACTTTCAAGTTACGGCGACGAAAAAATTTCTTCGGGAAAGGTAAAATTATTGAAAGAGTTAAATGCGGATATTACCAACAGACACATTATTATAGTTGAAGATATTGTGGATTCCGGACTTTCAATCAAATACATCGAAAGTTTGATGGAGCAGTTTAATCCTGCAAGTATGAGGGTAATCTCGCTCCTTGTAAAACCGGCAAGCATCAAATATGAAATCAAAATTGATTATATTGGTTTTGAAATAGAAGATAAATTTGTTATTGGTTACGGATTGGATTACGCACAAAAATATAGAAATCTAAGATCGATCCATGTTCTTAGTGAATAAGGGAGAAATTACTTATTATGAACGAAAATAAAATGTACACAAACAATAATTCCGGAAAAAACGAACAGAAAAAAACCGGCGGCAAGAAGAATTTCGGTCCACCAAAAAAGCCTGATGGTGATTTTGATTGGTCAAAAGTTATAAGAACGGTTTTTAGTTGGGGACTCGTTATAATAGCTGCCGTAATAGTTATGCAGTTTTGGCGTTCGGACTCTTCTAACGCAGTTGAACTTGAGTATAAGTACTACGAGAAATTCCTAAATGAAGGAAAGATAGAAAAAGCAAAGATTGTTAAGACCGATATCAACGATTATAAATTTATTGGGACACTTAAGCAGGAAGAGAGGATTTTACGAGGCGAAAATTATGTTAAGATCAAAACTTTTTCGACGACAATTTTTGAATCATTCCTAGCAGAACAAGAAAAATCTTGGAAGGAACAAAATGTTGAATATACCTATGAAAAAGATTCAAATGAATGGTTAACTGTTCTTATCGGATTTCTTCCATGGATTCTGATAATTGGTGTGTGGATACTGATTATGAGACGAATGCAAGGAGCAGGTGGTGGTCAGCGTGGTATCTTCAATTTTGGAAAAAGCAAAGCAAAACTGATCTCGGAATCTGCAGTAAAGGTAACTTTTAGAGATGTTGCAGGTGCAGACGAAGCAAAACAAGAATTGGAAGAAATTATCGAGTTTTTAAAAGAACCAACAAAGTTTCAAAAACTTGGTGGTAAAATCCCGAGAGGGGTTCTTCTGTTAGGACCTCCCGGAACAGGTAAAACACTTCTTGCGCGTGCCGTAGCCGGTGAAGCTGGAGTTCCGTTCTTCTCGATAAGCGGTGCAGATTTTGTCGAAATGTTTGTAGGTGTGGGTGCCAGCCGTGTTCGTGATCTCTTCGATCAAGGGAAGAAAAATGCACCTTGTATTATTTTTATAGATGAAATTGATGCTGTGGGTCGCCATAGGGGTGCCGGTTTGGGAGGCGGTCACGATGAGCGCGAACAAACCTTAAACGCTTTGCTGGTGGAAATGGACGGCTTCGAACAGAACAGCGGCGTTATTATCATTGCAGCAACCAACAGGCCGGACGTTCTGGATCCCGCACTTCTCAGACCCGGAAGATTCGATCGTCAGGTGGTTGTTGATAGACCTGATGTGAAAGGCCGCGAAGGTATATTAAAGGTTCATACACGAAATATTCCGCTGGATAAATCGGTAAACCTAAAAACACTTGCAAAAGGAACACCGGGATTAGCCGGAGCAGAAATCGCTAACATGGTAAACGAAGCCGCTCTTCTTGCTGCCAGGAAAAACAAGAAGACGGTTAACATGGATGATTTTGAGGAAGCTAAAGATAAAGTAATGATGGGAACCGAGCGGAAAAGTATGATTATATCGGAAGAAGAAAAGAAAATGACTGCTTATCACGAGATAGGTCACGTGCTCGTAGCAAAGCTGATTCCCGAATCAGATCCTGTTCATAAAGTTACAATAATCCCGCGTGGTAGAGCTTTAGGAGTTACTCATTATTTGCCGGTAGATGAAAAACATACATACTCAAGAGAATATGTTGAATCAAAAATTCTTACTCTACTCGGCGGACGCGCTGCGGAACTTGTTGTGTTTAATCAATATACAACAGGTGCCGGTAATGATATAGAAAGAGCGACAAACCTCGCAAGGAAAATGGTATGCGAATGGGGAATGAGCGAAGAGCTTGGTCCACTTGCCTATGGAAAAAATGAAGAAGAAATTTTCCTCGGCAGGGAAATCACAAAACATAATGATTATAGTGACGAAACCGCACGTAAGATAGATACAGAGATCAAGAAGATTATCACCAGCGCGATGGATAAAGCAGTAAATCTGCTTAAAGAAAATATTGATATCCTTCATATTCTTTCGAAAGAATTGCTTGAAAGGGAAATACTTGATGCCGAAGAAATCGATCTGCTTATGAAAGGAGAAGAACTTCCACCGATGAAGAAGCACGATAACAACGGCGAAGGCGAGAAAAAAGAAACCGTTGATGAGGTTCCCGATCATGTGAAAGAACTGATGAAAAAAAGAAAGTCCGGCACTGATTCCGAAAGTCAGAATAAAACTGAAGATGACTCAAACTGACGTTGGAACTATAGATTATAAATCGGAAATTCTTAGAAAGAGCATTCACATGTGTTCTCTTTCTATCCCAATTATTTACTACTACATTACAGAGGAATTAGCGCTGAAAATCCTAATTCCTCTTACAATTTTTTCTCTATTCATTGATCTCGGACGCTACATAATTCCATCTCTTGGAAAATATTTCGAAATGTTTTTCGGATTCCTTCTCCGCGAACATGAACGTGACTCGAAGAAAAAAAATTTAAGCGGAGCCACCTATGTTTTTATTGCCGCGGTTCTTTCGCTAATTATCCTTCCCAAAATATTTTTTATTACCAGTTTCGCCGTTCTGATTTTAAGCGATATTGCCGCTGCTCTAGTGGGAAGAAGATTCGGAAAACACAAGTTTCTGGCAAAAAGTTTAGAAGGGACCTTATCTTTCTTTGTTGTGGGATGCCTGGTCGTACTTTTTACTCCGAAAATATCCGGAGAAATATCAGAATATTTGATTGCGTTTATTGCAGTCGCTGTTGGAGCAGTAGGTGAAAATGTTTCTTACGGCTGGGCGGATGATAACCTGGTTATTCCCCTTTCTATCGGAATAACTATGTGGTTACTTTATATTATTTTTTCGCCAGAACTTTTGGTAGATCAAACTTCGATACTCGTGAATTTTCTCAGCTGAAACAATTAGGAAAGATATCTGTATAACAACAATTAAAAACGGGATAAGAAATTGAAATCACTTCTTAAATATCTACTGCCAGCCTTGGCATTTATCTTTTTTGTAAGCGGTTGCGATGCAAAAAAACCGGCAACTGGACAAGAGGACCTGATATACGTGGTTGCCGATTCACTCGAATTCGAACAACTCGAAAGCACGCTTTTACAAATTTTTGGAAAAGTGATTTACACACCTCAACCCGAGAATCTATTTGAACTTAAGCGAGTAAGCATTAACAGGATAAATGAAGTAAAAAACAAGAAGAATGTTATAATTATGGCACCTTTCGGCTCGGGCTCAATGACGTCGGATTACCTTACTACGATAATCGATTCAACAGTTCAGAACATGGTTTTAAATGAAGGCGAATTCGTTTTCAATAAACGTGATCTGTGGGCAAAGGATCAACTGGTTATGATTTTAACTGCACCGTCTATTGACGAACTTAAAATGAACATGCTGCAAGATCACGAAAATTTACTCTATCAATTCCAGGACATCTCAAATAAAAGATTGTTTAAAAGTCTTTACAATCCCAAGTATGAACAGTACGATATAGAAGCAAAATTGCTGCATAATTACGGATGGATTATATACGTTCAAGCTGATTTTTTACTCGCAAAAGAGGCAGCGGAGGAAAATTTTGTTTGGCTGAGACGTGCGGTAAATACCGATATGGAACGATGGATTTTTGTCCATTGGATTGAGAATGCTTCTCCCGAATTATTAAATAATGAATTCATCTATTCAGAACGGAATAAGATGACAGAAAAATTTTACCGCACTACCGAAGATACAGCTTATGTGGAAATAGCAGATCAGTATCTTGATACAAAGGAAGTTAATTTTGAAGGAAAATATGCTTTGATGACTCAAGGACTTTGGCGTTTCAGTGATAAGAGCGGGGGAGGACCTTTCGTAAATTATACTTTCTTTGACGAAAACACTCACAGAATTTACATGCTCGACGGATCAATTTATGCTCCTAAATATTATAAGAAAAAATTGATCCAACAGGTCGATGTTACTCTTCATTCGTTTAAAACTAAAGATGAATTAACTCAAGACAAAATTGATGAACTTATGGACGAACTGAAAAATTAATCTGGTTTTATATTTTCTCTAAATTTCTTTTTTTCTGATTTTTTCTTTTTTTCCTTTAATCTGCGCTCTTCAGATTCAGCAGTTGGTTTAGTTCGTTTTCTGACTTTAGGTTTCTTCAATCCTTCGGCAATAATTTTTTTTAACCTTTCTTTTGCGTCGGTCAAATTCTTTTCTTGACTTCTGAATTTCTGCGCCTTAATAATTATTTCATCATCGGTGGTTAACCGGCTGCCGGCATTTTTCCTAATTCTATTGAGACTTTGAACATCAAGCCCAGCAAGATAAGACAAACTAAATTTCAATTGAACGGCGGTAGATGTTTTGTTTACGTTTTGTCCTCCAGGACCTTGTGATCGAATGAAAGTTACTTTCATTTCTGAAGAAGGAATAATCAATTTGCTGTTGATTTTTAAATCCTTTGTCATCATAAACCTGCCGCTTCAAGCAGCTGTGGATTAATTTTTGTCTCAGGAAGATATTCAAGAAGTTTTAAAAGAATATTTTTTGCCTTTTTATTTTTGGCAAATTGAAGTTCATAAACTGCTCTGTGGAGCATCTGAGTTGTGACAATTTGTTTTATAACGTTTGCATATCTATCCTCAGTTTGATTGAAACGAAGTATGTCCGGATAATCTGGCTGTTCAATGTATTCGTTTCGCTCAACTGCTTTATAGAGAAACTGATAAGGGACAAGTTTTACTCCTGCCGGAAGAATCAACTCACCTCGTTTTATCTCATTATCAACAAGTTCTGGACCAATAAAAATATCATTATTTGTGACGTTGTGTTGGATTACACCACTAATAATCGAACGGTAATATTTTTCCAGCTTAGCCGAATCAAAATTTTCGTCCCGTTCAAAAGGTTCTAGTGCCGTAAGAAATTCTTCCAAATCTTTCTTAACTGGGGTCAGTATATCGGGATTATTTTTTTCGAGTTGATTGAAATACCATGACCTTCGCAGTAGTTCTTTGTCAATAACCGTAACATCGCTTCGATAATCTTCAACCAACTGGAAGTAATAGGATGGTGAAACCCAATAGTCCCACTGATAACTTAGTATGACGCTTTCTTGAGGTACTGAATTCAAAATTGCTTTTGTATAATCTTCATAAATATAATCTCCGCTTTTATCGACTTCGCCGTAGTTAAACATTAACACAATGATGCCCGGTAAAAGGAATAATATATTTTGCCCCAATTTAATTTTTGCTTCAAACTTTTGATGCAGCCAAATAAAAAAGAACACGGAGGAAAATGCAAGGGAAACATTAGCGAGCAGGAAATACGAATCAATATCAGCTATATCATAGTTGATCGAATAACTTACTGTGAAGGCAAAGTTTATTAAAAAAAATGTTGCGAGAATTTTGTTAATTTTAAACGCATACAAAAAACCGATTACAGCAATTATTAATCCGATAAAAGCAAACTCAACCGGCAGATTCTCAAAGAAATATGCCAATTGTTTTTTAGCAGAATCGGTAGATGAAAAAAGCCATACCTGGTACTGCTTTCCGGTAAAGTGTCTCCAAAAATTCTCAAAATTAATCGGATTGCCCCAGTTCAATTCCGGATTAGCCGAAGCTCTCATAGGCAGATACGAATAATTAATAATTAAGGTAGTAACAAATATTAGAGCCATCTTTGATTTTAGCAGCAGTGAATTTTTATTGAAACCGTTCTGTTTATAAAATAAGAAAGCAAATCCCGGAAGTAATAGAAGAGATGTTAGATGATTTGAAAAACTCATTCCCAAGAAAAATGAAGAAATTAACCAGTACTTAGAAGATTTTTCGAAAAAGGATTTTAATAAGAAAAATAAAGTCAGGTTCATCCATAAAAGATGAAGAGAATAAACTTCAACCGAAGTGCTCTGAAGCCAGAATGTTCTGCTGAATGCCAGAATTAAAGCTGAAGAGATAACAATTATAATTAAGTTATTCCTTCTTAATATAAATTCCGACTTTGCTTTTTTCTTTCCGCTGCTTGACTGCAAAGCATTTGAATTCTTTAGTATCAGTTCGATTGATTTCATGAAGTAAAATACTGCGCCGATGCATAAAACAACTGCAAGAAGATTCAACTTTATTATTGTTGACAAAGGCAGAGGAAGCAATTGAAACAAATAACCGAATATTGTAAAAGTAGGATAACCCGTAGGATGTGAAATACCAAGTGTGGTTTGGACTGCAGCCAATTCACCGGAATCAATTTGAACAACACTCGGAGCCATTGTTATTAAATAAACAATAAAGAAAAACAGCGTGGTTATGTATAAATAATATTTTAAAAAAATTTTTCTCATATCTTAAAATGATTTTTGAATATTTCACGATTTTCTTTCAACACCGAATCTAAACTATTTATAAGTTTTTTCCCGCGGAAATAATTTTTTTCGAGAGAAGCAGTTAATTTTTTCTCACTGTAAATTTTTGAGCAATTTACTTTCATCATCTTACAGCTTAAATCTAATTTTCTTAGAAACTCTTCATTTTTCCCCAACGGTGAAATTTGAGAAAATTCCTTCTGGAAATTTATAATTGCACTAACTCTTTTTGAGTTGCCTTTTCCAATTAATTTTTTATTTATCTTGTCATTTGTTAATGTAAGAAATCCTATAAGATAGTCGATATCATATAAACCGCCCGAGGATTTTTTTATGTTCAGCACATTTGAATATGTATGAGTCCCTTCAGAGCGAATTTTTAGCTGCATAGATTTTAATTCTGAAAAATATTCTTGACGGCTTATAGAATTTATTTTATTCACAAAAAGCTTAATGAATTTCTTATACAATTTTTTGTCTCCAACAATAAACCTCGATTTTGAAAACGCGAGCATTTCCCAAACTCTTACTCTCGTCTCAAAATATTTTTCGTAACCTTCAATATCCCAAACAATAAAACTGCTTTTCCCTTCAGGTTTCAACCTACTGTCTATCCTAAATGGACTTAATGTTTTTCTCAGTTCATCAATTGCGTTTATAAAATCGTTTTGAGTTTTTTCAAAATCTTTGAATTTGTCGACAAGTATTATTATGTCAAGATCACTGTTTGATGTAAGCTCCCTAGTCCCTAAACTGCCAAGCCCGATCAACGAAAAGTTATACAACCCGGATAATTTTTCAAAAGCCTTTTGGAGGTACAAATCAATGTAAGATGTTAGTCGATGCGAAAACTGCTTTCGAGTTATTATTCCAAGCGAATATCTTACTGAAAGGATAAACAATACCGTTTTCAAGGAGTAGTCTTGAAAATCATTTTTTGTTTTATCGAAAACTAAACCGGTCAGCAGCAAATCACTGTTTGATTTATCCTGAAGCAATAGATCAAACGCGTAAGCAGAAAACGCGCAAAGTTTCAAAAAGTTGCTGAGTATAAATTTGTTCTCAAATTGTTTGTACCAGATTGAAGGAAAAGAAACCCACTTGATGAAATTCGAAAAATTCTGCAGCAGAAGGTCAGGGTCTATACTTTTGTTCAAAAGTGAAATGAAAAGCGGTTCTATTCTTTCAAATTTTTCAATGCTGTTTCGTTCGAAAGATTTTGTTGTGATCAACCCTTCACCGTATTTGATGAATCTATAATTCCGCTCCGCTTTTTTCCTGTCGCTAAAATTGATCTTTTCAAACTCGTTGTTCTGACGTGATCCAGAACCAATAATCTCATTGAATATTTTTCTGACTCTTTTTCTTTTTGCGTTTATAATTGTTTCTAATTCTCTAACGGACTTCAAATCAAGATATCTTACAAGTTTATTTTTCATTCCCATATCTTCGGGAATTGTGTGTGATTGTGTATTATTCATCAATTGAAGAAAATGTTCAATCTTTCTGTAAAATATGTAAGAGTCATGTAATACCTTCGCTTCATTATTGGAAAGCAGTTCAGCATCTTTTAACTTGTCAATCGCTGCAAGCGTATTCCCGGTTTTGATGTTTTTTTTCTTACCGCCGTATAGAAGTTGAAGTGCCTGCACAGCAAATTCAATGTCTCTTATTCCACCACTGAAAAGTTTAATATTAAGCTGATTGTAAATGCCGGATTCAATGTTTTGCTTCATTCTTCTAATTTGTTCGAACGGTGATTTATAACTTGACGATGGATAAACATAATTTTGGATATAATTGTAAAATCTATCGAAAAGATTTTTACTGCCTGAAAGTAAACCTGCTTTGATCAACATCTGCCTTTCCCAATCCTCACCCCTTATTTCGTAATAACGCAAATAATCATTTAAAGTTCTGCACAATGGTGAGTGCTTTCCGTCCGGGCGTAAGCGAAAATCAAGTCTATATAAAAAACCATTTTGATCGACTTCCGAACTTGCAACAATAAATTTTTGAATTGACTCGTTTAACAAATCAAAGGTGATTTCGTTATCGTAATCGCTTTCGGGTCTATCATAAACCACAATCAAATCGACGTCAGAACTGTAATTTAATTCGCCACCTCCCAACTTACCCAAAGATACAACTGAATAGATTGGTAGTATTTTTTTACTGCCATTCTTATTTAATTGCTCGTTTACACAGATTGAAAATAAGTGACCGAGCAATACTTGGGCTGTAATTGATATTGCTTCATATGTTTCAATCAAGGATGCATTTTTCAGTATATCATTTAAACCAATCTTTAAAATCATTCTTCGTTTGAATGATTTTAGAAATCTCAGCTTACTTTCAAAAGTCCGGTAGTTTGCCAAAGATTTTTCAATTTCTTCATTCATTCTTCCGAATTTAATTTTTTTGTCTAGATAATCTTCGTCGAAGACTTGGTGCAAAAATTCGGGATTTCTTACTATTATGTCTGTAAGAAAATTGCTGGAAGCAGCAGCAGCTGTAATAATTTCAATGTGATGAGGATATTTTAATGCTTCAGTAAAAAAAGACACTTTATCAAAAAGTGAATCTATAATCCTCAATAAATTTACTTCGGATTGGCTGTCTATAATAAATTTATCTGCTTCTATTTCGAAAATTTTTAGAAGCGAATCTATTTGTTCGGGTCTAAAAAAACCTTTTATTTTATCTACAATATGATTTATTGTTTTCTCTGAAAGCATTTTTAATCTAAACAACGGAATGATTTGAATTCCAATCTATAATATAACTCGAAAAAAAACACTTCTGTGCAGAAACTTAAAATCATACCTTCTTTTTCGTATTTCAATTTTAAAAACATTTTATTACATAGAAACCGTAAAAAACAATGAATACAGCATATTTCAATACTATTAAGCACCAACTTGCTTTGCTTTTCAGAAGCCCTTTAATTAATTTTCTTTTTCTGATATAAAACGGAGAATTTGAATGATTTCAGGATTGATGAAGAAAATTTTCGGCGACAAAAATGAAAAAGCAATGAAGGATCTTTGGCCAGTTGTCGATGAAATAAATGCTGAATACGAAAAATTGCAATCGCTTTCCGATGACGAACTTCGTGCGAAAACCGAGGAGTTTAAAGCAAAAATTCAAGCTGATACAAAGGATCTTCGGGATAAGATTGAAGACCTTCAAGACCAGTTAAAAGCTGATGAATTTGAGGGCGATAGACATAAAATTTATGATGAACTAGACGAACTGAACGAACAGCTTGATGAAAAATATGAAGAAACCCTTAACGAAATTCTTCCTCAAGCATTTGCGGTTGTTAAAGATACTTGCCGAAGATTGATAGGAACTACATATTCAGCGGCAGAAAATAAAGTTACCTGGGATATGATACCATACGATGTTCAGTTGATCGGCGGTATCGTGCTTCATCAAGGAAAGATTGCCGAGATGGCAACGGGTGAAGGTAAAACTCTAGTAGCAACTCTTCCGATTTATCTTAATGCACTAACCGGAAGAGGTGTTCACATCGTAACAGTTAATGATTATCTTGCAAAACGTGACAGCGAGTGGATGGGAATTATTTTTAAGTTTCACGGACTCTCAGTCGGCTGTATTCTAAACACAATGTCACCGGAGCAGAGGAAAGAAATTTATAATATGGACATCACTTACGGGACCAATAACGAATTTGGTTTCGATTATCTTCGTGATAATATGGCAATCTCAAAAGAGAATGTTGTTCAAAGACCTCACAATTATGCTATCGTCGACGAGGTTGACTCGGTTTTGATCGATGAAGCAAGGACACCTCTTATTATTTCTGGTCCCGTTGGGAATCCCGATCATAAATTTTATGAGATGAAACCTAAGGTTGAACGATTGTTTAGAAAACAATCATCGTTAGTTGCTTCACTTGTGCAGGAAGCTGAAGAACTTCTAAAATCAGAAGATAAAGATGATTGGGCAAAGGCAGGAATTGCTCTGCTGCGTGCTCATAGAGGATTCCCGAAGAATAAAAGGTTGATGAAAGTGCTCGGTGAACCGGAGTATAAGAAACTTCTCCAAACAACAGAACTTGAGTATCTAAGAGAAAATGCTAAAAGAATGCCGGAGATTGATGAAGAGTTATACTTTGCAATCGACGAAAAAGCAAATTCTATAGACTTAACCGAAAAGGGAAGAGAAGAATTGGCTCAAGGTTCCCCTGAAGGACCCGACTTTTTTGTGCTTCCAGATCTCGGTACAGTGATAAGCAAAATTGAAAATGATCCTTCACTTTCGGAAGAGGATAGAGTTAAGAAGAAGGACGAGCTTTACAGTCTTTACAGCGAACGTTCCGAAAGAATTCATACAATCAACCAGCTTCTTAAAGCTTACAGTCTTTTTGCAAAAGATGATGAATACGTAGTAACAGAGGATGGAAAAATAGCAATTGTAGATGAGTTTACAGGGCGTATTCTACCCGGAAGAAGATATTCTGACGGACTTCATCAAGCAATTGAAGCTAAAGAAAATGTTAAGGTTGAAAGGGATACCCAAACACTTGCAACTATAACGTTGCAAAACTATTTCAGACTATATAAAAAACTTGCGGGTATGACCGGTACTGCCGAAACCGAGGAAGGTGAATTTTACGAAATTTATAAACTAGAAGTTGTTGTTATCCCAACCAATAAACCAATCGCACGTGATGATCAGGATGATGCGATTTATCGATCGAAACGCGAAAAGTATAATGCAATAATTGAGCAAATTAAGAAACTTAAAGAAGAAAGAAGACCGGTGCTTGTCGGTACAACAAGCGTCGAAGTATCAGAAACATTGAGCAGAATGCTAAAACGCCAAGGTGTTCAACATAATGTTTTGAACGCGAAACAGCATCAACGTGAAGCCGAGATTGTAGCACATGCCGGTGAACCCGGTGCCGTTACAATAGCAACGAATATGGCTGGACGCGGTACGGATATCAAACTCGGACAGGGTGTTGTAGAAAAAGGGGGTCTTTATATTCTCGGTACAGAAAGACATGAATCTAGACGAATTGACCGTCAGTTGCGAGGTAGAGCCGGACGTCAAGGCGACCCCGGTGTTTCAAAGTTTTATATCTCCCTTGAAGATGATTTGATGAGACTCTTCTCCAGCGATCGAGTTACGAGCGTAATGGGTCGTTTGGGAATGGAAGATGGTGAGGCAATAGAGCATCCGATGGTGACAAAGTCGGTAGAACGTGCTCAGAAAAAGGTTGAAGAGAATAACTTTGCTATAAGAAAACGACTGCTAGAATACGATGATGTGATGAACCAACAGCGCGAAGTTATCTATACAAAACGAAAAAAAGCGCTCGAAGGCGAAAGACTTAAAGATGAAGTATTGGAACTTCTGGAAGAGTACATCGAGGTGCTTCTGGATCAGTTTTTCGACAATGCCGAGGGCGAAGCCTTTCGTGAAGAACTTCAGCAACGTCTTTTGGTGAACGTAGATATTAAACCTGAATCTTTTGAGCAGCTTGGTCGAGAAGGAATGAAAGATCTGATCTTAAACGCTGCTATTGATTTCTACAACAAAAAAGAGAAAATGCTCGGTGCGGAACTGATGGCTCGTTTGGAAAGATATGCCGTGCTTAGCGTTATTGATGAAAAGTGGAAAGAACACCTTCGAGAAATGGATGATCTAAAAGAAGGAATCGGGCTTAGAGCTTACGGCCAAAAAGATCCTCTTCTTGAATACAAAAGTGAAGCATTTAAACTTTTTATGAGGCTTCTCGAAAATCTCAGAAACGATATTGTTTCGTTTTGCTTTAAGTTTTTTCCGCAAGCTCCGGATGAAGTTCAGAATCAAAGACGACAGCAAATTCAAAGACTTCAGACTTCGAAAGACAGCGCTACAAATATGGGGCTTCAAGGTGCCGCGGCGCAAACCGATGAAGGTGGAAGAAGAGGAAAAGCACAACCAATCGTAAGACAAGAAGAAAAAGTAGGAAGAAACGATCCTTGCCCATGCGGAAGCGGTAAAAAATATAAACATTGTCATGGCAAATAAGTTGGAGCTCGTATGAAGAAAATAGAAGCAATTATTCGTCCGTTTAAATTGGATGAAGTAAAAGAAGCTCTGCTCGAAGAAGGAATTAGAGGAATGACGATAACCGAAGTAAGAGGTTACGGAAGACAGAAAGGTCATAAAGAAACCTACCGCGGCAGCGAATATCAAATAGAATTTGTACCCAAAATAAAAATAGAAGTTGTTGTAAACGATGATGCTTCCGAAACAGTTATTCAAGCAATTTTGAAAACAGCAAAAACGGGACAAGTCGGCGACGGGAAAATATTCGTTTCGGATATTGAAGATATAATCAGAATTAGAACAGATGAATCGGGACCCGAAGCACTTTAGGATTAAAATGAAAAAAATACAGAAGCATCATATTGTTTTACCACTATTGTTGTTTTTAGCTGCGTGTAGTTATTGGAGTGATTTTACAACTTATTTCAACAGATATTACAACGCAAAAAATTTATTTGAGACAGCTCTTGAGGATGTGGCAAGACAGGAAAGAGAACTTTTTGCTTTCAAAGAAGAGAAAATCACTAATGCAGCGAATGCAAATTTTGAGAAAGTAATCGAAAAGTGTTCGAAAATTTTGCAGTTCGATACAACTTCCGCATACTTTGATGAAGCAATCTATATGACGGGGGTTGCGTTTTATTATCAACAGAATTTTTCCAAAGCGTTAAGAAAGTTTAGGGAATTAGAAGCATATCCCGAAGATTCGGATTTAAAGCTTGAGAATATTTATTGGATTGCAAAATCGGAAATGCAGATGCGCAATTTCGATTTGGGAATGCAGCTTCTGGATAGTGTTAAAGTGATTGCCGCAAGAGAAGAGGAGGAAGAACTTGTTGAGAAAGCATACATCGCTCAAATCGCATTTTATATTTATAGGGAGCAATTCCAAAACAGTGTAAATACGATGGAAGAATTAATAACTGTTTCCGGCTCCGATGAACTAAAAGCTGAAGTAGTTTATGAACTTGGGAAATTGTATTTGAAGCTGGGCGATCTTGAGAAAGCTGCAGATAGTTTTGTTAAAGTCAACGAGTTTGCACCAACATTCGATCTTCAATTCGACAGCAAACTTGAATACGCAAAAGTACTGAGACAACTCGAAAGGGAAGAGGAAAGCATCGATCTTCTTGAGGACATGCGATACGACAACAAATTTCAAGATAAACGGGATCAAGTTGAGCTTGAACTAGCTCTGGTCGCACTTCAAAAAGGTGATATTGGAGATGCATTTGCAAGATTTTCGGAAATCGATTCTCTTTATACTCAAGGAAAAAGTCTGGGAGTTGCGCGGTTTAATCTTGCTTATATTTATGAAAAATTCTTGGGTAATTATGACAGTGCGATGACATATTACGATAAATCTCTTGCTTCTGATTTAACGCCTGAATACCGCGAAAATGCAAAGACTCGTTCCGGAATAATTGTTAAGTATATTTCGCTTGATGAAAAAATTGCAAAAGAAAATAAGGATCTTATCTACTTAACTGATCCTGAAGCTTTTGCGCGTGATTCCGTAGAATATGTTCTTTATCGAGCATCGCAAGGAGACACTACGGAGGTTATTGCAGAACTGACAGATTCGACAATTGTATCTGACAGTACTGCAGTTACAGATACAACAAATCAGCAATCGACGACGGCTCAAACAATAACAAACAGATCACAGTCCGGAACTAATTTAAATCAATTGGATCTCATTCAACCCGAGGAGTTTACAGTAACTGTAAAACCGCTGTATCCAAAGTTTTCTGCTGATTCTGCTAAAACGCTTTTATCAAAATCATATTTTGAACTAGGAAATTTATTTTTAACCGAACTCGAAGTTCCAGATTCTGCATTTATTTATTACAACAAAAGTCTCGAGCTTAATCCAGAAGGTTCGTTAACACCTCAAACACTTTATGCAGTGGGGAGTTATTATAATACAATAGGCGATACAACCAAAGCGGATAGTATGTATACGCTGGTTTACGATAATTACCCGGAACATGATATTGCGGTTGAAGCTGCAAGAAAACTTGGCAGAACAGTAACCGCAGCAAAAGGCGATCCTAGTGAGAAAATTTACTTAAAGGGAGAGGAATTATACTTATCAAAAAACTTCGACGCAGCAATAGATACTTTTCGCACAATATTTGAGAATTATCCCGAATCACCCAACGCACCCAAATCACTTTATACAATAGGTTTTATTCTGGAAAACGAGAAGAACATGCTTGATTCTGCGGCATCGGTTTATGATACCTTAGTCACTCATTTCAAGCGTTCGGAATATACACTTGCAGTAAATTCCAAATTGGATGCTTACAAAAAGGAACAGGCAAAGATTCAAGCAAAGTTGGATTCGCTTAAAACAGCTCAAACAGATTCTACCTATTTACCTCTTGAAGATGAAGCAGAGGTTGTTACTGAGGATTCCACCGGAGTTGATTTATCTGAATTTATTCCCGAAGAATCTCAAAAAGATGATCCTAGATTGACACCTCCTCCGTCCGACGATAATGATGATCAAAGAAACAAAAAGCCAAAAGAGGAAGCACCGCCACCGCCGATAGTTAAAATTGAGCGACCGGATTCATCACTCAAGAAATCAATTCCACCTCCTGTTGAGAAGATTGATACACTTAAAGATCAACAGAAATCGAGAGTCGATTCGCTGTGGAAATCGTTGATGAACAAAAATGATTCTGCCGATACAACTTCCGTAAAACCTGATACTTCATCAACCGGGCAAAAAGATAATTAACTCATAACAGAGTTATGACGAACAAAGAACTTATCAAACTGATAGACGGCGGGGAAAATCTTCGTGTTGAGTTTAAGCAGCGATTTTCAGAGTATGATAAAATTGCTAAAGAAATAATTGCATTTGCCAACACAAAAGGTGGTACGATTATTTTCGGCGTTAATGATGATAAAACCTTATGCGGGATTCACAGTGAAAAATCGATAACCGAATTAGTTAATCAAACCATAGAAGAATATTGCACACCAAAGCCAAAATTTAGTTTTAATTTTTTCGAAATCAACGGTTATGAACTTGTTTCTGTTGAAGTAAGCGAATCGGATAATAAACCGGTTAGAATTCAAGATTACAAAAAGAAACTTGATTTGAACACTGCTCAAGTTTATGTAAGGGTAAACGATAAGAGCGTTCCAGCAAGCAAAGAGATGATAAAACTGCTTCAAAATCAAATTGAAAAGTCGGAATTGAAGAATTATAAGATTGGCAAAAACGAAAGAATTGCTTTTGAATTATTGGAAAGGAACGAGACTTTGACAGTGAAAGACTTGATGGAGAAAGCAAACATATCAAAAAGGAGAGCCTCAAGAACATTAATAAATATGGTTCGCGCCGACATATTGCTGATTCATACAAAGGATAACGGTGAAGATTATTTTTCATATTCCGGATAATTAAATAAACAATATTAAAAATATAAGATATGATAGAAATAATACATTAGGAATTATTTTGATAGCATTACTATTTCTTGGTACACTTCAAAATGGATTGCATAAATAAATAAAAAAATCTTACAATCCCGCTCGTTTAATCATTTTATGAAGATTAGTCCTATTTATTCCAGCATATTCTGCTGCTCTACTTACATTGCCGTCAAATTTTTCGAGAAGTTTTTTTGCGAACTCAGCTTCAACTTTTCGGCTTGCAACTTCCGCGGCATTCTTTCTCTGTTTGTTCATTTCTTTCCATTTCAACGAAGTGTTTCCCGGAACGAAGAAATCTTTTTTATGACAATCGATAAGTGAGCGCGCGATCATCTCCTGGGTTATTTCTTTTCCGGCACACAAGATGACCGATCTTGTCAGATAGTTAATAAGTTCTCTTATATTGCCTGGCCAATCGTATGATTTTAAAAGTTCAACTGTATCATTAGAAAATTTCGGAGGCAGCATCTTTAATTCGATACTAATATTATATAGTAAGTAGTGAATAAGTTCTTGAATATCTTCTTTTCTTTCCCTAAGAGGCGGGACATCTATCGGGAATACGTCGAGCCGGTAGAACAAATCTTCTCTAAATTTTCTCGCGTCCACTAAATTTTTGAGATTTTTATTTGTTGCAGCAATTACTCTTGTGTTAGTTTTTATTGTTTTGTTTCCACCGACTCTTTCGAATTCTTTTTCTTGAAGAACTCTCATGATTTTTACCTGTGCATCCAAACTAAGTTCGGATACTTCATCCAAAAACAAAGTCCCGTTTTCAGCAATCTCAAATTTTCCTAATTGTCTTTGAACCGCGCCTGTAAAGGAACCTCTCTCGTGTCCGAACAATTCACTTTCAATTAAGTTAACCGGAATTGCTCCGCAGTTAACTGCGACGAAAACTTCGTTAGATCTTTCACTCTTGAGATGAATTTGTCTAGCGACCAATTCCTTTCCCGTGCCGCTTTCACCGGTTATTAATACTGTGATCGGACTTTTTGCGACCAAGTTTATTTTCTCATTAATTACCTTTACTGCCTCGCTCGAGCCTACGATGTTGAAAAAAGGCTTTTCGATTTCTTGTTTTATCTCAATGCTCTTCTGTTTATTCAGTTTTGATCTAATTGTTTTATCGAAGAGACTCTTCATTTCATAAGGAGAAGAGGTTTTAGAAATATAGTTTTCGGAGCCATTCTTCGCCGATTTTACTGCTGTATTTATCGATCCATTATCTGTTATCATTATCACGGGAATAAATGCATCGATCATCTTTATTTCTTTCAAAATATCGATTCCGTTTATACCGTTATTCAACTTCAAGTCCAACAAAATCAAATCGGGAAACTTTTCGCGGATTAGTTTTATTCCTTCTTCAACACTTTCAGCAGAATAGAACTCGTAATCCTTTTTCGATAATTCCAAAAGATTATCCGAGAATTTTGAATTATGATCAATAACTAAAATTCTGTTTTTCATTTTATCTATTGTCTTTGTGACTTAAAGATCTCTCAGCAAGAAGTTGTTTCGATAAAAAAACATTTTAAAATCTGCACAGTAAAAATCTTTTCGGCATTCGAATCAATTTATATCGGTACAACAGTAAAAACGTTTTTCTAGAATCGGAGGTGATATTAAGAGATAAAGGATTTAATCGTCCTTTTTCACGGATTTAATATATATAAAAAATCTATTAGAGGACATATAAAAAGGTCAAAAATGTTGTGTTCTAAAGCAACAGTGATACACATCAAAGCAACATCAAGAATTTCACTAAATAAATAGATGCTAAAATCCTTCCGAATCAAAGGTTAAGAATAAAAAAACTAGGTACAAAAATTGACAAACATATCTTGAAACAACCAAAATGGGAGTAAATATGAAATCACTAAAAACTATTTTGCTGCTAATCATTTTCAGTTTGTTATTCATAAGTTGTGATAAGGAAGAAGAAAAAAATGATCCGGTAGCACCACCGCCTCCGCCAGCCACGACAGGCACGATCTCGGGTGTTATTTCGGTTCCTCCGGGATCAAGTTCAAGTCCTGCTAACACTCGTGTTGCGATTTATGCAAACTTTGATGATTGGAATGCGGATAGAACATTACGCACGGTTGCCGCCGATGCTAACGGTAATTATATGATTGGTAATTTACCTCCGGGGACTTACTATCTCGATGCTTGGAAAGATCAAAACGGCGACGGTAATATTTCCTTCGGAGATCTCTATAATGTTTATGGAAGTGGAACCTGGCCGAATTATCAGCTGAGTCCTATTGCAGTTATTGCCGGTCAGACTTCGCCGGTTAGCTTGCAATTAGTGCTACTTTAATCTTTACAAATACTATGCAAAAAGAAAAAACAAAACTTGATCATCGATATAAAATTTGTCCGGTTTGTTCATTTTTCTGCAGCATTAATGAGCAGGATAAGTACTGTTCTTTTTGCGGTAGTGAGTTGATTGAAACTTGTCCCGAATGCGGAGAGTACATTTATAACCCATATGCAAAATTTTGTAAATTCTGCGGGAAAAATTATCCGGGAAGATTTGTTAAGGATAATAGTAATATAGCATAAAAGCATAGCAAGTATGAGGAATCTGAGGTTATTGAAAAAAAATGGAGGGGCGAATGCCCCTCTGTTGTTTGATTTAAAGCTTTAGGATCGAGTTTGAATTTGAAAGTTATCCCTTATTGAAAGCAAATCTTGCAAATAGAAATTTTAGAGGGCTAGTATGAAATTTCCAATTGCGTTAGTAATACTTCTTATTCTATTCACTGCGGCTTGCAGATCAAATGAGATCGAGCAAACTGAATCCAATGATCAGAATAACAGTAAGCTCATTTCTGTTAATGATTATTTGAATGTGCCCGAAGAATGTGCACACAAAATTTTAAGCGGCAAACTCATCGAACAAATGAGTAAAAAAATTCATTTATTTGAAATTGAAAATATTGATGAGACTGAACTTGTTCAGAAAGTGTTTATTTATTTGAGCTCCGAGCCAAGCATTGGACAAAAAGACGAACTAAATAATCTTGCTCTTAAGTGTGATTGGGAATCATGGAGTCCTCCTGCCGCTAACCATCCACTCGGATTTCTCACCGCTGAAATTAAAATTGAGCTGTTCAAGCAAGTTCTATGTTTGGAGTGGATTAAAAAGATTGATACAGCTGAGAGAGAGGTACAACCAGACTAGTTAGAATCAACAAAATAGTATACTATAAAATATATTTTCGGAGGTTATAATGAGAGATAAATTTTTTGCAATTTTAATTCTCCTGCTTCCGGCTTTTCTTTTTGCCCAGATTGATGAAAAATTGAAAGGCAGCTCTTTAGATCAAGAAAGAATTCTTATTAATGCGGAACAGTACATTCAAGTACCTCCGGAATTAAGCGACAAAATACTAAGCGGATCTCTTCTTGAAAAAATAAGCACAAAAAATTTATTACTACTAAACAAATTAAAATCCGCAAGCGAGGGTTTCAGCAAAGTAATTCTTTACTTTGAAAGCGAACCTTTGGAAACTCAAAAAACAATTTTGGAAAGTGAAGGAATTGAGTGTTACTGGGAACTATGGACACCGCCTTCCTATAATCATCCTCTCGGCTTCATCGTTGCCAGCATGCCGGTGGACAAGTTTATAAAAACCCTTTCTTTTGATTTTATTAAAAAGATGGATACAGCTGAACGCCAATCATATCCTCACAATAATAATGGGGTGCAAAGTATACATGCCCCGGAGGTTTGGAATATGGGATATGATGGATCGGGAGTTACGATTGGAATTCTTGATTCCGGCTTGGATGATTTTTATAAGGGTACCGATTTACCAAGCAATTACCAGGCTATGGATTATGGATTTTATCCTTCAATTGACCCCGACGTAAGTAACACAGTTTCAGGCCACGGAACTCACGTTACGGGATCGGCACTCGGTCGGGGAACCCTTTCTAACGGTCACTCGCATCCCAATAATGGTGAAGGTGCTTTTACTGGTACCGCTCCGGGGGCTGATCTAGTTTTTCTGAAAATTGGAAAAGACGAAACTTCTAGTGCATCGAGTGATGCTATGATTGCTGCCATGGATGCAGCAGTAGATATTTACGATGTGGATATTCTTTCAATGAGTTACGGTGGATGGGACGCATTTCATGACGGCAGCATTGCGAAGGATCAAAAAGCTGATTGGGTTTATGATCAAGGGGTTCCTTTCTTTATTTCTGCAGGTAACTCGGCGGATGATATGCGTCATTATTCAGGAACAGTTGCTGCATACAGTTCTTCAGGTTTTATTCAAGTCAATGTTGCGGACCCCGGCAGTAATCAAGTGGCTTTGTGGTTCAATCTTGTGTGGTATGATGGATTGAGTACACGTAACGATCTCACACTTGAATATTACGATGATTCTTATACACAGATGAACAATATTGTAATGGATCCATTTCCATCGGAGAGTTTGAGAGGAACTGAATCGCTCTATTCACATTACAACTTTTACATAACCGAAGCTGGGACTTATTATTTAAAAGTTGTCAACAACTCTCCGAACTCACAAGAATTTCATATTTACGATGATTGGGGAAGCTATGTAACTTTCCAATATTCTGATAAAGATTATACGATCGGAAGTCCCGGCAGTGCTGATAACGCATTTGCAGTTGGTGCTTATGTTTCAAGAGAAACTTGGACTGATTCTGAAGGAGATAACTGGAGGTATAATAATTATATACTAAATGATATTGCGCTTTTTTCCAGCAGAGGTCCGAGAGTAGACGGTTATCAAAAACCCGATTTCACTGCTCCAGGTCATGTTATATTATCACTTCGAGATACGGATGTATATACATCTTTTTCGAACAGTTGGATTGATAATGACGGAATTCCCGGTGGAGCCGCAAATTATTTCCGAATGCAGGGGACGAGTATGGCTTGCCCAATTGCCGCAGGAGCCGGTGCACTTCTGCTTCAAAAAAATCCTTCACTGACTCCAGGTCAAATTTATACTGCACTGATATCGACCACTAACACAATGGGTTTAGGGCAGGTTCCAAACAGTATTTGGGGCTACGGAAAACTTGATATTTATCAAGCTGTATTATACGGTGGTTCGTCAGCGCTTGCAGAAGTTGATGTACAATATTTATCAATCGAGGATGGTCCTAATAATATTGGAACTGCATCGTTTGTGTTGAGTAACATTGGTGGTGCGATACTTAGTTTCAACATCTCAGTCGAAGGAAATTTCTCCGGTTATCAAATCATCGAAGATACTTACTCAATAAAGGGGGTCAACAATCCTAAGGCATATGATAACAAGAAGAATTCTTCAAACGGACAAATTGCGAATAAGAGTATTCCCAAATTTATTTTGAATAATAAAAGTGTTCGATCAAAAACACTTACCGGCGATAACTTTCTTATTCTTGATGACGGTAATGAAAATCCCGAAAGCTTTATAGGTTGGGGAAGTTCAGAAGATTTTAAATGGAGAAACGAATTTGATATATCAGGTTCCAGTTTTGAATTAGATGCATTGAACTTTTTTATGAGAACAGAAACTTATTCAACTAATAGTGTTTTCGTCGAAGTCACTGATGCAAATTTAAATGTTCTAGCTTCAGGGTTTCTTGATTTAAGTCTGTCGCAGAATGGGAAGTGGTATCGTGCAACAATAAATCCGCCGATGAATTTTGATCCTGGTGAAAAGTTTTTCATTTCAATTGAAACTATGGGTTCCGGAATTAATTTCCCGGCTGGTGCGGATAAAAACGGTCTAATTCCAAACAAAAGTTATTACTTTAATGGTGCATCATGGATTAACTTAAACACTCTTCCAAATTATGAAAATGGAGCCTTCTTAATTAGAGCTGAAGGAAATATCGGAAGCACAGTTGATAGAATCACAGTCTCCCCCGAAGCCGGAAGTATAAATCCGGGTGGATCAAGAACAGTAGAGATCACTTTTAATTCAACCGGATTGAACGATAATGTTTATGAAGGCGAAGTTTATATTACAACAAACGGGGGTAATATTGACATACCAATAGATTTTATCGTAGATGTGGAAAATTCATCCATATTACCGAAAGAATATTCATTGTCGCAAAATTATCCCAACCCGTTTAATCCAAACACAACAATAAATTATTCAATACCCAGAAGCGACGATGTAAAATTATCTGTTTTCAATATCCTTGGGAAAGAAGTAAAAGTACTTGTAAATCATTATCAGAATGCAGGAACTTATTCAATTAATTTGAATGCGGAAGAGTTATCGTCCGGAATTTATTTCTATCGACTCACTTCAGGTCAATTTTCTGCTGCTCGAAAGTTGATTTTACTTAAATAGTCTTTTCATAATAAAATAATTTTGAGGGATACGATGATTAAGAAAGATTTTTTTTCAATTTTATTGTTTTTGAGTTTAAGCGCAGCATTAATTTATGCCCAAGATGATTTCAGCGTTCAAGCTCGATGGGCAAATGGATCTTGTAATGCTGCTGCGACGGAGGGTACGCTTGCATTTGTAGGCAACGGGTCACTATTGACAAGTCTTGATATTAGTGATCCGGAAAATCCGGTGGCTATATCGGACGTGCTGGTTGGTGGTCAAGTTGCTGATGTTTTTGTTGAAGACAATTATGCCTACGTGTCGATCCGTACTATTGGTATGGTGGTTATTGATGTAAGTGATCCGTCAAATATGATCTTGATGGGTACCGGCGTATCGTATAATTGGTATGCAGCTCAAATATTTTACCATGACGGTTATGTATATTTGGTTGACGGCGGAGGGATAATGATTTACGATGTTTCCGATCCCGCAAATCCAGTTTACATCTATCAGTTGTTTGCGGATGGAATCAATGATGTGTACGTGCAAGGTAATTTTGCATACATAGCATCGAAGTATTCGGGACTAATTATCTATAATGTTGAAGATCCGGCGCTTCCCTTACTGGTTGGAGTTTTAGAAGGAAATTACTGGGGGAATAGTGTTGCTGTAAATGGAACAACTGCATATTTAGCAGCATCACAAGGATTTAAAGTAATCGATGTAACTGATAATACCTCTCCACAGGAAATTGCTTCACTGGATGTAAATGCTAATTATCTTTTTTACGATAACGGAACAGTTTATATGGTTGAAACAGCATGGGGCGGGACATTATTAATTGATGTTACAAATCCCCTGAGCCCAAATATTGTAGGCGAATTGGAAGCTGGTACTTATTATCGTCCACAATCTATAATTACAAGCGGGAATTTAATGATAGTATGTAATGGGGGTTTAACAATATTTGATGCATCAAATCCCTCTAACATTGTTCATCTTTCAGATTTTATTACTGGGAGTTATATACGTGATATTAAAGTGAAAGATAATTTAGTCTATATTACTGATTCAGGATATGGGTTATTTATTTTTGAAGTCGAATCAAAAACAAGCATTTCTAAAATCTCACAAGTATTACCCGGGTTGATCAATAACAATTATAGAGCGTCAGCACTATCAGGAAATTTGTTGTGTCTTGGCTCGTTTCTGGGAATATATTTTATTGATATAAGTGATCCTTACGCTCCGGAAATAATTGCTGAGTTACCGACCGGCGGAGTCAATGATCTGGAAATAATCGGTGACTATCTTTATGTTTTGTTCAATAACAGTATCAGCATACTGGATATAAGCGATCCGACGAACGCTGATGAAGTTGGAGTTATTGAAGTCAATGCAACTGATATTTTTGTTAAAGATGATTTCGCTTATATTGTAACAAATAACGAAAGTAAAGTAACTATTTTCGATGTTTCCGATCCTGTTAATCCTCAGTCGGTTACGGATTGGGATGTCCAAGACATCTATTTTGCACGTGCCATTTTTGTTGAAGGAAACTACGCATATACCTGCGGTCATGGCTTGAACATAACCGATATAAGCGATCCAAATAACCCGGTAGTGGTGGGTAGTTTGCCGGGTGATTTTTGGTATTCAGTCGTTGTGAAAGGAGATAACGCATACATCGGATCAGAAGAAGGTGTTAAAAGAATAGATATAAGTGATAAAGAAAATCCATTATTGACCGGTGAGTTCGACACACCGTACACTTATTCAGCTGAGATTACGTTAGGTAATGATATAATATACTTTGCTCAAGTTTGGAATGGGCTGTATATCTTAAAAGATAATTTCCCTACGAACGTTGATGAAAATTATGTACCGCAGATTTTTTCACTCAAACAAAATTATCCGAATCCATTTAATCCAACAACCACTATACAATTTTCCATCCCGGCAGTTAAGATGAATTCTAATGTATCACTAAAAGTTTATGATCTACTCGGCCGAGAAGTTGCTGTGCTTGTAAATAAAAACTTATTACCAGGAACTTATGAAGTTAAGTTCAATGCCGAGGGTTTATCTTCGGGAATTTACTACTACCGGCTTAATGCAGGCAGCGTAAACCAAACAAAAAAGATGATGCTGATAAGATAAGTACATCAATCCTAACAATTATAAAATAACAGGGGACATCCAAACGGATGTCCTTTATTTTTTTTGATCAAAGATCCTTCGCATTTCGAAAATTGCAATGCCGTATGCAACCGCAACATTTAACGATTGCTTGATGCCGTGTTGATTAATCTCGATCGAGAAGTCACATAAATCAATAAATTTTTGTGATACGCCGGTTATCTCATTTCCTAAAATCAAGCACAAAGGCATCTCCGATTTTTCAATTGAAAAATAATCTCTGCTCTTATCAGTCTGCTCAAGAGCGCAGATTTTATAACCCATGCTTTTTAGTTCCTCTATCTTTGTTAGCGGGTCTTTCAGCACTTCCCATTCAACACTATCTTGGGAACCTAAGGCAGTTTTAAGCACATCTTTTCTCGGAGGAAACGGAGTGTAACCACTTGCATATAATTTTTCAATCATTGCTCCATCAGATGTTCTAAAAATTGAACCAACGTTATAACTGCTTCTTATGCTGTCCAAAATCACAACTACAGGAAGTTTTTTCACGAGATGCAGTTTTTCAAGGGTACTTCTTTTATCTGATATTTCTTCGTGTTTAAGTTTGCGCATCAAACATTTTCCTTAATAGCAAGCTGCCCGCAAGCGGCGGCAATGTCATCGCCTTGAGTATCTCGCAGCATTACAGTTACATTTTTTTTTCTTAGTTCATCGGTAAACTGATTAATACGTTCCATTTCCGTTGGTTCAAGTTCCGCAGAAATTCCGTCCGGTGCCATATGCTTTATGCTGTTAAAAGGAATGATATTAATCTTTGAAGGAATCGAACGGCAAAGTTTTGTTATTGCTTTAATATCCTCGTCGCGGTCATTGATACCTTTCAACATCGTGTATTCAAAAGTGATTCGTGTTTTTGTCTGTTCGGAATAATACCGGATTGTTTCTTTTAACTCTTTGAGAGAATATTTTTCATTAATCGGCATAATTTGATTTCTGATTTCGTCGAAACATGAATGAAGTGATAGTGCAAGTTTCACCCTCAAGCCGGAATCAGCAAGATCGACAATTCGATGAGGAATTCCCGCAGTTGAAACAGTAATCTTCTGCCGGCTTAATCCGGTACTTTTCTCATCCGTAAAAATTTTCAGCGAATTCAAAGTTCCTTGATAGTTCAACAGAGGTTCTCCCATACCCATATAAACAATGTTTGTTATTTTTTGGGGAGGAATCTCCAATGAAGTGAGTATATATTGGTCAACAATTTCTCCTGCGCTTAGGTTACGCTTATAACCCATTAGACCTGTTGCACAGAATTTACAATCGAGCGGACAACCAACTTGAGTTGATAGACATAGCGTTATTCTATCTCCGTCCGGAATGATCACCGATTCAATTTTTCTAATATCATAAGTTTCGAAAAGGAATTTTTGTGTCTTCGTGGTTTTAGATTGATTTACTGTAACATTAGTAAGTGTTAACAGTGAAAAGTTATCGTTTAACTTTTGACGAAAATCTTTAGAAAGGTTGGACATTTGCTCGAAACTGGTAACATGTTTGTTATACATCCAATTGAAGATCTGCGAAGCACGGAATTTCTTTTCCCCGATTTCGGTCAATGTTTCTTGCAGTTCTTCGAGTGACAGCCCTTTTAGTATTTTCTTTTTTGAATTCATCGGTGCAAATATACTAAATAGAAAACTGGTTTTAATCAAGGACTTTATGTCGCATTTTCTTTTGCATATTCTATTTTAATTCAAATTGATATTGAAATTTGCTTCCCCTTTATTTAGTTTCAAATACCTACATATCCGATGATAATGGATTTAATATCGTATTTGTCAACTCACAGAAAAATATAAAGGTACTTACATGAATTTTGAGTTTACTGAAGAACAGTTAATGATTCAGCAAACAGCAAGAGAGTTTGCAGAAACGGAAATAGCACCGACCGCAATCGAAAGAGATAAGGAGGCTATCTTCCCGGCGGAAATAGTTAAAAAATTGGGAGAACTTGGATTTATGGGCATGATGGTTTCTCCTGAGTATGACGGTGCCGGTATGGATACGGTAAGTTACGTATTGGCGATGATCGAAATTTCCAAAATTGATGCAAGCGTCGGCGTAATTATGTCGGTAAACAATTCCTTAGTGAATTACGGACTTGAAAAATGGGGTTCCGAATTTATTAAAGATAAGTATTTAAAGCCGCTTGCAAGGGGAGAAAAATTAGGGGCGTTTGCACTTAGTGAACCTGAAGCAGGAAGTGATGCAACACATCAAAAAACAACTGCCGTGAAGGACGGGGATTACTGGGTTCTTAATGGAATTAAGAATTGGATTACGAACGGTCAGAGTGCAGATTATTTTATAGTAATGGCTCAAACCGATCCGGACAAACGTCATAAAGGAATAACAGCTTTTGTTGTTGAGAAGGGAACTGAAGGATTTGATCATGGTGTTAAGGAAGATAAACTCGGAATCAGAAGTTCAGATACTTGTTCGCTTACTTTTACAAATTGCAGAGTACCTGAAGAGAATGTTATTTGGGAAGTTGGTAAAGGTTTTAATTTTGCTATGAACACTTTGAACGGCGGAAGATACGGAATTGCATCACAGGCTGTTGGTATAGCTCAAGGCTCTTTTGATCTTGCGCTTAAATATTCAAAGGAAAGGAAAGCATTCGGTACCGAGATTGCCAATCACCAAGCCATTCAATTTAAACTTGCGGAGATGGCAACAAAAATTGAAGCAGCGAAATTACTTACCCTTCAAGCCGCGGCATTGAAGGATGAAGGAAGGAATTATATAAAAGAAGCCTCGATGGCAAAACTTTATTCATCTCAAATTGCAGTTGAATGTGCCCTTGAAGCTGTTCAGATTCACGGAGGCTATGGTTATGTTCGGGAATATATTGTTGAAAGACTACTGCGCGATTCTAAGATAACCGAGATTTATGAAGGCACTTCCGAAATTCAAAAAATAGTTATTGCAAGAGAACTGTTGAGAGATTAGTGACTGATAAATTATTACTTCAAAAAGTTGAGCCTCTCGAAAATTTTTCGTTGAGGCTTTTCTATTCCAATGGAGTCAGTGGAAAGATTAATGTAAAAAATATTTTAACCGATGCCGGACAAAATGACCTTCTAAGAGGTAACAATTTTTATTCTGTTTCTATCGATGAAAAGACAAATGATATTATTTGGGGAAATGGATTTACATTGTGCAAAAATGCATCATACAGGATTATTGAACTCAACAATTTAACCTCTGCTTTTAAGTTAGATTTGTAATGAAATTGATAATTTTAATATTAATAATTTTTTCTATTTCAATCACCGCGCAAACTGATTGGGAGAGATGGAGCAAAAAAGAAATCTCAATCGCTCCAGACTCAACAGCAAAATTAAATATCGATAATTCGTTCATAAGCTTTTTCTATAAGTCATACAAATTTTTAATTTCGGATTTGGACGATGATAATTGTGCATTTGAACCGAGCTGTTCACTTTTCTTTGTCGAAGCAGTTAAATCAACAAACATCTTAGAAGGCGCTTTGCTGTTTGCCGATAGATTCACTCGTGATCTGAATGTTCTTAAAATGAAAAACTACGACTTCAAGAACGGTAAATTTTACGATCCGATTGACCATTACATTTTTAACTAATCATTTATGAAAGTTTATTCTCGGTGGAAAAATTTTTCCTGATAATTTTATTTCTTAGTGCAGACAATTTACTCTGTCAAACAGACCGATCATTTTTATTTCAACCGGAAAACAGATTGAAATTCGGTGATCAACTATACTGCGAGAAGGATTATTTACGCGCAATAGACGAATACAACGGCTATCTTAATTTTTTCAGTAATGAAACTCTTTTCGTTAAGATTGGATTAGCATATTATGAAATGAAACACTTTGAGCAAGCCTTTCAGATATTATCAAAGGAAAATCTTCCTTTCAAAAATGTTAATGCATCGGTTTTTAATGCAATTAATTTCCAAAAAGAAAAATATGCTGATATAAATCAAAAATCGGTTGGAGATAACGGAAGCGAACTTCTTAGAATTGCATCTTTAAAAGGTTATGAAAAATACTATGATAAGAACGAATTTCTTTCTCCTTTTAATGAATCACTTCATCCGGAATTAGAGAAACTTTTCGACTACAAAAATGAGGATCACCAAAAAAGTCCTTTTCTTTCCGGTGCTTTGTCGGCAGTAATTCCGGGAGCAGGTAAGTTCTATACCGGTGAAATTAGTGACGGAATAACTGCTTTGCTGCTTACGGGAATTCTCTCTTACTTAGCCTATGATAATTTCGATGCCGGGCATAATACACGTGCTTGGATTTTTACAGGCCTCGCAGCTTACTTTTATGCGGGAAATATCTATGGATCCATTGTCTCCGCTGAAAAATATAATGTTAGAATAAAAAATGATTTTGAAATGAGTATAAACTTATTTCTTGAAGAAAATAATTATTTCATCCCGCATATAAATTTCTGTAAATGAATATGAGAATTTGTAAAACGATCATATTACTTTTTATTTCGGGAAATATTTTCGCGCAGTCGTTCATAACCTCTCAAAAAGATTATGCTGATTCTTTATTCTTTTCGGAAAATTATTTCGATGCGATTACCGAATATAAACGACTGCTCTTTTTCGACAAATCGAATTTTTATAATTATGATGCTTATATTAAAATAGCCGAAAGTTATAAGAGAGGGGGTTTTTTTGATGAGGCAATTAAGTACTTCGGAATCGCAAAAATAAATCCTATTAACGATTCACTTAAATGTTACTCATCTTTACAAATTGTAAGATGCAATCTGCTTAGAGGAACTATAAACAACGCGTTTAATCTTCTTGATGAAGCTGAATCGAAAGAATGCAGAACATGCGTTAATGATATAAATTATTGGCGGCTTTGGGCGAACATACTAAATGACGATTGGGAAAACGCATTAGTTATTCTTGAGACCTCTTATAAGAACAATGAATTGAAAAATCTTGCAAAAAATGTGATAAATGAAAAATATTCCGTTACTTTTGCTAAGGTAATTTCTTATATTTTACCGGGTGCGGGTCAAATTTATACAAGTAATTATTTATCCGGTGCCCTTTCATTCGGTTGGAATTTGCTGTGGGCTTATCTAACGGTAAATGCATTAACAGCCGATCGAATTTTTGATGGACTTGCTGTCGGGTCTTTGCTTTGGCTAAGATTTTATAAAGGCAATGTTGAAAATGCCGAGAAGTTTGCCGTTGAAAAAAATTATGAAGTTCACAGAAATGCTCTTATTTATCTACAGAACAAATTTGAAGGACAAAAACCTTGAGATTAACAGAAGAAGAAATCAGAAGAATTACTCTCTCTGCAATTGAAGAACTTGGAGAGAATGCAACACCGCAGAAAGTTAAAAAAATTGTCGAAGAAAGTTTGAGCAAAATCGAACAGAATGTTCCTGTTGATAAAACCGCTCATACAACCGGAAGAGTTATATTGACCTCTTTCGGACTAAACAACACGGGAATAGTTGCAGCGATAACCAAAGCCCTTAGTGAGGCTGAATGTGATATTCAGGATATCAGTCAAAAACTTATGGGCGAATTTTTTACTATGATAATGCTTGTTGATATAACCCAATCAAGTTATTCGCTTAAAGAACTTCAGGAAAAAATGAACGAAATTTCCGATGAATTGAAAATAAAAATATTTCTTCAACACGAAGATTTGTTCAGACAAATGCACAGGATTTAATTACTTAAGGGAGCCACATTTTGCCATACGAATTTGAAGAGATTCTTGAAACAATTAAAATGACGGAGATCGAGCACTTCGATATCCGAACCGTTACCCTCGGTATCAGTCTTCGCGATTGTTTTGATAGAAACATTGAGATAACAAAACAGAAGATTTACGATAAGATTTTAAAGTACGGAAAGAACCATGTAGCTTATGCTAGAGAGGTTGAAGCACAATTTGGAGTTTCGATTGCAAACAAACGTGTATCAATAACACCGGTTTCAATTCCTTTTGATAGTTATAAAGCAGAGGATTTTGTGGAGATAGCGAAAACATTGGATAAAGCTGCTGAAGTAATAGGCATTGACTATATTGCGGGTTATTCGGCGCTTGTCCAAAAAGGATTTACAAACGGTGAACTTGAAATGATAAAATCAATACCGCGTGCACTTTCGGAAACAAAGCGTGTCTGCTCTAGCATAAATGTTGCTTCAACAAAAGCCGGTATAAATATGGACGCAATAAATTTAATGGCTGATGTTATAAAAGAAACAGCAAGACTTACCGGTGATCAGGATTCAATCGGCTGTGCAAAGTTGGTTGTGTTCTGCAATATCCCGGAGGACAATCCTTTTGTTGCTGGCGCCTTTCATGGAGTAACTGAACCGGAAGTTGTTCTTAACGTTGGAATAAGCGGACCTGGTGTTGTTCTTGATGCAATCAGAAGTGCAGGTACTGTAGACCTGCAGCAGTTATCCGAAATAATAAAGAAAACGGTTTTTAAGATTACAAGAGCCGGTGAACTAATTGGAAGAAAGGTAGCCGAAAAACATGGAATCCCTTTCGGGATAGTTGATATTTCCCTCGCTCCAACTCCGGCAATCGGAGATAGTATTGCAGACATACTAAAGGCAATGGGAGTTGAAGATGTTGGCGCTCCCGGAACTACTGCCGCCCTGGCAATGTTGAACGATGCGGTAAAGAAAGCAGGATTAATGGCAAGTTCATCCGTTGGAGGAATGAGCGGTGCTTTCATTCCTGTCAGCGAAGATCAAGGTATGATTGATGCCGCAGCAAAAGGTCATTTAACACTAGAAAAATTGGAAGCGATGACTTCTGTTTGTTCGGTAGGTTTGGATATGATAGCCGTTCCCGGAGATACGCCGGCTTCAACACTTGCAGGATTAATTGCAGACGAATGTGCAATTGGTGTAATAAATGATAAAACAACCTCGGTTAGAGTAATTCCGGCATTCGGAAAAAGTGTGGGCGATACAATCGATTACGGCGGTTTGCTTGGGAAAGCACCAATAATGCCGATAAGTGCACTTAGCAGCAAAATTTTTGTCGAAAGAGGCGGCAGAGTTCCTGCTCCAATGAGAAGTTTAACAAATTAAAGGATATAAATATGAAAAATAAAGGATTAATGATAGGATGCGGTATTGGGATCCTTCTTGTTATCGTTGTTGTTGGTTTTGTAATGTGGGGTGTAGGAGTTTATAATAATTTAGTCGGATTAGATGAGCAGGTGACTCAATCTTGGAGTCAAGTTGAAAACCAATATCAACGACGTGCTGATTTGATTCCCAATCTTGTTAATACTGTTAAAGGAGTTGCAGGATTTGAAAAGGAAACTTACACGGCTGTAACTGAAGCAAGAGCGAAGGTGAATCAGATTAATTTTAACAGTGATATGTTGAACAATCCGCAAGCATTCCAGCAGTTTCAAGCAGCACAGGATAATTTAAGCAGTGCACTTTCAAGATTATTGGTGACAGTTGAGAACTATCCTGAACTTAAAGCCAATGAAAATTTCCTTCAACTTCAATCACAACTCGAAGGAACCGAAAACCGGATTTCAGTTGAAAGAATGAAATTTAATCAAGTTGTGCAGGAATACAACACAACTATAAGAAGATTTCCCGCAAATTTTGTAGCCGGTATAGCAGGATTTGAACAAAAACAATATTTCCAAGCAAAAGAAGGAGCTGATGAAGCACCTACGGTTCAATTTTAATTTTTTGGTTGCAATTTTACTTTTGACTTCGGCTGTAATTATTTCGCAGCCGAAGGTTCCTAAATTAACGCGTTATTGTACCGATCAAACAAATACACTTACTTCTTCGGAAATTGATTTGATCGACAGGTCTTTAAAAACTTTTGAGGATTCGACATCTAACCAAATTATCTTCTTGATGATTCCTTCGCTTGATGGTTATCCAATAGAGATGTTTGCTTATGAAGTTGCAACAGAAAATAAGATCGGGCAAAAAAATAAAAACAACGGTGTTTTGTTTCTCGTATCACTTAACGACCGGAAAATGAGAATTGAAGTAGGTTATGGGCTCGAAGGTGCACTTACAGACGCATTATCAAGTTCAATTATCAGGAATGAAGTTGCTCCTTATTTCCGCAAAAACGAATATTACAACGGAATTGTTGCTGGATTAAATTCAATTATTTTAGCAACTAAAGGAGAGTACAAGGGTGAGAGGCGTGACGACGGCGAAGATCGTGAAGGTTTTGGCGTGTTTGGCTTTATTTTTATGATGATTTTGTTCTTTATTCTTTCTCGCTTTAAGCGCGGCGGCGTTTTCCCGATTATTCTCGGCGGAGGATTAGGCTCAAGAAGTTCGGGCGGTGGCTTTGGAGGCGGAGGAGGATTTGGCGGATTTAGTGGCGGAGGCGGAAGTTTCGGCGGTGGTGGTTCAAGCGGGGGATGGTGATTTTGCCCCAAATTCGTAATAGACTTGAAGTTCATGTGCTTCTTTATTATAATTGAGACATAGTTGTACGATATTAATCACGGAATAGTTCTTTTTAATGATTCGGATTTTTTTGCCGCTCACGATTTCTTCGAAGAGATTTGGTTTGAGTGCGAAAGAAGCGAAAAATTGTTCTTTCAAGGAATGATTCAGATTTCGGTTGGCTGTTATCACCTTATTTGCGGAAATGTTTCGGGAGCAAGAAGTCAACTTCAGAAAGGAATAACAAAATTGAAAAATTATCCTAACGGTTATTATAAAATAGATCTAAAATCGCTTATCGGAGAGCTTTCTGAGCTGAGTATTGAAGCAGATGAGTTATCCGGTTCAGCCGAAATTCTTATGAAAAAGATCCCCACAATAGAATTAATAAATTAACTCAATAAGAGAAGGAATTATATTATGGCTATCATGATTACTGATGAATGCATTAACTGTGGCGCCTGCGAACCGGAATGCCCTAACACCGCTATTTATGAAGGCGGAGCAGAGTGGGAACTTGCAGGAAAATCTTACGGTGAAGGCGATGAGTCACCTGCCGGTCACTGTGGTTTTTATTCGGACGAATTTTTCTACATAGTTCCTGATAAATGTACGGAATGCAAAGGCTTCCACGATGAGCCTCAATGTGCGGCTGTTTGCCCGGTTGATTGCTGCGTTCCGAATCCGGACATTGTTGAGGATGAAGAAACTCTCCTCAAAAAGAAAGATTATCTGGACGAATTAGGTAGATAAAATTTCTTAGAATATTTTATTTTAGAAGGACATCCTTGGATGTCCTTTTTTATTTTTTAGGTCAAGTTTCTATGAAAATCGGAAAATACAATGTTTCATTAATTGAAACCACTTCTTTTGCGCTTGATGGCGGTGCGATGTTCGGAATTATACCAAAACCATTGTGGGAGAAAACATATCCTTGCGATAGTTTGAATAGAATTAAACTCACGGGAAGATGTCTGCTTATCGAGTCAGATAACAAAAAGATTCTTGTTGATACCGGAATAGGAAATTTCTGGGACGAAAAGTTCAAGAAAATTTACGATGTAGAACAATTTGATAATAGTGTTAGGAATAAGTTAGTTGAAATGGATATTTCTCCCGGCAAGATCACAGATGTTATCCTAACACATCTTCATTTTGATCATACCGGTGGATCGACAATTCTTGAGGGTGATAAATTTTTACCGGCATTTCCGCACGCAAATTACTATGTCCAGAGAGAACAATTTGATTGGGCTTTGCACCCGAGCAAGAAGGATGCAGGAAGTTTTATTAAGAATAGATTTCTTCCTTTGGCTGAGCAAGGCGTGCTTAATTTTATCGACGGCGAACATGAATTTGACGATGGAATCAAACTGATGCCTGTTCATGGTCATACTTTCGGGCAGCAGCTTGTAAAAATTTTCGATAGTTCGGTTTCACTGCTATTTACTGCCGATCTTATTCCGACTTCTTCACACATACATATTCCCTACATTATGGGATATGATATTCAGCCTCTTAAAACAATTGAGGAAAAATCGATATATCTCCCCGAAGCTGTGTCGGACGACTGGATATTGATTTTCGGACATGATAATTATTTACTGGGAGGTAAAATTGAAAAGACCGATAAAGGATATAAAATTAAAGAAAGGATAGAACAAATTTGAAAGATAATATCCCCGAAGGATTTTATAATGTATGCGATGTAAACTCCTTAAAAGAAAAACGAGGAAAAAGATTTATTATCAACGATATTGATATAGCTGTCTTCAAAGTTGATGGAACGATTTATGCATTACAGAACCAATGTCCGCACCAACACTCTCAGACAATTTATGACGGCATTGTAGAAAACTGCAAGGTTGCTTGTCCTGTACACGGTTGGGAATTTAACTTGAGTGATGGAAAAATGGATACCGGGCGCAGAGGGTTGGATACTTACGAAGTTGTCGTGCATAACGGAGAAGTTTATGTAAAAGCTGATAAGAAAGAATTGAATTGGTAAAAATTTGGAAAAGAAAATTACAAATAAAATTATTAAACAGATTGCCGAAGAACTGAAATTCGATCTTGTCGGCTTTGCCGAGGTTAAACCGCTGAAAGAGGAGATTAAGCATCTCAAAGAATGGCTGCGGAAAAATCAGCAAGCGGACATGAAATATATGGAACGGAATCTTGAGAAGAGAGAGAACGTCAAAGAAATTCTACCGGGAGCGAAAAGTGTGATTTCCCTCGGACTAAATTATTATTCTGATGCCGAATATCCCGAAGACAAAAATTATGGTAAAATTTCCAGATATGCTTTCGGTAAGGATTATCATCTGATAATTTGGGATAAACTTAAGACCTTCGAAGCAAAACTTAAAGAACTTGATCCTGATATCGAAACAAAAAGTTATGTCGATACAGGTCCTGTTATGGATAAGGTTTGGGCTGTTAAAAGTGGAATCGGCTGGATGGGGAAACACTCAAACGTGATAAACCGTGAAATCGGCAGTTGGTTCTTTATTGCAAATATTTTTGTAAACCGTGAACTTGATTATGATTCACCTATAGGTGATTTCTGCGGTTCATGCACGGAATGTATTGACGCTTGTCCTACAAATGCCATTGTTGCAGATTATGTGGTCGATGCAAATCTCTGCATATCTTACCATACTATTGAGAATAAAAAGGAGATTCCCAAAAAATTTACTGGAAAATTCGAAAACTGGCTTTTCGGGTGCGACATCTGCCAGGAGGTCTGCCCTTGGAACAATAAGTTTTCTATTTTATCTCATGTGAAGGAATTTAATGAAGATAGAACTACCCGATTAGAACTATCCGATGTGATGAAGATGGATAATAAGGAATTTAAATCTCGATTTGCCGATTCACCTTTGAGCAGAACAAAACTTAAAGGATTAAAACGAAACGCAGAGTTTTTGTTAAATGAATCGAAATAAGTTTTAGTGAATCTAACATTGATAAAATTTAATTAAATTTGGAAATAAAATCAGAACTATGGAGTAATTATGGCTGATAATCATCATAAAGTTATAATAATTGGTTCAGGTCCGGCAGGATTAACCGCAGCTCTTTACACTGCAAGGGCAAACCTGGAACCTATAATATTTGAAGGACTTCAACCGGGCGGACAGTTAACTATCACAACTGAAGTTGAAAATTATCCGGGATTCGAACATGGGATAAACGGTCCCGAACTTATGGATGTTATGCGTAAACAAGTGCTTCGCTTCGGAGCAAAAAGTGTTTTTAAAGAAATTACTGAAGTCGATTTTTCAAAAAGACCTTTTACCGTAAAATCGGGAGAAGAAACTTTTACAGCAGATAGTGTAATTATTTCAACCGGTGCTTCGGCAAAACTTCTCGGCTTGGAAAGCGAAAAGAAGTATATGGGTTACGGTGTTTCTGCATGTGCAACCTGCGACGGATTTTTTTACAAAGGATTAAAAGTACTTGTTGTTGGCGGCGGAGATACAGCAATGGAGGAAGCAACTTATCTTACTAAGTTTGCATCCGAAGTTGTCGTGATTCATCGCCGTGAAGGTTTTCGCGCTTCACCGATTATGCTCGAACGCGCTGAGAAAAACGAAAAGATTAAATTTAAACTGAATTATGTGATTAAGGAAATCGTAGGTAAGGAAGAAAACGGGATCAAAAAAGTAACCGGTGCAATTCTTGAAAACACAAAGGACGGTTCAACCGAGGAAATTGAAACTGACGGAATATTTATGGCAATCGGTCACCAGCCGAACACTAAGATTTTCCAAGGCAAATTGGATATGGATGAAACCGGTTATCTTAAAGTTAAACCGGGTTCCACAAATACATCGGTCGAAGGTGTTTTTGCGGCGGGCGATGTTGCCGATAAAATTTATAGACAAGCAATTACTGCAGCTGGAACCGGTTGTATGGCTGCGATAGATGCTCAGCGTTGGCTTGAAGAACACGAATTAGCTTAAGATCATTTTGCTTAAAAAGAGGACAGCTTGACGCTGTCCTTTTTTTTTATGATTTGTTTTTCTCTTCAGCCTTTTTGCCTAGATAGTAAGCGGCAACCATCGATAAACCTGTGCAGACAAATATCAAGAACGGAATCCACTCTTCAACATCGGTGTAACGGTCGATCAACATTCCTACTCCCAAACCTAAACCAAATCCGACAACAACGATACCGAGTTTAAGCATTAATGTACCATCCCGTTTCGATTTAAGGAATTCAATCATTTGTTCGTATGACATTCCTTTTTCGATCATCATCTGTTTTTCTTTAGATCTAAAATAGATCCAAGTTACAATTACTAACCCGGTTATAAGAAAAAGAAAAATGGGTATTAGAGTTTCAAATCCTTGCATTTTGTGCCTCCTTATTTTTATTTCTTTTGACTAAAATTTTTCTATTTTGGTTACCGTTCATTTTCACTTCTTGCTGATTTTCATCTCAATTTATTAGACCGGAGCGGTTGTATGAAAGGTTACAAGTTTCTGAAGAAATTATTTGTAACCATTTCCCATCTTTATAAGTCAAAAATACTGTTATGAAAAAGTATTCCGAAAAAGATATTATCGAGTCGGTAAAGAGGGGAAATCAATCGGATTTCTCACTTTTAATAGATATGTATAAGCATAAAGCTTTTTCAATGTTGAAACGAATGCTAAAAAATCAAATGGATGCTGAAGAAGCGCTTCAGGATAGTTTTCTTAAAGCGTACGAAAATTTGAGTTCATTCCGGGGAGATTCTAAATTTTCTACATGGTTTTACAGAATAGTATATAATACAGCATTAACTCGACTTGCAAGCGCAAAGCGCAAAGTCGAAAAAGAGATGAGTTCAATTGATGAGCACTATGATTTATATGAAAACGACGATAAGATATACTCGGAAAGCAAGGATGCAAAAACATACTTGTTCAATGTGATTGAAGAATTGCCGGTGAGGAATGCAGTTGTTCTTATATTATTTTATATTGACGATATGTCGTTAAACGAAATAAGTCAGGTTATGGATGTATCGCTTGTTAACGCAAAAGTGCTTCTTCATCGTTCAAGAAATTTATTGAGAGACTTGCTCTTGAAGCATAATTACCAGGAGGAAATGATATGAAAAAGATTACAGATGAAATATTAAATAAATATATCGACAGCGAATTATCGGCATCCGAAATTGAAGAGTTAAAAAATATGCTTGCTTCAAATCCGGATGCGCTTGAAAAATTAAAAGCACTTAGGTTTGTTGATTCTTCATTAAGGACAATGGAACACGATAAAGCTCCGGATCATATTGCCGGATCAATTATGTCGCGCATCGAATCATTATCAATTGTAAAAGGAAAAAGTTTTTACTTCTTCTATTGGATTGTAGGTGTTTTCTCACTTATGATCTTAGGATTATTTGGTTATATATTTTCATTGATTTCACCGGCTGATTCGGGAAGTAGTTCTATTCTTGATAATATTACAAACTATTTCTCATCATTTTCGATTTCTTTTAATTTAGGATTGAGTTCTAATTTAATTCTATTAATTGGTGCTTCACTTTCAATTATTTTACTTATTGCTTTTTATTTTCTTGTGGCTTCTCACAGAGAATTCAAGAACTCTCTAAGTCATTAAGGATTTGTCAGCAAAAACTTCTTCATTACAATATTGCCTTTCGGAAACGCAATCGATATTTTTCATTTTATTAAATTGAAAATAAACTATGGCTGTTAAAAGCGGTTACGTAACAATTATCGGCAGACCTAATGCCGGTAAGTCCACTTTGATGAATGCGTTAATGGGAGAAAAACTTTCTATAGTTACTTCCAAACCACAGACTACAAGAAAGAGAGTTCTCGGAATTTTATCCGATGATGATTTCCAAATTATTTTTCTCGATACTCCGGGATTATTGAATCCAAATTATCTTATGCAGGAAAGATTGCTCGGTTATATAATTCAATCAATCAATGATGCGGATCTTTTAATTTTTCTTGTTGATATGGATTCCGACAAGCGTTTTTCCCAAAGTTTAAGAAACGAAAGTTATCTTTCGATTGCTCGTTCCGTAAAAAAGCCGAAGCTGTTGATTCTGAATAAAATAGATCTCTCGAATCAAAACGAAGTAGAAAAAGCTTTCGGTGAAGCAGAAAGATTAAATGTGTTCGACAAGATCATTCCGATCTCGGCTATAAATATTAAGAATCCTTCAGAAATAATTTCCTTGATTAAATCTTATCTCCCCGAACATCCTAAGTATTTTCCCGATGATCAAATATCGGATGAGAACGAGAGGTTCTTTGTTTCGGAAATTATCAGAGAGAAGATTTTTGAATACTATAGAGATGAAATTCCTTTCAGCGTCGAGGTTATAATTGATGATTTTAAGGAAAGAGAAGGAAGAAAAGATTTTATATCCGCATCGATTATCGTTGAAAGAGAATCCCAAAAACCGATAATCATAGGAAACAAAGGAAGTTCAATTAAAATTATCGGCAGCAAATCGCGGGAGGAAATAGAACGATTTCTCGGCCGACCGGTTTACCTGGAACTACACGTTAAGGTAAAACCCAAATGGCGAAGAGATGAAAAGTTATTGAGGAATTTTGGATATATTGATTGGAATGAAAAATAATTCTTCATCGGTATCAACTAAAAAATGGCTTGCCGAATCTGTTCTTATAATTATCACGCTTCTTTGGGGAGCAACCTTTGTAATTATTAAAGAATCGATTGAATCGGTTTCTACATTATTGTTTGTTGCCTTCAGATTTCTGCTTGCTGTGCTGCTCTTAAGTCCGCTTGTTTTTTTAAATCGAAAATATATTTCGAGAAAAATAATAAAAGCGGGTTTCTTACTTGGCATTTTACTCTTCTTAGGGTTTGCCTTTCAAACAGTCGGACTTAAATATACATCTGCTACAAAATCGGCTTTCATAACAGGAACTTTTGTAGTTCTCGTCCCGATATTCCAAACAGTAATAGAAAAAAGAATCCCGTCAAAAGGGGCAATGCTCGGCACGTTTTTAGTTTTTATCGGATTGATATTTCTTTCAACCGGCGGCGAATCAATTTTAGGATTTTTAGAAATGTTGGGAAGTGAATTTAATCTTGGTGATTTTTTAACTCTCCTCTGTGCCGTTGTGTTTGCTCTACAGATAGTTTACTTGGATGTTCATTCGCCGCATCATAATTTTTGGGTTCTCACATATTTTCAAATCTTAACAACATCTGTCTTAGGTTTTATCGGCGCATTATTATTTGATGCTTTCAGTATCGAAAATCTAAAATTTACTGTTAACGAAGACGTACTCTTCGGAATTTTTTACACAGGTGTATTTGCAACTTTTATTGCCCTTTCGCTGCAGACAAGATTTCAAAGGCTGGTAAGTCCTACAAAGGCGGGAATCATTTATGCTTTCGAACCAATATTTGCAGCAGTTTTCGCCTTCTTTTTATTGCACGAGAAAATAAGTAATTTTGGTTTCATTGGTAGTGTGTTAATTTTTTTGGGATTAATAACATCGGAAGTTTACGATAGATTTGTGATTAAAAATGGCAGATAATAATAAACGTGCAGAAATAATTGTGAACGGGGTTGTTCAAGGAGTTGGTTTTCGCTACTTCGTTCTTGGAAAGGCAAGAAATCTTGGACTTACCGGATTTACGCAAAATTTGTTCACCGGGGAAGTGCTTACCGTTGTTGAGGGTCCAGAACATCTTATTCATGATCTGTACAAAAACATTAGAATCGGTCCGGGAAACGCACACGTTACAAAACATCAAATTAAATGGGATCCTCCCAAAAATGAATTCAAAGAATTTAAAGTGAGATATTAATGATTCCTTTCAGAACAGGGTTTGGCTACGATGTGCATAAGCTTGTTGAAGGACGAAAAATGATAATTGGCGGAATTGAAATTCCGTTCGAAAAAGGACCGCTGGCACACTCTGACGGAGATGTTCTACTTCACGCAATTTGCGATGCGCTTCTAGGTGCTGCAACGTTGGGAGATATAGGCACCCATTTTCCTGATACTGACCCAAAATATAAGGATGCAAATAGTAAAATTTTTCTTACGGAAATTTCGAAAATGATTTCCGAACGAAATTACAAAATCGCAAATGTTGATTCGACCGTGGTTCTCGAGAAGCCTAAACTGGAAGCATACACTCCCAAAATGAAAACGGTTATTGCAGGTTTACTAAATATCGACGAAGAAGCTGTTTCGATAAAAGCTACTACTTCTGAAGCAATGGGATTTATAGGAACCGGCGAGGGAATAAAAGCGTATGCCTCGGTTTTAATTTATAGAAAAGAAATTAATTTTTAATCACACCAAATAAATTGCATAATCATTTTTCAAAAAAATATAGAATTCAAAGAAGCGAAAGTGAAAAGAAAATTCACCGGAATGAGCTTCTCCTGGGATTACTTTCCGGGGTATTAATTGGAGTATCATTCCCTCCTATTCCTTTACCATATTTGATTTTCATTGGGTTTCTACCCTACTTAATTGTTATCAACAGAAGAAACGGTCTGGCAGAAATTAATAGATTCACATATTATACTGCGTTCATCTTCAATTTAATTACACTCTATTGGGTTGGTGGCTGGTCTGAAAATTCCGATATGTTTTTAATGATCGCCGGAGTCACTTTGTTGTTCTTTAATCCTCTGGTTTTTTTGATCCCATCTACTTTGTATTATTTCGCAAAAAAAATGTCCGGCGAAAAAGCCGCAATGCTTTTGCTACCTTTTTTCTGGGTTGCTTTTGAGTTTGCATACAGTCTTACTGATTTTAAATTTCCTTGGCTTACTCTCGGAAATTCGCTGCCGTATTTTTATACATTCATTCAAATTGCCGATACAATTGGAGTTTATGGATTATCATTAATGATTCTGCTGGCGAATGTTCTGCTTTTTCTAAGTTTTCAAAACACATCAAAACGTAAATCAATAAATATATTATTCATTGTTTTGTTTCTGCTTGTTCTTGCATTTCCATTGAGTTACGGAATGTTTGCAAATAAAACATATACAAATACCGATTTAATAAAAGTTGGACTGATTCAACCTAATTTCGATCCGAACGATAAATGGTCTGCAGGCAATTTGCAGAAACAGTTAAATGTTTATCTTGATTTAAGTAAGCAAACAGTCGAAGAAGGTGCCGAGTTGTTAATATGGCCGGAGACTGCCCTACCAGTATATCTGCTGTCCGGAAACTATGATGCTTATGTTAATCAAATTAAAGAGTTTATTGACTCAAATAATGTTACATTGATTACCGGTATGCCGGATGCTCAATTCTACTTTGATGAAAATGAAAGACCGCAAGAAGCGAAACCTACCAAAACTGAAAATGTTTGGTACACATCCTATAATTCGATTTTAGGATTTACTCCCAACGAGAATAAAATTCAAAAATACGGAAAGATGAAACTTGTGCCTTTCGGGGAAAAAGTTCCACTTGTTGAACATCTTCCCTTCTTGGGCGATCTCATAAAATGGAATGTAGGAATTTCAAGTTGGAACACTGGGAAAGATACAATAAATATAAAAGTTCCTTTAAGAGATACGATTAAAGTTGCGTCAATCGTTTGTATTGAATCGATCTATCCCGAATTTAATGCACAGTTTATCCAGAGAGATGCGGATTTAATAGCTGTTGTTACAAACGACAGTTGGTACGGGAATACAAGCGGACCTTATCAGCACAAGGAAATAAGCGTTTTGAGAGCTGTTGAAAACAGAAGATCAGTTGTTAGAGCGGCAAATGGGGGAATTAGCTGTTTGATAGATCCAAGCGGAAAAACAATTGCTGAGACCAATATGTTTGAAAGGACTGCTATTCTTGTAAATGTTCCACTAAATAATGACTTTACTTTTTATACACGAAATCCTTATGTAGTTCCAATAATTTGTTCGATAATATCATTATTAATTATTTCATTATATACCATGAAAAAACTAAGTAAATTTTTATTCAAAGAAGGTTAGTAAATGAAGAAAATAATTGATCTGCGGAGCGACACAGTAACAAAGCCATCAGAAGGGATGAGAAAAGCAATGTATGATGCTGAAGTCGGCGACGATGTTTACAAAGAAGATCCTACCGTAAATAAACTCGAAGAAATTGCTGCAGAATTACTCGGCAAAGAGGCAGCGCTTTTTGTGCCAACCGGGTTAATGGGAAATCAAATCTGCCTGAACGTTCTGACATCTCCGGGAGATGAAGTGATCTGCGAAAAAACATCTCACATTTTTCAATATGAGTCTGGAAGTCCAGCAGTTTTGAGCGGATTACAGTTGAGTCTTGTGGATGGAATAAATGGGGTTTTTACCCCTGAGCAGATCGAGCCGCTTATCAGGCCAGAAAGTGCTTATTACATGCCCCGGACAAGATTGATTGAAGTTGAAAATACACATAACGTTGCCGGTGGAACGATAAATCCCGTATCAAATATTTCGGCACTTCAAGAATTGGCCGATAAATATCATCTCTATTTTCATCTTGATGGTGCAAGGGTTTGGAATGCAGCTGTAGCTTTAGGTATTGAAGTAAAAGAAATCACGCAATATTTCGATACCATATCGTGCTGTCTTTCAAAAGGACTAGGTACACCGATTGGATCACTTGTTGCAAGCACTAAGGAAGTTATTACAGAGGCTTATCGTGTCAGGAAAGCATGGGGAGGCGGTATGCGTCAGGTAGGAGTTATAGCTGCAGCAGGAATTTATGCTTTGGAAAACAATATTGAACGACTTGCAGAAGATCATCAAAATGCTTTTTCTTTAGCCGAGCATCTTGCAGCGTTGGAAAATATCGAGATCGAACTCAATAACGTTGAAACAAACATAATAATGTTTAAGGTGAAAGATGATTCACCCGAAAACTTCATTCAAAAATGTAAAGAGAAGGGGCTGCTTCTAGGTCCAGGCGGTGTTGGAATTATCAGAGCCGTTACGCATTTGGATATTTCAAAAAACGATATCGACTTAGCTAAAAATATTTTATCCGAGGTTTTGAATGAGGGATAAAAATATTCCGGATAAATCTTTATTTAATCACCGGATTGAACAGCAAGTAAAATTTCATGAGGTCGATCTTCTCGGTGTTTGCAACAATGCGGTTTATTTCAATTATTTTGAGGATGCAAGATTAGACTATGTTACTTTTTTAAAAGAAAAATACAACCTTCCGATGTTCGAGGAAGAGAATTTTTTTATTATGGTTCACAACCATTGTGATTATTTTCAATCGGCTCACCTAAATGATAAACTTATTATTCGAACTCGCCTAAGCTTTGTAAAAAAATCCAGTTTCGGTTTTGAACATATTGTTGAATTAAAAGATACTGGTGAGATAATTGCTAAAGGTGGAGGGGTAGTTGTTCACTATCATAAAACTCTAAAGAAAGCAATTCCTTTGCCCGAAGAATTTTATTCTGCCGCAAAAGATTTTGAAAAAGAAGTATCAATTCTATTTTAGACAAAATTTTCTTATCTTAAACTTAATTCAGTATATCTTTCAACAAATAGGAGGAAAAATGGATATAGTTTTTGATATTGAAACCGTCGGGTGCGATATAAATGAATTAAGTGAATCACAGCAAGAGTTTATTCTTCGATTTGCAGAAAAAGAACCTGACGAGTTTCTGCGTACACAAAAGCGCGAGGAAGCCGCAAGGTATCTTAGTCTTTATCCTCTGACTGCAAAGGTTGTCGTGATCGGCCTGTTGAATTCTGTAACCGAGAATTCACTTGTACTTTTCGAAGGCAATACTCAGGACGATTGGAGTGTTGAGGAGAAAAAAATTAACTACAAAGGTGTTGAAGAAAAAGAAATGCTCAAGCTTTTTTGGAACTATATTAAAAAAGCTGAGACAGTTGTTACATTTAACGGCAGGAATTTCGATCTGCCATTTTTGATGATACGTTCTGCAATGCTCGGTGTAAAACCGACAGTTAATTTACTCAAGAAAAGATACGGGGCTTCTGATCATGTTGATCTGCTTGAGCAATTTACGTTTTATGGTTTAACGAAGAAATTTAACCTTGATTTTTATTGCCAAAGCTTTGGAATCGAATCTCCTAAAAGCAAGGGGGTTAGCGGAATGGATGTGAAGGAATTATATAATGCGGGAAAAATAAAGGATGTGGCAATCTATTGCGGTGAGGATGTTAAAGCTACTTATGAACTTTATAGGATTTGGAAAGATTATCTTAATATATAATCTTATTTCTGAATGTAAATCCCGGTTTTGTTAATAACATCCCCACAACATTTTTATTATCGTCAAACTTATGACATAAAATTGTAATCTGATGATTAATCGTTAAATTCTATTTTCTTAATATAAACTTTTCCTTCTTTTACAAATGGAAGCTTATCGATAACTCGGTCTTCACCGGTCTTTGCATTTACAAAGGTTACGTCGAGCAGTGCGTCAAGTTCGCTTAACTCCAAATTATAAACTCCGCCATCCTTAAATAAAAATTCTACAATGATTTTTGGTTTACCCTCGGATATTTTGTCTTCTAAATCATAAGCTCGGATGTCAAAATATTTAATTTTATGGAAAGCAATATCCCTTAATGCCTTTTTATGTTTGAAACGAAATTTATGGTTTTTCAGGAAGGATTTAACGGTCAATGGTGTGCCGTCGAAATATTTGCCTTCCATTGCTCTCAAATTTTTAAATTGAAGTGTCGAACCATCGGTGAAGGTAATAATTCCGCCTTCATCACGGTTTTTTTCTTCAAAAGGAAATTTTTTTTGTTGTGCCTCAATATTCAAGAGAATTCCGAAAAATAAAATGAGAAAAACATAAGAAAAGAGTTTTTGCATCGTTACCTCATAGTTTTTTACAAATTTACAATTCTAAAAGCTATTAAATTCCTTAACTTGATCAAAGTTCCCAAATTAGATGAAAAGTAAAGAAATTCGGATGATTCTAAACTGATTTTCAGTAAAACTCAATTAAATGTTATATTTGAAATTCACACAAAACAAAATAGGAAAATATGAACGAACCTGAAGTAAATCTCGATCTGGCACTTGAGCATGGATTAACTGAGGAGGAATACAATATTATCTGCGAAAGATTAGGCAGAACTCCATCATTTACCGAGCTTGGAGTATTCAGCGTTATGTGGTCTGAACACTGCAGTTATAAAAATTCTATTGCCTTGTTGAAGACTCTTCCTCGCCAGGGAGGAAAACTGTTGGTTGGAGCAGGTGAAGAAAATGCAGGTTTGGTTGATATTGGAGATGGGTTGGCAATTTGTTTTAAGATCGAAAGCCATAATCATCCTTCGGCAGTTGAGCCTTATCAGGGCGCTGCAACCGGAGTTGGAGGGATTCTTAGAGATATATTTACAATGGGAGCCAGACCAATCGCTGCACTTAATTCTCTTAGATTCGGTTCACTTGATGACCCGCGCACTCGTTATTTGTTTGAAGGAGTTGTGAAAGGGATTGGTGATTACGGAAATTGTTTTGGAGTGCCGACTGTTGCAGGAGAGGTTTACTTCGACGATTCGTATAAGGAAAATCCGTTGGTAAACGCAATGGCTGTGGGAATTGTTAAAACTGACAGAACCGCATCTGCAGTTGCTAAGGGAAAAGGAAATCCGGTAATGATCGTTGGAAGTTCAACAGGAAGAGACGGTATTCACGGGGCTACTTTTGCGTCGGAGGAAATTTCTGAAAAATCAGAGTCCAAAAGACCATCTGTTCAGGTCGGAGATCCTTTTACTGAAAAGCTTCTTCTCGAAGCAACTCTGGAAATCATAAAGAACAATTGGATTGTGGGAATTCAAGATATGGGAGCTGCCGGAATTTCTTGTTCAACTTCCGAGATGAGTGAAAAAGGAAATTCGGGAATGATAATAGATCTCGATAAGGTGCCATTGCGGGAATCAGATATGTCTGCTTATGAAATTATGCTTTCTGAAAGCCAGGAGAGAATGCTTGTTGTCGTGAAAAAAGGGTACGAAGCTGAAGTAAAAAAGATATTCGAAAAATGGGATTTGAACTGTGAGATAATTGGTGAAGTTACGGGTGACGGAATATTAACAGCGAAAAAGGACGGGGAAATAAAAACCAAAATACCGGCTTTCGATCTTGTACTTGGGGGAGGAGCTCCGGTATATATTCGTGAGACTAAAAAGCCAAAGTATCTTGAAGAAACTATTAAATTTGATTTTACAACGATACCTGAACCAGAAGATTATTCAGAAGCAATTAAAAGTGTAGTTTCTTCTCCGAATATTGCATCGAAAAAATGGGTTTATGAACAGTATGATTCGATGGTAAGGACAAATACAATTGTTGGTCCCGGTTGCGACAGTGCAGTTGTTTATATTAAAGATTCAAACAAAGCAATCGCGGTTAAAACAGACTGCAACTCACGATATGTTTACCTCAATCCCCGAGAGGGAACAAAAATTGCCGTGGCAGAAAGCGCACGAAATATAATATGCTCGGGTGGAACTCCGCTTGCAATAACTAACTGTCTAAATTTCGGAAATCCGTATAAACCTGAAATGTATTGGGTATTTAAGGAAGCCGTTGCAGGAATGGGAGAAGCATGCAGATTTTTTGAAACTCCGGTAACAGGTGGAAATGTCAGCTTTTACAACGAAAGTCCGAAACGTGCGGTTTACCCGACTCCTGTCATCGGAATGGTCGGATTGATAGAGAACCTCGATTACATCACAACTTCTTATTTTAAAAATGAGGGGGATTTGATATACATCCTCGGAATTGATAAAGAAGAATTGGGTGGTTCGGAATATATGAAAGTAATTCACGATGTAGTTGCCGGAAATTCACCACAGATTGATCTTGAAGCCGAAAAGAAACTTCACGATTTCACATTAAGAGCAATCAGGCAAGGGTTCATAAAATCCGCTCACGACGTATCGGAAGGAGGACTTGTAACTGCGTTAATCGAGTGTTCAATAATAAATCAAAAAAATCCTCTCGGCTGCGAAGTAGAATTAGATGAAGGTTCAAGATTCGATTTTGCACTTTTTTCGGAATCACAATCAAGAATAATAGTATCAATCGATTCAAATAAAAAAGAAGCTTTCGAAAAACTTGCGGAAGAGATGAATCAACCTATATCAAAAATAGGTAATGTAAATAGCGATAAGATTTCCATCAATAGAAGGATGGAACTTGAGCTTAATGAAATGAGCGCTCTATACTTCAAATCGATAAGCCGAATTATGAAAAATGAGTTATAAAATTTTTAAGAGATTAAGGCAATATTTTTCTGATACAACCTTAAGAAAGATTATAATTTTCTATAATCATTATTTTGTAGGCTTGTTTAAAAGGATCGACAAACATCATATCTTTCTTTCGGGTGCTGGGATTGCGTTCTCACTTATCCTCAGCATCATTCCTTTTCTTTTGATTTTGTTCTCGTCATTGGCTGATGTAATTGGTTCGGAGTCGGTTGCCTACCAAGTTAATAGATTAATCGATACAGCTATACCTTATCACGAGTCTGCGGCATACATCAAGAACTTTCTCAAATCAAGAATGACAGAGGTCGTTGAATACAGAACAATTTCTGGTTTAGTCGGCGCATTTGCCCTATTTTTTACTTCTACCTGGCTGTTTAGTAGTATGAGAACGATATTAAACAACATCTTCGGAGTAACGAAAGATAAAAGTGCTTTGATAGGACTGCTTAGGGATTTCGGGATGGTTATTCTACTGGTTGTATTTATCGCGATGGCAACGTTTATTCTTCCGGTTATGAATTTTGTATTTGCTATCGCGGATGAAATTGAACCGCTTGCAAGATTCCGTATAAGTGATGTTCAAGATACAGTAATAATGCTCATTTCGCTTATAGTGGTTTTTGCAATGTTTTATGTGTTCTATAATTTAATTCCTTACGAAAAATTAGGTAAGAGAGTCCCGGCGGTCGGAGCATTTTGGGCTACACTTTTTTGGGAAATTGCAAGAGGTGTTTTTAACTTATATGTAAAAAAATTCCTTTCCGTAAGTGAAATTTACGGAGCATTTATTTTAATAATAGTGATTTTGTTTTGGCTTTTTTATTCGTCATTAATTTTTATTATTGGGGCAGAAATTGCTCAACTTTATAGAGAAAGACGTGCTGAATATAAAAGCACTATTCACCGATCAGTAATAACATAAATGGAGATTTTGTTTTTATGAGTAATCTGAAATTTTTCATCACTTTTTTGCTAGTTGCTGTATTTTTATTTTCCTGCGGTTCTGATGAAACACAAAAGGATAAATCAAAAGATTTTATTTACTTCGAAGAAGTATTTCTTCCCCAAGAGGACCGGGAGGAATTAAAAGCCGGAGATCTTGGAATAAAAAAACGAAACGTAATAAGTTTTTTCTATACCAAGACCGGTCAACTTGCAGATAAAGGGTTTTTAGTTGAAACACGCGAGTACACTAAAAACGGTAAACTTAATTATGTTGAAAGATATACATCAAAGGGAAACATAGACCTTAAATGGACATATGATTACAACGGAGAAGATCACCTTATTCATAAGGAAGCTCAAACGGGTGCGGGATTTATCCGTTATAAAGGAGATTACACTTATGATTCCGACGGAGATGTTATCAAACGCATCGAATTAAACATTAAAAACGGTGAATATGAAACTTCCGAAATCGAATATGCTGGCGCGGGTGCTCCAAAGTTAATCGAAAAACATAATTCAAATGGTGATTTAATTGAGACAACTAATCTAGAATATGACGAACAAGGAAGATTAATTTCTCTTGAACATAAGAATGGAAAGGGCAATCTTTTTCGTTTTGTTGAGTATGAGTACGATTCTCTTAATAGAGTGATTAAAGAAATTTCAGTTGATGCCATGAAAATTAAGAAAGAAATTTTTTACGAATATGATGAAAACGGATATGTTAGTTTGAAAGATGCGGGTTACTTCAAGCAAGTATTTACTAATGATTCAAAAGGTAACATCATTCAAGAAGAAGTGTTGGATGGTGAGGATTATCTTCAACAGCGTTACGAATATGTTTACGATAATAAAGGTCTGTTGATCGAAAGATTGAGATACGATGGCATGGGAAATGCAGCTTTCTACACCAAATACGAATACGAATTTCACTGATAGATAAGATTTTTGTTTATTATTGATTTTATTTTTTCTATCTTGTTATTAAACAAGAGTGATGAGAAATGGAGCACACACAAGTAATAACCTACGCCGGTTTTTGGAAAAGATTTGTAGCCTATATTATTGATTCCATTGTTATGGGGGTTGTTCAGTCTATTTTTTTACTTCCTCTTTGGATTATGTTCGGAGTTTCCCTATTTCCATTCCACGAAATGGAAAGATGGGAAAATTTTGATTCTGTCGCCTTGGCAAACGTTCAGTTAAGCGACGATGAGTTTTCAGTTGCACTCTTTTCCGTTTTCTTTATCGGTATACTAGTAGTAAGTCTCATTTCAATTGTCGTTCAGTGGCTTTATTTTGCTCTTATGGAATCGAGTTCCAAACAAGCAACATTGGGTAAAATGGCACTGGGAATTATAGTTACCGATCTTGACGGAAACAGAATTTCATTCGGGAGAGCCTCGGGAAGATATTTTGGTAAAATTCTTTCCGGTCTGATTTTGTGCATCGGCTATATTATAGCTGGGTTTAGTGAAAAAAAACAAGCCCTTCATGATATGATTGCCGGCTGCCTTGTGATTAATCAAAAATAAAATAACACAAATCGGAGGTTCTCATGCAAAAGCTGCATATCTATCTAATACTGCTTTTAGCTATCACTCTTATTTCCTGCCGTACTGATTCCGATCCAGCAAGCCCTAATGCTGTCGGCACTGACATTGAATATGTCAATTCGGTATTTAAAGTTGTTTCCCCCGCTTTAGGGGAAACATGGAAGCCGGGTTCAACTCACACAATCAAGTGGAATAAATCGGAAGGGGTTGAGTTGGTAAACGTGTATCTTTACAAAAAGACGGAATTCAGAGAGGTTCTTGGTCAGAATATTGGAGGAACATCAATTACCTGGAATATTCCCGCAAATATTCTCCAATCCCACCATTACAGAATTAAAGTTGAGGATGCTAAACAGGATAATTTCAACACGGTAAGCGGAGATTTTTTCATACTTGACTAATTCCAACCCGGGACTGTTCAGGTAAATGCTGGGAAAGCTGTCTGAAGATATTTTCATTAAATGCTTGGACAGTCTCATTCTTCTCATTAAATTTTGGAAAAATTAACACAAAGTTAATATTGAAGTTATTAACAATTGATAAATTTTGATTTATTTTTTCTCTATCATTAGTTAATAAATGGTGATTACTTGAACTTCGATTCTTTTATACTCATTTCCGGATTTCTACTTGCTGGGTTTTCTGTGATCGGCAATGATGTTATTCAAACTTTAGGTACTTTTTTAACATCAAATCATAACAAACACTGGTTTACACTTTGGATATTTGCCGCAGTTATATTGACTGTTGTTATAATTTTCGGATGGTATGTAAACGACGGTGATGTTTCCTTCGGTCGATTAAGCATGATACCATTTCCCGAAGAAGTTCATTGGTGGTTTATACTTTCGCCTTTGTTGCTACTTATACTTACTAGATTCGGATTGCCTGTAAGTACAACGTTTATAATCCTCAGCACATTTTCGGGAAGCGTTCTTATCAACAAAATGATTACAAAATCCGTTATCGGTTATGGATCAGCTTTTATTCTTGCATTAGTTATCTATTTGATAATCACAAATGTTCTCGAGAAGAAATTCATCGAGCATTCACCTAAAAATGTTAAAATTTGGACTGCAGTGCAGTGGGCATCTACTGCATTCTTATGGTCTCAGTGGCTAATTCAGGATTTTGCTAATATTTACGTATTTCTTCCACGTAAGCTTATGTTTGTCGAACTGCTACTTACTTTAATCGTGTTGCTTTGCTTTCTTGCTCTAATATTCTATCAGAAGGGCGGAAAAATTCAAAAAGTTGTTACTTCAAAAACTAACACAAAAGATATAAGAAGCGCTACAATAATCGATGCGGTTTATGGAAGTGCGCTTTTGATTTTCACGGTTGTAAATCCAATCCCAATGAGTACGACACTGGCATTTGTCGGAGTGCTTGCCGGGAGAGAAGTCGCAATAAAATATATTCTAACAAAGCGGATTCCTAAAAAAACAACAAAGTTACTCTTTGCTGATTTAGGAAAAGTATTTGTGGGTTTCATCGTTAGTATTTTTCTTGTGACACTGCTTAAATATTTTGGGGAAATTTAAAAGTTAAGCTCGTCCTTTAAGTCGAACATTTCGACATCATTAATGAAAGTTTAAGTATTGTGTTGGGGATTTTAGCGTTTTTGAGCAAAAAAGAGCACATTTTGTTTTGGCACGGAAATTTATTGTCCTTCAATAACAACATAACAAAACACATAAACAAAACATATTGGAGGAAAAAATGAAACACTTACTTAATTCAGCGCTCGCAATCTTGATTGCATTATTTTTCAGCACCTCACTTTTTGCACAAACAGATGCTTCTGGAGGACAGGTACAGAACAAATTTATGAAACAATATAAAACCAATTGGGTCGATGCAGATGGTGACGGAATCTGTGATAATTTTGGCACAGAAAACCAAGGTCAAGGAAGAAAATTTGGACGAATGAATAAGGGCGGAAATTCTGATGGTAGAGGCGGATACGGTGACGGAAGCGGAATTCGACCACAAGACGGAACAGGCTTTGGTCCGGGTAACGGAAACGGAACTGGAGTATGCGACGGTACAGGCCCTAAAGGAAATTCACGAAGAGGCGGCAGAAAATAATTACAAAATATATCCTTAAATTGAGAAAGCCCGAGTAAATTCGGGCTTTCGCCGTTTTGGGCGAATGATTTCGTCCATTTTGTCTTATATTAATTAGTCAATAATTCTATAAATGATTATTCGGTTTATTTTCAACTTTTTTTCGAAAAATCTTTGGCATTGAGTTTGTGTCTTATTACTAAACGATTAGGAAGGGTTATGAAAACTATATTTACAATTTTTTTGCTTGTACTTGTTTCCGGAACTTACTTTGCGCAAGCTGATACTACAAAACAGAAAAATACTGATGAGCAAGGGCAAAAGATGAGAAACATGCACACCAGATTTTTTGTCGATTTGGACGGCGATGGCTTTAATGACAATGCGCCCGATCATGATGGCGATGGTATCCCCAATGGCTTAGACCCCGATTATAAGCGAATGATGGAAAATTTTAGAAAAAGAAATATGAGATATATCGATCTGGACGGCGATGGTATTAACGACCATCTTCAAGGTTTAGGAAAAACCGAAAGGAAAGGAATGCAAAATCAAAATAGAAATATGGAACCGCAACAGGCAGGAACCGAAGGTCAGCAAAACCAAAATCAGAATAATGCGAAGAGAAAAGGAAGTAAACGAGGAGGAGGAAATTGAAATCATTATTAAAATGCGGTGCGCTTTCTTTTGTATTGCTTATAACTGCAGTTGAAGTAAATTATGCACAGTTCGGTTATTCCATTTCTACTGAACAAAGTTATAATAGTAATCCTTTCAGACTTCCTGATGAAAATGGAGAACTTATTAACACTTTTGATCTTGGTCTTCGCTTTATGAAAGACGATTTTAATATTCTTTATTACGGCAGCTATTCTTCTTTTACTGAATCTGCTGATCGAAATTATTATTGGCAGCAACTTGGTTTCTATATCGAAAATGAAAACACAGTTTACGGTATCTATGGTGAAAATCGAATAAATAAAGATATATATGATCTTTACGACTATTCGGATTTAACCGCATATTACCGTCACAGATTTTTATTTGATTTTGCCATACCTACAATTAATCTTTCCGCAGCTTATAGAAACTATTCCAACTTGAGTGAATATAACAATTATTTCTTAAGCGCAGGATTAAGTTTGAATAAAAGTTTTGAATCAAAAACTACATTCATTTTGACCTCTGCACTAAATTATAAGAATTATGTTAACACCGGAGTGGATTATATAACGGAAACATCGGGAGACACTACATTTATGAGCGGCAGAGGTCGCGGTAGAATGATTAGAACAATTTCTCCCGGAGAACAATTTGTCACTCAATCAAGCAGTATTAAAAACGTACAGATTTTTTCAAACCTGCGTGTTGCACAGTCATTATTCGAAAATACGGGTGCTGCTTTATACTTCACGAATAGGAGTCTTTTAAGCAACAATGGAGCATTTGCCGGTGATATAATGTACAATCAGGGTGATGAATCGGATCTCTATGACGATCCCGTAAGCAGGGATGAAAATGCGTTGGGAATAAATCTTACTCAAATTCTCCCATTAGAAATTACGTTGAAACTTGGGTATGAGTATAGCTGGCGCGCTTATCCGAGTCAAGGATCATACTTAACTGATATTGACTATTCAAATCTTATTCAAAGAGAAGACGAACAAAGCATTTTTTCTCTAACTGCGAATAAATCATTTTCGTTAAACGCGGACGACACAATTTTTCTAAGGGCCAATCTTAACTATTATTATCTAAAAAATACTTCCAACAGTTACTGGTATAATTACGACAATCAGCAAATATCTCTTGGATTAGGGCTGGAATTTTAATTGATTAGGATTAACAAAACCGGCAGTTATTGATGATTCGAAAAATTTTCATTCAGCCCAAAAGTCTTCTCTTCATTTTTTTTTCGGTATTGATCTTAGTATCAATATCTGTTTTTAACGAACAAAGACAATCCCGGAAAGAGGTTTTAGAAATACTTGAGAGTCAATCTAAATCATTGCTCGAGGCAATGATAGTTTCCTCGCAAGAAATTCTATTTGCAGGGGACGAGATTGAGGAGGAGATAAGGAATAGATTGCTGAACAACGCATCGCTGATTAAAATTCTACTAAGTGAAAATAATCTCAACAATCAAATTTTACAAAAAATAGCTTACAGCAATAACATTAATAGAATAAATGTATTCGATAAAAATGCAAAGTTGAAATTTTCGAACATACCGGATGACGATTCTGATGAGATGGAACAGATTGCCGGGGATCTTCTTGCCCCAATTTTTGAAGGAGTTCAGGATACACTTATCATAGGTTTACGACAGTCGAGACTTGACAACGAATTTAGATACATAGTTGCTCTCGCTGCGAATAATTCCGATGCGATTGTTTTGAATCTTGATGCGGACGAATTACTTGAGTTCAGAAAAAGAATAGGTTTTGGCATTCTTCTGAATAAATTGACCGAGAATGAACAAGTAATTTATACTGCACTTCAAGATACATTTGGAATTATGGCTGCTTCGGGAAATATTTCGGAACTTGATCCCATATCGAACACGGAATTTCTGGAGCGGATTTATGATGATGCAACTTTCGACTGGCGCTTTTACGATTTCGGCGAAGAGGAGGTTTACGAGGCGGTACACAGATTTGAACTTGATGATGAAACAGTCGGCTTGTTTAGAATAGGTTTGTCCCTCGAACCACTCAATCAAGTTTATTCACGTATTACTAACCGCGTTATCATTTTCGGAATTCTTCTGCTTGCTTTGGGAACGTTTCTTTTAACTTTAGTTTTCACGAGACAGAATTTCAACCTTCTCAAAAAGCAATATAGTTACATTGAGGATTTTGCAAGTAAACTTGTAAGTAATGCAAATGATGTAATAATAGTGTTAAACGCTCAAAAGCAGATTGTTGAGATCAATCCGGCTGCAGAAAATTATTTCAGCGTAAGCGGGGAAAAAATAAGGTTTAAAAATCTCTCCAACCTTTTACCGAGTATGGATATCGATGAAATTATAACTTCAGATTCCAAAGTTGTTGATTTATCCGTTTCAGTTGAAAATGAAATAAGGAATCTATTCGTGTCAATAAGCGAGTTCAAAGATTCACAGGAAGAACTCCGTTATGTTTTAATAATGAGAGATGTTACAAAACTAAAAGAACTGGAAGAGCAGATAACGAGAGGCAAGCAGCTTACAGCAATGGGAAATCTGGCTTCAGGTGTTGCACACGAAATTAGGAATCCGCTCAACTCGATAAGTACGATCGTACAGCAATTGAAAAAAGATTTTGAACCAAAAGAGGATAAAGAGGATTATGAAAAATTCGTAGATGTTGTTTACAAGGAAGTTCAGAGGATAAATAAAACCATCGAAAGCTTTCTTAAATTGGCGAAGCCGAAACCGGTGCAGCGTTCAAAGTTTAATCTCGCAAAGTTTTTTAATGAACTATTTATGCAGTTTGAGAAAGAGATGAAGAACAAATCGATTGAGTTGAAAATAGAAAATGAGTATGATGATTTTGTAAATTGGGATTACGATCAGATGCGGCAGGTAATGATAAATCTTATAAAGAATGCATCGGATGCAATTGAAAGCAGCGGCAAAATTAATATTACCTGCAAAAAAGTTGATGATAAAATTCTTTTAACCGTCAATGATGATGGAAAAGGTATATCACCTGATAAGTTAGATAAAATTTTTAATCTTTACTTCACAACAAAAGCCGAAGGCACCGGTATCGGGTTGGGAATCGTGCAGCGTATTATAAATGAACATGGGGGAATTATTAAAGTTTCGAGCCAAGAAAATATTGGCACCAAATTTATTATCGAATTAAATATAGATTGACGGAAAATAAATGAACAATTTATCAATTCTTATAATCGACGACGAACAATCACAACTCGATTCCCTGAAACGTTTTTTAAGTAAAAGAGGAAATGAGATTTTTACTGCTTCGGACGGAATATCCGGTGTTGAGATTATACGGAAAAATCATATAGATCTTGTGATAAGTGATTTCCGTATGCCCGGAATGAATGGATTGGAAGTACTGAAGGAAACAAAGGAGATAAACCCAAAAATAGATTTTGTAATGGTAACGGCTTTCGGGAACGTTGACGAAGCCGTTGAAATTATGAAGAGCGGCGCTTACGATTATTTAACCAAACCAATCGAGCTTGACGAACTTGAAAATCTTGTTAAACGAATTGCAGAAAAAAAATTGCTTGTAAATGAAAACGAGAGACTTAAGAATCAGTTATCGGAAAAATTTAAGTTCGATTCCATAATTTCTCAAAGCAGAAAAATGGAGGACGTTCTCAATCTTGCAGGAAGAATTGCAGAAAGCAAAGCATCTGTTCTAATTAGAGGAGAAAGCGGAACCGGCAAGGAACTTGTCGCCAAAGCAATTCATTTCTCAAGCACGAGGAAGGATAAACCTTTTATTACTGTAAACGTCGCAGCTCTTTCCGAAAACTTAGTTGAAAGCGAGCTTTTCGGTCACGTTAAAGGATCGTTCACAGGTGCAATTGAAACCAGGATAGGAAGATTTCAAGAAGCTGACGGCGGAACACTCTTTATTGATGAAGTGGGAGATATTCCGCCTAGTGTGCAAGTCAAGCTTCTTCGTGCAATTCAATTTGGCGAAGTGCAAAGTATCGGAAGCAACAACACGAGAAAAGTTGATGTAAGAATAATTACTGCAACTCATCGAAATCTTGAGGAGATGATAGAACAGAAACATTTTAGAGAAGATCTTTTTTACAGACTTAATGTTGTATGTTTGAAAATCCCACCGCTTCGCGAACGGAAGGAAGATCTTCCGGTACTTGTTGATCACTTTGTTAGAAAGTATTCAAAGATAAATGTCAAGGAAGTAAATGGTATTACATCCGATGCGCTGGATGTTCTGATGAAATACAATTTCCCCGGTAACGTCCGCGAACTTGAGAACATAATTGAACGAGGAGTAATTCTTACCCGAGGGGATTCAATATCTATTGATGATATGCCGCCGCAGCTCGAACATTCTCTCGGTAAAAATATTTTCGATCCTCGAAATCTTGATCATCCATATGAAGAAAAAATGAAAGTCTTTGAGTCTGAACTTATCAAAGAAGCACTGAGCAGAAACGATGGAAACCAAAGCGCCGCAGCACGCGAGCTGGAGATAACCGAAAGGCATCTCCGCTCACGTATGGAAAGATTGGGATTAAAGAATGATTGGAAGTGATTAATTTCCTCTTCTAATTTTTCTTCGCGGTGTCTCGTTCATTATGCTGTCGAATTGTTCTTGGGTTAAATACTGCGGCTCATACTGAACACCATAAAAATCCAAGACTCTAACAAAAGCTTTAAGATGATTTTTACTTCCATTTAGGAGATTTGAGTAAACTCGTTGAATATCCAAATTGCCCTCAAGCATATCCAACTGTTCCCACAAATCAATAATATCCGTCTCTTCAATTGCCCCGCCGACATTTAGCGCATCATTTAATGATGAACTTCCCTGTTCAACAAAATAGTTAAACAATTCTTGAATCTCTGGGTTTACGAATTCGCCAATCCCGTTTTCACCAATTGGGTTGACAAGACCGTACTTGGCAATTTTCACCGAAACCATTCTCATATGTGCAGCTTCCGATTGTGAAATGTTTTCAAATATTGGCTCACCGTACATTTCGTTGAAAGTTACATAAACATCGTGGGCAAGTTTTTCTTCTTCAACCATATAAAGTAATCCAGCAGCTTCTTCCTCGGTTAGGTCACCTAAATCAAAACCGCCGCCGGGAGGATTTCCTTGTTTTTCAAATGAAATTGACCCGTAGGAATCTTCCGGTTCGCTTCCGGATTCACATCCGAAAAGGAACATTGCAAGTATCATTAAAGGTATTATCAGAATGTTATAATTTCTCTTTTCCATATCAAATCTCCAATTTTGTTTGATACTAAAGAAAATCAAAATCTATTCCAATCAAATCATTGATTTTTCAGAGGAAAAGAATATACAGCTGGACATAAATCGACACAATTGTCGAAAGGTTCGACAAAATTGTATTGTGAGAATTTATTACAATTATTCAACAACCGTGGCGTTAGATACAAAGACGTAAGATTCCCGCATTCTCCAGGATTGCCAGAATCTCGCAATCTTCAAGATTTCGGTACTCTCAAGAAGAATCTCTAAAAATAAGTGTATCTAAAAAAACCATAAAAATACTTGCCATCTTTTTATGTGATCAATATATTGTTGTCATTCCTGTGAAAATTATCTGAATAAAAAGGGATATCAATATAGTAAGCAAAAAAAAGGGTGTAGTAAATGTTCGGTATATCATTTCTTTTATCGAAGCATTATAAAAATAATCTAAAATCAAGTCTAATCATCTTCATCAAAATAGATAAAGTCGTTATTTACGGCCATTTCTAATCAAAACCCGCTAAATACCAATTAGAAGAAGTACATCTTAACTTTTCATCAAATTAAAAAGTTTCCCCTTACATAAAAAATTTCTTGGAACTTAACGAAAAGGAGAGTGATAATGAAAAACTATTTAGTTTATATATTTTCTATTTATTTATTTGGAACAGCGCAAAGTTTTAACGCTCAGCCAACACCCATGCAACCTTCGGGCAGCGGAACATCGAATGATCCGTATGAAATATCATCGCTTGCAAATCTTTATTGGATTACTCAAAATCCAAATAAATGGGGAAGTCATTTTGAACAGATATCAGATATTGATGCATCTGATACCCAGAATTGGGGTAGCACCGGTTGGCAACCTGTCGGTAACGCTTCAAGCAACCCATTTACTGGCGTTTACGATGGTGCAGGTTATGTGATAACCAATTTATTTTATTCGAACTCAAGTTTAACACAATATCATGGATTTTTTGGATGGCTGGGTGGTGGTGAAATCAAAAATTTAGGATTGGTTGATGTAAATATAACAGGATACCAATTTGTTGGTGGTTTGGTTGGACGTATGGAAAACGGAAGTGTTGTCATAAATTGCTACACCACCGGCATGGTAAAGGGTGATGCTGCAGTAGGTGGTTTAGTTGGATTTAATGTTGGGAATATTCAAAAAAGTTTCAGCACTTGCTTCATTGCTCGTATGACAGGTTCTAATTCTGCCCCGGCAGGCGGTTTAGTCGGTAACAACAATGGCGGTAATATTCATCAATGTTATTCAATAGGTGTTATTGATGCACCGGGTAATTATGCAGCAGGTTTTGCAGGAGTCAATAACAGTTCCATATCGAATTCATATTCGGCTTCTCAAATTTTGAACGGAAATGCAGCTTTCTTAGTTAGCGGCGGCTCTTCAAGTTCTTATTATAATTCCGAGATAGCACCTATGGGCGGAGGAGCAAGTGGATTAACTACAGCCGAAATGCAAAATCAATCAAGCTTTAGTGGGTGGGACTTTTCAAACACTTGGGCAATTAATCCATACCTAAACGATGGGTTCCCTTTTTTACAATGGCAAACATTTGATGGAGAGCAGATTGATGTTCCTAATATAGGAACCACACTTGTTGAAATACTGCCGACGAAAATTGGTTTTATAACAGAAAGCGGAACCGCTGAACTCTCATTTACAGAAAAGATTGAAATACCAAATGATCTGCCTCCCAGCGGTGTTGCTCTAAATAAATATTGGGATATTGATGTGACAAACGGAAGTGTAAAATTGCGATTGTATTATGAACCTGATGAAATCACTGCATTTTCCGGCGATCCCAAAATCTATCACTATGACGGAGCTGATTGGTTACAGCTTCCAACAACCACCCCAACAGATAATGGTGATGGTTTGTACTATGTGGAAACAACAAGTGCTTATAGCTCTTTTTCTCCTGTAACAATCGGTGATAATGCAAATCCGCTGCCCGTAGAATTAATTTCCTTTGAAGGTTATCTTACCGATGAAGGAATTGCGCTTGAGTGGGAAACCGCAATAGAAGTAAACAATTACGGATTTGAAGTTGAGAGGCAAAATTTAGAACTCGGAACTCAGAATTCAGTAGAAAACTGGAAAAGTATTGGTTTTGTTCAAGGACACGGAAACAGTGACTCACCAAAGCAATATTCATTTAAAGATATTAATCCCGGAAATGGTACAATAAACTACCGATTAAAGCAAATAGACACAGACGGGAAGTTCGAATATTCGGAAATAGTTGAAGTGGAAATTGAAGAACAGTTACCTGCAAAATTTGAACTGTATCAAAATTATCCTAATCCGTTTAATCCACGCACAACAATTAAGTTTGCAATTCCGGCAAGCGTGAAGAATGAAATGTTAAATACAAAGTTAGTTGTTTTTGATATTTTGGGAAGAGAAGTAGCGACACTTGTAAACGAAAATCTTAAGCCAGGCAATTATGAAGTTAAATTTAATGCCAGCGGTCTGCCTTCCGGAACCTATTTTTACCGGATTGAATTAAATGAAAAATTCAGATCCGTCAAAAAAATGCTTTTCCTCAAATAATTTAAAGATTCCCGCAATCTGGAAGATTGTGGGAATCTACTTTAATTAGTATTTAAAACAGAAAAACCCCACACATTCGTGTGAGGTTTTCTTTCTTTGTAGCGGGGGCCACGCCTGCGTTGAAAAAACAACTTCGGCGGGCAGGCAGGACGTAAGCCCTTATCCCAAGCAACTATTTAAAACAAAAAATCCCCGGCATAAAGCCGGGGATTTTTGTTTTTAGTAGCGGGGGCAGGACTTGAACCTACAACCTTCGGGTTATGAGCCCGACGAGCTACCAATTGCTCCACCCCGCGATGTAATTTTTATTAAGTACTTATAAGAACAGTTTTCGATAAAAAATTTAGGTGACAAATATATATTTATACCACCCTAAAGTCAAATAACCGTTGTAAATTGAAGCAATTTTATTATTTTATTCACTGTTAAAAAATTGGTACAAATTAATTTATGTTGACGCTTCTATCCGTAAAGGATTACGCTCTAATAGAAAATATCGAGATTTCTTTCGGCAATAATTTAAATATCATAACAGGCGAAACTGGTGCCGGAAAATCGATTCTACTTTCTGCAATGAGCCTTCTGCTTGGTGAACGTGCTTCACCCGAGTCGGTAAGGAAAGGTGCAAAAAAATCAGTGGTTGAGGGATTTTTCAAGGTAGATGGAAACAAATCAATCAAAAAGATTTTAGCGGAAAACGAAATTGAGTATAGTCCGGAGCTGATTATTAGACGTGAAATCTCGGCTTTGGGAAGCAGCCGTGCTTTTGTAAACGATACACCGGCTACGCTAAATGTACTTAAGGATATCGGTAATATTCTTGTTGATCTTCACGGTCAACACGACCATCAATCACTGCTCAGAACTGAAACTCATATTGAGTTCCTGGATGATTACGGAAGTTATAAAAATGAAATAATTCTTTTCCGGCATGGTCGTTCAGAACTGATTCAAAAAACAAATGAATACGAAAAATTAAAGATGAAAGAGCGTGAGCTTAAAGAAAAATATGATCTTTACAAATTCCAGCTCGATGAAATAAACTCTATAAATCCACAGGAGAATGAGGAATCAGAAATTCAAGATGAGCTGAAAATTTTGGAGAACAGCGAAAAGTTGATGGAATTAAGCTCGGTTGTTTATGAAGCGCTTTATGATTCCGAGGATGCTGCTTATGAAAAACTTGTCGCAGCATTGAAACAGTTGGATTCGCTTAGCTCAATCGATAATTCTCTTAGAGAAAAAAGTAAACAGATAAATGAGGCAATCGCGCTAATAGATGATGTTTCAAGCTTTATTCGAAGCTACAAAGATAAAATTGAATCGGATCCTGAAAAATTGGAAATACTTCGGGAAAGATTAGGCGCGTTTAATCTTTTGAAGAAGAAATATGGTGGTACAATTGAGAAGGTTATTGAGCTAAAGACTAAATTACAGTCAGAACTTGATCTGACCGATAACTATGATGATCAATTAACGAAAATTAAAAATGAAATAGATGAACTGCGAAACAAACTGGGGAAGACAGCCCTTTCTCTTTCTGCGGAGAGAAAAGTAGCTGCAAAACAGATTGAAAAGGGAGTGCTTGCTGAACTCAAAGAACTTGGAATAGAAAATGGTACGTTCAAAATAAGTTTTGAACATCTTGAACCCGATGGTGAAAACAACTTCGTGATGATTGGTAATAAAAAAATTGGCTTTGACACTAACGGAATAGATAAAGTAGAATTTTACATTTCAACAAATATCGGTGAGGACGCAAAACCACTGGTTAAAGTTGCTTCGGGTGGAGAGATATCGAGGATAATGCTTGCGTTGAAATCTGTTTTAGCTAAAAATGAAAATCTTCCGTTACTTATTTTTGATGAAATCGATACGGGTGTAAGCGGAAGAATTGCACAGAAAGTAGGCAAAGCACTAAAGAATCTTGCAGAACAGCATCAGATAATTACGATTACTCATCTTCCGCAAATTGCCGCACAAGCCGACCATCATTTCAGTGTGGAGAAAATTGAAACCAACGGAAGAGTTTCAAGTTCGATCAGAAAATTAACCCAAAACCAAAGCATAAACGAAATAGCAAAATTGATAAGCGGGGATGAAATAACCGATTCCGCACTAAAAAAAGCGAAAGAATTTATAACCTCTTCGTAGTTTATTCCAAATCACACCCAAGAATATTTACGTAAATAGTTTTTGACATATAGTGTAGAATTATGCATTTTCCTAAAGTAAATTGACAATTAAGATATCATATCTAATTATAAGGAGGAAGAATGAAAAAAGTCGTATTGTTAATATTTTTTTCATTTGCTTCGTTTAATATTTTGTTCGGTCAGCTTCAGGAAAAAATTGGTCTTCTTGGCGAAAAGAATATGAGCGGATATATACAGCCTTTGGCAACTTCGCTGGGAACGGCGATGAACTCCGCTGCATTTTCGGATGCGGATATTGCAGGCGTGTGGGGATTTTCATTCAGCGTTAAAGGAATGTATATCTTTATCCCCAGTGATCAGCAGACTTTTACACCTGCAACCCCGGATGGTTACAATCTAAATTCCGAAACCGCAACAGTGTATGGAGATAAAGGAGCATTCATCTCCGGACCAAACGGTTACCTTGCCTTTCCACCGGGAATTAACACAACAAGTCTACCGGCAGTTTTTCCGCAGGTTTCGGCAAGTTTAATGGGGACAAAAGTGATGTTTAGATATATGCCCAAAATTACGCTGGGTGAAAATGATTACAGCTTTTGGGGAGTCGGCATTTCACACGAGATCAGCCGTTATTTTCCTATGATGCCGGTTGATATTTCTATTCAAGCTTTATTCAGCGGATTGGAGATTTCAGATTTTGTGGATCTAAGTAGTTTTGCTGTAAACGCACATGCAAGTAAATCTTTTGGACTCTTTTTATTGTATGGAGGACTTCAATACGAAACTTCCACTTTAGAGATGAGCTACACAACAATTGGTGATGCAAACAATGCAGATCCCGAAATTCAACAAAAAAGTGATGTAAATCTTTCGGTAGATGGAGATAATAGTTTTCGTTTTACTTTGGGTGCGGCATTGAAAGTAAGTATCTTTTCCTTAAATGTTGATTACAGCATTTCATCCCAATCGGTTCTTTCAACAGGATTAAATTTTGCATTTTAAAACGAGGTAAACATGAAAAAGAAAATATTTTTTTATTTAGTCTTTTTACTGGCAATTGTTACTTTTTTCAACGGCTGCGACGAGTTCGAATCAATTCCGATTAATATTCCTATTTCGCTTACAATAGAAACTCAGCATACAAATTCAACATCAACTTCCGGCACAGCTTCCTACTGTTTCGAAAACTCTGCCGCTTACCAGCAATATATGGATGATATAAATTCACTTACATATGTTGAAGCAAGCTGGCGAACTGATACGGTAGTTCCATCAGATTTATCGGGTGTTGTAACTTTGACATTAAGAAACAGTTCGGGGGGAATTATTCTTACCTATAGTTTTGGTCAGATAACACCTGCAGATTACATTAATAATCCGCTTAAACTTGAGTTAACTGAAGCACAGATTGATTTAATAAATTTATTCCTATCCAATAATGATGATCTGTGTATGACAGCTGAAGTATTAGTCGAAGAGATGCCGGGCGGACAGGAACAATACGTGATCGGAATTATTGATCTGCTTTTCGAAGCAGAGACAAATTTAGATTAAAAAGTTTTCGAGGGGGTTATTTAACCCCCTTTTGTTTATCTTTTACTCCTCAAAAAAATGTTATCCTTTGAAAAACCTATCGATATACATTCATATTCCATTTTGCGATCACAAATGTATTTATTGTGATTTTTATTCACTTATCTCCTACGAAAATGTCGATTCTTATCTAAAGGCATTAAAAAAAGAAATTAACTATTACTCTAAGCTATATTCGAAAGACTCAAGAATTATTTCAATATTTTTTGGCGGCGGAACCCCTTCCTATATGGAACCTGGTTATATTTCTGAGTTGATTGAAACTATAAGATCGAAATTTAATTTAGCCGAAGATGCAGAAATAACACTTGAAACCAACCCCGGGACAGTTTCCTCCGAAAAACTTAGCAAATTTAAGATGAGCGGTGTAAATCGATTGAGTGTCGGTGTACAGTCCTTCGACGAAAATGAATTGAAATTCTTAACAAGGATTCACAATGCCGAAACAGCCGAAAAGACAATACTTGACGCAGCAGAAGTCGGTTTTGAAAATATAAGTCTTGATCTAATTTTCAATTTACCAAAGCAAACCAAAGTTATTCTTAAAAGAAATTTGGAAAAAGCAACTACACTCCCCATAAAACATATTTCCGCTTATTCACTAATTCTGGAAAGAGGAACAATTCTTAACAAAATGGTTATAGACGGAAAAGTAGAAATTCAAGACAGCGATTATGATGCCGATCTTTATGAATTCACTATCGACTATTTAATGAGCAAAGGATTTTTACAATATGAAGTTTCTAATTTTGCATTCAAAGGATATGAATGTGTTCACAATAATTCTTACTGGAGATATATTAACTACTTGGGATTGGGGACATCATCACATTCTTTTATTGATGGTGTAAGATGGTGGAATGTTTCCAGTTTGAAAATGTATTTGGAAATGATAAACAATAAAGGCTTCGCAAAGATTAACCAAGAAATTTTATCGCTCGATGAAAAGATTAATGAGTATATCATGCTTGCATTAAGAAGCAGCGGACTAGATAAGGTTGACTTTCAAAACAGATTTGAATCAGACTGGCTAATGAAGAAGAATTGCGAGCTTATAAAATTAAAGCAGAATGGTTTTTTACACGAGGACGATAAATTCATTAAATTTACCGGCAAAGGCTATGCTTTGTGCGATGAAATTTTGGTGAACTTACTTTAATCTCTACCGGGAGAAATTAATATGAAGAAAATTGAACTTCACTGGCAAATTCTTATCGGTTTTATAGTTGCTGTTTTGTATGGGATGTATTTGACTGAGTACATTGAATATGTTGCATGGATGGGCGATTTATTTCTTCGTGCCCTCAAAATGGTAATTGTTCCGTTGATATTGAGTTCAATTGTCTCGGGAGTAGCGAACATTGGTTCTGGAGAAAATTTAGGCAGACTGAGTCTGAAAACCATTGTCTACTATTTATCGACAAGCACTTTAGCCATTCTTGTCGGTTTATTCTTCGTAAACATTATGAATCCCGGAGTAGGGGCGGATCTTGGTTTAAGCAAGAATGTTGAAGAACTTGCAGTGGCAAAAGATTCCTTTGGTGATACATTGATAAATATTATCCCAACAAACATCTTCGAATCTTTCCTAAATGCCGATATGCTCTCAATTATATTCTTTTCTATTCTGTTCGGATTTTTTATTACAAAACTTGAACCGAAGTACTCTGCTAGTCTTACTGACTTCTTTAACGCAACTTTTGAAGTAATGATGAAAATAACATTAATTGTTATAAAATTTGCTCCGTTCGGAATTTTAGGAATCGTTGCAGGAATTGTTGCCGAACAAGCAGGCGATGCAGCAGCCTTACTGGATATAGTTGGCAGACTTGGCTTATATATGATTGCCGTTCTTCTTGCCCTGGCAGTGCATGCCGGAATAACCCTTCCCCTGATTTTAAAATTTATTGGAAAAGTAAACCCATGGCTTCATTTCAAAGCAATGACAACACCGCTGCTTACTGCATTTTCTACATCTTCTTCAAATGCAACACTTCCATTAACTATGGAAGCAGTTGAAAATGATTCGGGAGTTTCAAATAAAATTACAAGCTTTACGCTTCCTTTGGGTGCAACTATAAATATGGATGGGACAGCTTTGTATGAGTGTATCGCAGCAATGTTTATTGCTCAAGCTTATGGTGTTGAGCTTGGTTTTCTTGAGCAGGTAATTGTTGTGTTCACAGCTCTTTTAGCATCGATCGGAGCAGCGGGTATTCCGATGGCAGGACTTGTAACAATAACAATCATTTTATCTGCGGTCGGACTTCCACTTGAAGGTGTTGGATTAATTCTTTCAGTAGATAGAATTCTCGATATGTGTAGAACCACAGTAAATGTTTGGAGTGATAGCTGCGGAGCTGTTATTATTGCAAAAACAGAGGGCGAGCAGTTAAATGTGTAAAACAAATTTATTCATGAACCACTAGCTAATAATATTTCATGCTCAAGAAGTTTTCGGATGAAAGTAAGCAGTTAAACAAGAGCATTCTGTCACTTGCGATTCCGAATATTATTAGCAACATATCTGTCCCGCTATTAAGTTCAGTGGATACCGCGGTTGTCGGTCATCTCGATCAAGTTTCCTATCTAGGTGCTATAGCACTTGGTTCAATGATTTTCAATTTCATTTATTGGGCATTTGGTTTTTTACGGATGGGAACCACGGGTTTAACCGCACAAGCACATGGAAGATCTGATGAACAAGAATCATTTAATGTTCTTTTAAGAGCTTTAAGTGTGGCATTTGGTGGGGCAATAATTTTAATAGCCTTTCAGGAATTCATAGGTTATGTTAGTTTTTACTTGATCAATTCAAACGCAGAAGTTGAATCTCTTGCTCGCGAGTATTTTGATATCAGGATCTACGCCGCACCAGCAACATTAAGCATATATGTTTTCCACGGATGGTTTTTAGGAAAGCAGAATGCAAGAATTCCAATGATAATTGTAATTCTAATTAACCTTCTTAACATCGGCTTTAATTTGTTGTTTATTTACCAATTTGAAATGAAATCCAACGGTGTTGCTTTGGGGACTGTTTGTGCTCAATACATCGGCTTAATTATTTCTGCTACTTTCTACTTCAAGTCATTTCATAATAAAAACATGCTTATAAGACTAAATCGAATTTTTGATATTGAAGCAATCTCGATGTTCTTCAAAATAAATTTAGACATCTTTTTAAGAACACTGTTACTTGTGTTTACATTCACCTATTTTACTGCTGAATCAGCTGTATATGGCGAGAATATATTAGCTGCAAACACAATCTTGTTGCAATTATGGATGCTTCTTTCTTATGGAATAGATGGATTTGCTTTCGCTTCGGAAAGTCTTGTCGGAAAATCTGTTGGCGAAAGCAATAATGTCTTTCTCAAGAAAGTTATAAGATATTCTTTTTACTGGGGAATGGGGTTGAGTATTATTTATTCGTTCATATACTTAGTCTTTGGTTACAATATTTTATCAATTTATACAGACAAACTATTTCTAATAGAATTAGCAGGCTCGTTTCTTGTGTGGACAATAATTGCCCCGATAATAAACTCTGTATGTTACATCTGGGACGGCATATACATTGGCGCGACACAGACAAAGCCGATGCGTAATTCAATGATTGTAAGTACGTTATTTTTGTTCTTTCCAATTTATTATTTAACCAATGACCTTTGGGGAAATCATTCACTCTGGATGGCGATGACAATATTTATGTTCAGCAGAGGATTGTTACTTACCATATTGTCAAAGAAATATATTTTCGCAAATGATTAAACTAATATTCAGATTAATAAGACGGTAGATCTGATTTTCTTGTTATCTTTTTAATTGCCTATCATATGAATTAACGATAATATTTTTTTATTTTAATAATTCATAAATAAGTGAGGGAACAATGAACCCGGAATTAACAAGAGACGAAAAACTTTGGGGAATGTTGTGTCACTTTTCAGCATTTGCATTTTTTGTTTTTCCATTCGGCAACATCTTAGGACCTTTAATAATATGGTTGATTAAAAAAGATGATTCGCAATACATAGATAGAAATGGAAAAGAGTCACTGAACTTTCAGATTTCTATAACAATTTACGTGATTATCTCTGCCTTACTTGTTTTGATATTAATAGGTTTCGTTCTTTTAGTTGCTTTGCTTCTGCTGGATTTTATTCTTGTTGTTGTTGCTTCAATCAAGGCTAACGACGGAATCGAATATAAATACCCAATGACAATACAATTTATTAAATAGAAGGATCCACTATGCGATTGTTTTTTACAACTTTTATTTTTTGCATAATTGCTAATTTTGCTTTTGCTCAAACATATAAGAAGATTGAAGTCGAAGTTAGTTCAATAGACGATATTAAGGGACTAATGGAACTTGGATTGGCTGTTGATCACGCCGAGAAGGATATGGAAAAAATCTCTTTTTTCGTAAGTGAGGATGAACTGAAACTTTTAGATAATGCCGGATTCACTTACAATATTTTAATTGAAGATTGGATAGATTATTATAATTCTCTTCCTAAGATGAGTGAGGAAGAAAAACAAATGCAGTTGGATAGGACAAAGTCTATTTATGGAGTTTCAGGTTTTAGCTATGGTTCCATGGGAGGTTACTTAACATTGTCGGAAGTTTGGGATGAATTGGATGAAATGTTTGCAGATTATCCGAATTTAATAACCGAAAAAGTATCTATCGGCACAACTCATCAAAATCGAGAAATTTATTCTGTAAAAATTTCGGATAATCCAACTATAGATGAAAACGAACCCGAAGTTCTTTATACAGCACTTCATCATGCGAGAGAACCCGAAAGTATGATGCTGCTAATTTATTTTATGTATTATCTTCTCGAAAATTACGGCATCGATGATGAGGTTACTTATCTTGTTGATAATCGAGAAATTTATTTTGTCCCGGTTGTTAATCCAGACGGCTATTACTACAACGAAACAACAAATCCGGGCGGAGGCGGATTTTGGAGAAAAAATAGAAGAACTAACGGTGACGGCACTTATGGGGTAGATTTAAATAGAAATTACGGACCAATGGAATACTGGGATGCTCCAAACGGAGGCTCAAGTACTTATACAGGATCGGAAACTTATCGTGGTCCAAACCCGTTTTCAGAACCGGAAACTGCTGCAATAAGAGATTTTATTGCTTCCCGTGAAATAAAAAATTGTTTAAATTATCATACTTACAGCAACCTCTTGATCTATCCATACGGCGCGCTTGAAACGGAAACTCCAGATTCAACAATTTTTAGAGAATACGCCCAGGATATGACTCAATATAACGGTTATACTACCGGAACGGATCAGCAGACTGTAGGATATTCGACTAGAGGAAACAGCGATGATTTTATGTATGATGGAGATATCCTTTCACACGGAAAAATCTTTGCGATGACACCCGAGGTCGGAAACAGTTTTTGGCCCTCTCAGTCCGAGATAATTCCTCTTGCCGAAGAAAATATTTATCCGAATCTCTTTTATGCTTGGGTTGCCGGTGAATTTCCCGAGTTTATTAACTACTCGTTAAGTGAAGAGTATGTTGATCCCGGTGAAAATTTTAATATGCAAATAACCTTGTTCAATAGAGGATTGTCTACTTCATCAAATATTAAAGTTGAACTCAGTTCATTATCTCAATATTTAACAGTTAATACGGGTGTTATCAATTTCGATCCCATACCTTCGCGAAGTGCAGTTCAATCGACCCAGAATTTTAGCGTCACTGCCTCCCCGAACGCACCGGTCGGTGGTGATCTTGAACTTAAGGTGGTAATAAAGGCGGGTGATTTTGAATTGAGCAGTGATATTGTTACAATTCAAATTGGAACTCCTATTATAGTTTTTCAAGATTTAAGTTACGGACCCGAAACGTTGTGGACAATTGAATCTGATGTGGAACACCAATGGGAAGCAACAACTTCCGACTTTTTCAGCGAACCCACTTCCTTCACCGACAGCAAAAATGGCGATTATGCAAAAAACGCAACGGTAACAATGACCCTGAATGATCCAATAGATTTAACTGGGCTGACTAATCCAGTACTTTCATTCAGAACAAAGTATAGTTTTGAAGCAAATTGGGATTGCGGGGTTGTTTCCGTTTCAACAAACGGTGGTTCAACTTGGCAGCAATTATCAGGCAATTATACAACTGCTGCTTCCGGTGCAGGACGGCAAACACCGGGAGGTTCACCTGTTTATGAAGGTATCCAAAACTTGTGGGTTTACGAAGAAATGAGTTTAAATAATTTCCTCAATAAGCAGATAATTATCAAATTTGAACTTCGATCGGATAATTCTAATCAGCGGGACGGTTGGTATTTGGATGATATTAAGGTTCACTATCTCGGTGTTGTTCCAGTCGAGCTTACAAATTTTACCGGAGTCCAGACTGAAGAAGGGATAATGTTAAACTGGCGTACTTCAACCGAAACTAATAATAAAGGGTTTGAAATTGAAAGAAAGATTTCGGGTTTAGAAAACGAATGGCAGAAATTAACTTTTATTGAAGGACGAGGAACAACCTCTGAAATTTCCAATTACGAATATCTCGATAAAATTAATACTACCGGTATTTACAACTACAGGTTGAAACAAATAGATTATGACGGTACATTTATTTTTTCAGATGATGTGGAAGTAGATTTTTATCTGGCACAAAATTACCGTCTTTCACAAAATTATCCGAACCCATTCAACCCGGAAACGACAGTTGAATATGCAATTCCTATAGAAGGATTTGTTTCGTTAAAATTATATAACTCCTTAGGCCAAGAAATTGCTGTGATTGTCAACAAAGAAATGGAAGCCGGTAAATATATTGTAAATCTAAATCTTGCCGAAATTTCGAACAATTTGAGCTCGGGAGTTTATTACTATACAATCTCTGCAGGAAGTTTTTTCCAAGCAAGGAAGATGCTTTATCTCAAGTAATTTGAATAAGGCATTATTTGCTTATTGAGAGTAATAATCGTAAATTTAATATTCTTATTCGCCCTTTTTAGGGCGATTTTTATTTGTATGGACAAAAACAAACAGAAAATAGTAGAATTTTCAAAAGAAGCAGCCGAAAAATTTGATTGTCTTCTAATTGATGTTGAACTCCGCGGTGATTCCCGTAATAAAATTATTGAAGTTTTTATTGATAACAAAAAGGGAATAACAACCGAGGTTTGTGGAGACGTAAGCAAAGAAATTAATGTACGCCTTGAACAGGAAAATATTTTCGACGGCAAGTATAGACTTGATGTCTCATCACCGGGAATCGATCGTCCTTTGATCTATATTGAGCAGTTTCCCAAAAACATTGGGAGACAATTTAAAGTGGTTTATAAATCTGATGATAAAAAAGAAACTTTCGAAGGAAAACTTGAAAGAATTATAGAAGGTGTTTTGGAATTTTCCGCAAAAAAGGAACTAAAAATGATTCCTTTTGAAAATATAATTACAGCTAAAGTAAAAATAAGTTTTTGACTTTTGGAGGCACAATAAATGAACAGCGCAATAGTTGAATCATTTTCGCAAATGGTTCGTGAAAAAAGTGTTGATAAAGATGTTTTGGCAAACATCATAGAAGAAATATTTGGTCTGCTTGTAAAGAAAAAATTTGGGCAGGATTCGAACTATGATGTTGTGGTTAATATGGATAAAGGAGACATTGAAATTTTTTTGGAAAGAACAATTGTTGAAGTTGTGGAAAATCCCGAGTTAGAAATAAGTATAGACGAAGTTAACTCAAAAGGGAACGAAGAAGAATTAGAAGTTGGCGATGATTATGTAGAAAAAATTGAACTTGCTGCATTCGGAAGAAGATTAATTAATCTCGCCAGACAAAATTTGAATCAGCGAATTCGCGAAATAGAAAAAGATATTATTTATAACGAATACAGCGAAATGATTGGTGAAATAATTGTTGGTGATATCTATCAAGTTAGGAAGAATGATGTACTCGTCAACCACAATAAAAATGAACTTCTTATGCCGCGATTAGAACAGATAGCAAGGGAAAGATACCGAAAGGGAGATACTATTCGCGCTGCGGTAAAGGAAGTAAGAAAAACTCAAAATGGTCCTGTAATAATTATATCAAGAGCAGATAATGTTTTCTTAAGAAGGTTATTCGAGATTGAAATTCCGGAAATTTATGACGGAGTTATTGAAATAAAGGGTATTGCGCGTGAACCTGGTGAAAGGGCTAAAGTCGCTGTCGAGTCACAGGATGCAAGAATTGATGCTGTGGGTGCATGCGTTGGAATGAAAGGTGTTAGAATTCACGCAATAGTTCGCGAGTTGAACAACGAAAATATAGATGTCATCAACTATTCGGATGATCCGGTTGTTTACATTCAGCGAGCACTTGCTCCTGCAAAATTAAAACAGATCGAACTTGACGAGGAAGAAAAAAAATGTACTGTTGTTGCCGATAGCGATCAAGTAAGTTTAATTGTGGGAAGAAACGGCGTAAATATTAGATTGGCAATGAAATTAACCGGTTATGATATTGAGGTGATTCGAGAAGAAAAACCGTTCGAAGAATACGAAGACGATATCGAACTTGTTGAACTGCGTGAAGAATTAACTTCCGAGGTTGTTGATCTCTTGATTCTCAATAGATTGGATACCGCGGTTGAAGTACTTCAAGCCGGAGTAGAAAAACTTGCTGCAATTGATGGTTTGGATAAAGAAAAAGCAGAAGAGATAATCGATATAATTAAATCTCAATTTGAAGAAGAAGAAGATTAATTTAAGATATAGGTTAAACAAAATATGGGCGAAACAACTAAGCCGAAAAAACTAAGAATTTACAAATTTGCTTCGGAATATAACCTTGCTTCAGAGGCGTTGGTTGAATTTTTAATTTCCAAGGGACATGAGGTAAAATCACATATGTCCGTCCTTACCGATGAGATGCTTTCGGATGTGAATGAACACTTTAAAAAGGATATTGAAAGTGCTCAAAAGCATTATAGGAAGGTTTCCGAGTTTAATAAAAAACGTTCCGAAAAATCCGAAGAAGAAATTGCAAAAGAAATCGAAAAGAAAGAAGATGTTATTGAGGAACAACCTGAAGAGGAAAAAATAGTTGATCGCCCTGAGGAAGACGAATTTGAGTCTGAAGAGAAGACAGAAACTACGGTAACCGAAAAGCCGACAGAGGTTGCTCAGACGGAACTGGAAGGAAGCAAAGAGCAAAATAAACCCGAAGAAGAGAACAAGACTTTTAGAACTCAATCGGAAATCGATCTTGAGAAAAAGAAAAAAGGACTTACTGTTGTCGGCAAAATAGATGTTGATAAAAAGAAGTCCCCGAAACTTAGTAAACCTGAAGACAAAGGATCTCCTAAATCAAAGGATAAAACAGCAGTCCCTGATACAGATGCTGAATTGCCGAAAAAGAAAAAGAAAAAAGTTCTGAAGGCAAAGAAAAAAGGCAAAGGCGAAGAAGAAGAAAATGTAAAAAGCAAAAAGAAAAGAAAACTTAAAAAGCTTGAGGTCGATAAAAAAGAAGTTGAAGCTGCGATCAAACGTACTATGTTAAGCATCGACAGCGCAAGCGTTCCCGACCGTGCAAGTGCCAGAAAAAAGAAAAGAAAAGAAAAACATGATATTGAAGAACAAAAACTTCAAGAAAAAATTGAAAGAGATAGTACTACACTTCGCGTTACAGAATTTATTGCTGTGAATGAATTAGCAAACCTTATGAATGTGCCGGTAAGTGATGTTATTCAAAAATGTATCGGACTCGGAATTATGGTTTCAATTAATCAAAGACTTGATGTTGAAACAATTACGCTTGTTGCCGATGAATTCGGTTTTGATGTCGAATTTCAGGAAGAGTATTCAGTTGATCTTCTTGAGGATACAAAAGACCCCGACGATACCCTTGTTCCTCGTTCTCCGGTTGTTACAATTATGGGTCACGTCGATCATGGAAAAACTTCGCTTCTTGATTATATTAGAAAAGAAAATGTTGTAGCCGGGGAAGCAGGTGGTATTACTCAACACATCGGAGCTTATCGAGTTAAAGTAAGCGAGGACAAACATGTAACATTTCTCGATACTCCCGGTCACGAAGCTTTTACGGCAATGCGAGCAAGAGGTGCAAAGGTAACGGATATAGTTGTGCTTATTGTTGCTGCTGATGATGCTGTTATGCCCCAAACGGTTGAGGCAATAAATCACTCCCAGGCAGCAGGTGTGCCGATTATCGTTGCGATAAATAAAATCGATAAGCCGGGTGCAAACATAGAAAAAATTAAACAACAATTAGCGGATAGAAACGTTCTGGTTGAGGATTGGGGAGGTAAACATCAATGTGTTGAAATTTCGGCAAAAGCTGGAACAAATATCGACTTACTTCTTGAAAAGATTATTCTTGAATCCGAATTGCTTGAACTTAAAGCAAATCCCGATAGAAATGCACGCGGAATTGTAATAGAGTCTCAGCTTGATAAGGGAAGAGGCGTTACTTCAACAATTTTAGTTCAGAAAGGAACTTTAAGAGTTGGTGATCCGTTTGTTGCCGGAAATTATCAAGGAAGAGTTCGTGCAATGTTTGACGAACGTAACAATAAAATTGATGAAGTAGGTCCTTCGGCTCCAGCAGTTGTGCTTGGATTTGAAGGAGCACCTCAGGCAGGGGATACTTTTGTTGTTGTTGATTCCGAAAGGGAAGCGAGAGAAATAAGTCTAAAACGTCAGCAGCTTCACAGAGAGCAAGCTCACCGCCAAGTTAAACTGATTACTCTAGACGAAATCGCAAATCAGATCAGTCAAGGCGGAATAAAAGAATTACTACTTGTAGTTAAAGGTGACGTTGACGGCTCGGTTGAAGCATTATCAGACTCGCTTATGAAACTTTCTAACAAGGAAGTTGTTGTTAAAGTGATACATAAAGGAGTTGGAGCAATCACTGAAGGTGACGTTCTGCTAGCCGCTGCATCTGAAGCAATTATTATCGGATTCCATGTCAGACCGAATTTGAACGCAAGAAAAGTTGCAGAAGCCGAGCATGTTGATATCAGACTTTATAATGTAATATATGATGCAATAAATGAAGTTAAATCTGCGCTCGAAGGAATGTTGTCTCCGGTACTTTCAGAAGAAGTTGTTGCAACAGTAGAGGTTCGTGATACATTTAAAGTACCTAGAGCCGGTACCGTAGCCGGATGTTACGTCCAGGACGGAAAAATTTCAAGGAACAGTAAAATACGATTGTTTAGAGATGGAGTTGCTGTTTATGAAGGCGAGCTCGATACCTTAAAGAGATTTAAGGACGATGTTAAAGAAGTTGACGCCGGTTATGAATGCGGAATAAAAATCGCTAATTATAATGATATTAAAATTGGCGATATTATTGAAGCATATAAAATTGTTGAGACAAAGAAAAAACTTGAATCGTAAATATGTCGGTTAGGTTAGATAAAGTATCGAGCATGATAAAAGATGAGATCAGTCTTATCTTTCTTCACAAAATTCAGGATCCTAAGCTTGGTTTGCTCACAATCACTAATGTGAAAGTTACTCCCGATTTGCGGCTTGCTAAAGTCTATATTTCGGTTTATGACAAAGAAAAACGGGAGTATTGCCTCGAGAAAATAGAGGAACTTAGCGGATTTATTCGTTCGATTCTTGCTAAAAGAATCAATATTAAACACGTTCCGGACTTAAAATTTTTTATTGACGATACTTTGGACTACGTCGAAAAGATGGAAGGTTTGTTCAAAAAGATTCACAAAGATGATAAGCAAGAAGACTCTGAATCTTGATAATGTTGATTTCCAAAGTGGTGAGATAATTCTTGTCGATAAGGAAAAAGGTAAATCGTCATTTAATGTTGTTTATAAGATTAGAAAAGCAGCTAATGTTAAAAAAGTTGGACATGCCGGAACTCTCGATCCTGCGGCAACCGGTTTATTGATAATTTGTACTGGAAAAAAGACAAAGGAAATTTCTCTTTTTCAAGAACAGAAAAAAGTTTATTCCGGTATTATATGTTTGGGTAAAAGAACTTTGTCGATGGATTCCGAAACCGATTTTATTGAAGAAAAAGAATTTAATCACATCACTGAAATTGAAATAAATCAAGCTGCAGAATCGTTAGTTGGTAAATTGATGCAAATACCGCCGATGTATTCAGCTGTTAAGCACAAAGGTAAGGCTTTATATAAGTACGCCCGCAAAGGTGTGGAAGTTGAACGAAAACCGCGAGAGGTTAGTGTTTACAAGTTTGAGATCAAAGAAATCGATTTGCCGGATCTCCATTTTGAAATTGAATGTTCCAAAGGTACTTACATTAGAACGATCGCAGATGACTTAGGTTTGAAATTGGATTGCGGAGCTTATCTAAAGGAATTGAGGCGAACTCGAATTGGTGACTACTGCGTTGATGATGCTTTAACAATTCAAGAGTTTCAAGCTCTATGTGGAAGAAACTTGAATGAAAATATATAGAACTATTGAAGAAATAGATTTTAACAGTAACACTGTTTTAACCATCGGCACATTTGATGGACTTCATCTCGGGCATAAACAAATCTTAACCGAGTTGAAACAAGAATCCGAAAATGCCGGGGCAAGATCTTTTGTTATTACTTTTGATCCCCATCCGCGAACAATCGTCGGAAGCGGAGATATAAAGTTATTAAATACGCTCGAAGAAAAATTACAAAGATTTGAGGAAGCCGGCGTTGAAAATGTTCTTATATTTAATTTTAATAGAGAATTTTCTCAGATCGATTATGATACTTTTATCAAAAGTTTAATCGTCGATAAAATTGGGGTAACGAAAATAATAATCGGTTACGATCATAAATTCGGGAAAAATCGGGCTGGTAACAAATTCAGATTAATCGAACTTGGTAAACATTATAATTTTGATGTTTCTGTTGTAGATGTCGTTGAAAAAGACGGGATAGTTATAAGCAGCACAACGATTAGAAACCTGATCGATAATGGTGATGTCGAAACTGCAAAAAATATTCTCGGTTATGATTACGAAATATCCGGTAATGTAATAGACGGAATTAAGCGGGGAAGAAAAATCGGTTTTAGAACGGCAAACATTGAAGTTGATTATGATAAAAAGCTTGTTCCTAAAATCGGCGTTTATGTTGTTAAGTGTATCATTGATTCAAATATATATTATGGACTTATGAATATAGGAACGAGACCGACATTTGAAGACAGCAATGAGATTAAAATCGAAGTGCATTTGTTTGATTTTAATAACGACATTTATTCCGAGAAGATAAAAATTCATTTTCTAAAACGACTGCGGGACGAAATAAAATTCGCTTCAAAGGAAGAATTAATTGAGCAAATTAAAAAAGATAAAGAAGAAGCAAATAAATTTTTAGCAAACTTAGTTAATTAATTCCGGGTAATTCTGGGATTACATTGTAAAACAAAATAAAGGTTAATAATATGAATCTTACAAAAGAAGAAAAAAAAGAGCTGATTAAGAAATACGGCAAGGGTGAAAACGACAGCGGAACTGCCGAAGTTCAAATTGCCATTCTTACCACACGAATCAATAAGCTTACAGATCACTTCTCTGCGCATGCAAAAGACCATGCATCCAGAAGAGGATTGATGCAGATGGTGGGTAAAAGAAGGAGACTTCTAGACTATCTAGCTAAGAAGGATATTGAAAGATACAGATCTATAATTAAAGAATTGAATATTAGAAAATAAGAGGAAATGAATGGTAGTTACTAAAGAAATAGAAATTGGCGGTAAAAAACTCTCGGTTGAATACGGGAGGTATGCTCGACAGGCAAATGCTGCTGTGATGGTAAGATCAGGCGATACGATGGTTTTTGTTGCAGCAACTGCAGCTCAGGAAGCTAAAGAGGATATCGATTTTTTCCCGTTGTCGGTTGAGTACAGAGAGAGAGCTTTTGCTGCGGGAAAATTTCCCGGCGGTTTTTTTAAGCGTGAAGGAAAACCTACTGAAAAGGAAGTCCTCAGTTCACGTTTAATCGATCGTCCGATTCGCCCGTTGTTTCCAAAAGCATTTAAGAATGAAACTCAGGTGATCGCGATTGTTTATTCTTTCGACGGCGAAAATGATGCTGACGTCCTGGCTGCAGTAGGTGCATCCACAGCTTTAACTGTATCCGATATTCCAATGCTTGAACCTATCGGTGAAGTTAGAGTTGGAAGAATCGACGGTCAGTTTATAATAAACCCTACTCATCAACAGATTGAGAAAAGCGATATCGAATTAATCGTTGCTGGTACCGCTGATTCAATAATGATGGTTGAGGGTGAATCTAAAGAGGTAAGCGAACAAGATCTTATAGAAGCCCTTAAATTCGCTCATATTGAGATAAAGAAAATCGTTGATATGCAGAACGAACTTAGAGCCGAATGCGGAAAAGAAAAAATGATCGTTACTGAAGAATCAGTAGACGATGAATTGTTGAACGATATTAATGATCTTGCCTATGAAAAATATAAAGAAGCAGTCTCGACCATACTAACAAAGCAAGAACGAGCTGAAAGAAATTCGGAAATAAATAATGAAGTTCTTGAAGCCTTAGCAGAAAAATACCCAGAACAAGAAAAAGTGATAAAAGAAATTCTTCACGATCTTGAAAAAGATTTGATGAGAATGCAAATTTTAGACAACGGAAAACGACTCGACGGAAGAAATCCTCAAGAGATTAGACCAATAACAATTGAGGTTGGAATTCTCCCAAGGACACACGGTTCCGCTCTCTTTACAAGAGGGGAAACACAGAGCTTAACAACCCTTACACTCGGTACAAAATCCGACGAACAAATTATAGACGGATTGATGGAAGAGTTTAAGAAAAGATTTTTGCTGCATTATAATTTTCCTTCATACAGCGTGGGCGAAACCGGAAGGTTCGGATTTGTCGGCAGAAGAGAAATTGGCCACGGCAATCTCGCAGAACGTGCTCTAAAATTCACTCTTCCCGAAGAATCTAGTTTTCCATACAGCATTAGAATTAATTCTGATATAATGGAATCAAATGGCTCTTCATCAATGGCAACAGTTTGTGCGGGTTCGCTTGCATTAATGGACGGAGGCGTTCCAGTTAAAAAAGCTATTGCGGGAATCGCGATGGGACTAATCAAAGAAGATGATGGTTATGTTGTGTTGAGTGATATTTCAGGTAATGAAGATCATCTCGGTGATATGGATTTCAAAGTTGCAGGATCTTCGGAGGGAATCACAGCTTTTCAGATGGACATAAAAATTCAGGGGATCTCCTACGAGATAATGGAGAATGCACTCGAACAAGCTAAACAGGGAAGAATTCACATTTTGCAGAAGATGAACGAGGTAATCGATAAACCACAAAGTTCAATATCACAATATGCTCCAACTCTTCTCTATACGGTTGTTCCGATTGATAAAATCGGCAGCATAATTGGACCCGGGGGAAAGAATATTCAAGCTCTTCAAAGAAAATTCCTTGTTGATATTTCAATCGAAGAGGACGGAAAAGTTAACATTGCAGGTCAGGATGCAGCCCTTGCAAGGGAAGCGAAAGAGCATATAAAACTCATGGTAAGTGAACCAGAGCTTGGAAAGGACTATCTGGGGAAAGTAATTAAAATTACTGACTTCGGTGCGTTTGTGGAAATTATTCCAGGTACGCAGGGACTTCTTCACATTTCTCAATTGGATACCAAGAGAGTAAATAAGGTTACTGACGTGCTAAAAGAAGGTGAAGAAATAAAAGTTCGCTTGATTAAAATAGAGAATGGTAAACTTAGCCTTTCGCATAAAGCCATTATGGAAGATGAGAATAAAAAGAATGCTAAACCTAAAACGGAAGGCGTATAATATAAAGTTCCTTTTAGTAAATGCTGAATATTATTTATTCAGCATTTTTTGTTTTAAAAGGAGATTAAATTTTTGAGAATCGGCAACCTTGATATAGGCGAGAAATTAATAGTAGCCCCGATGGCGGATATTTCTGATGCTCCGTTTAGAAAATTATGTAAAGAATTCGGAGCAGGGGTTGTTTTTACCCAGATGGTAAGCGCCGATGGAGTAAAAAATGCGAACTTCGAAACTCTTCGCCTTCTTACTTATCACAAAAGCGAGAAACCGATTGGTGTTCAGCTTCTCGGTAAGGATCCTGTAATTCTTGGAACCGCTGTAAAGGAACTTCGAAAAATTAATCCCGACTGGATTGATCTAAATTGTGGCTGCCCTGTTTCCAAAGTTGTTAATAGCGGAATGGGTGCGGGAATTCTCGAGAATCCAAAACTCCTAGCAAGTTTAATAAAGGCAATGAAGGAAAATTCCGGTGATATTCCTGTTACAATCAAAATAAGATTGGGCAGAAACCGAGCAAATATCAATGTTCTTGAGAACTGTAAAATTGCCGAGGAGAACGGAGCTGCCGCTGTTATCATCCACGCTAGAACAAGAGAAGAAAGATATGAAATGCATGCTGACTGGGAGTGGATTAAGATTGTTAAGGAAAATATATCAATACCGGTTATCGGAAACGGTTCGGTTTTTTCGCCGAGTGATGCGGTTAGAATGAAAAAAGAAACCGGTTGCGACGGGGTGTTGGTTGCTCGCGGCGTAATCGGAAATCCGTTTTTATTCGAGCGTTACAATAAACTTGTTGAAACAGGAATTGATCCCGGTATTCCTGAAGCAGAAAAAGTAAAAAAAACCTGCTTAAAACACGTTGAGCTACTTTTTAGGGAGTACGGAGAAATTGCCGCACTTGACAGAGCAAAGAAAACTATTATTTGGTATTTTAGACATTTGAATGGCATTGATAAACTTTTGGATAGGATTTTTTCAATAAAAGATAAAGTACAGCTTTTTGATTACATCGAAGAGCATTCGGAAGAAATATCACTAGGAAATTTTAGCGATGAAATTGTCAGTGAAATTGATAAAAAGTTTAAAGACAGAATTGTTTTTTGGAAATCTGAGTAGCAAGGTTCTGTTATAAGGTTTAATATATATGAATAAAGAAATAATTATTAATTCTTCTGCTTCACAAAATCGTGTTGCAATTACTGAGGACAGCAAGCTTGTCGATTTTTTTGTTGATCATCCTGAAAAGCAGAAGATGGTGGGCGATATTTACTTCGGTAAAGTCGCAAGAGTACTACCCGGAATTAGAGCTGCTTTTATTGATATCGGATTAAAGCATGATGCATTTCTTCACTTTTCCGATATTGATGAACGATTAAACGAATTGCAGACTATTTTCGAGGACGACAGCGATGATGAAGACGATTCATCTCGCAATCAACAAGATTCTCAAAATCAACAGCAGCCTCAATCACAAAATCAGTCACATCAGCCTCCGCACCGCTCTTCTTATCATCTGAAAAAAGGGGAAGAAATTCTCGTTCAGATAATTAAAGTGCCTGTGAAGGATAAAGGTGTACGGGTTACTTCGGCAATATCCCTCCCGGGAAGATTTTGCGTGCTGCTTCCTTTCGATAATAAAATTGGTGTATCGAAAAAAATATCCGATTACCGGGAAAAAAGGAGACTTAAAAAATTAGCTCGAAGTATTCTTCCGGAAAATTGCGGATTGATAATTAGAACAGCCGCAAATGCACAAACCGAAGAAGCACTTTCCGCTGATCTGAAGTATCTAATAAATGCTTGGGAGGAAATTCAAGAAAGCGTGAAATTAAAATCGCCACCGGCATTGGTTTACAAAGATCTTAGCACTACTACTTCTGTAATTCGTGATCTTTTCACAAAAGACGTTAGCAAAGTATTCATCGACTCAAAAAAACTTTATAAAGAAATTCGAAGTTACGTAAAATTCGTACAGCCAGAACTTTCGGAAAAGATTGAATACTACAAGGGAAAGCAAGCGATTTTTGAAACTTTTAGGATAGAAGAACAAATTGCTAAAATGATGTCACGCAAAGTTCCTCTTCCGAGCGGAGGACATATTGTTTTTGACCATACCGAAGCAATGATAGTTGTTGATGTTAACAGCGGAAGATATGCCGCAAAGAAAGAACAGGAATTGAATTCGCTTAAAACCGACCTTGAAGCTGCTCGCGAAATAGCTCTTCAACTGAAACTTAGAGATATCGGCGGACTTATTGTTATCGATTTTATTGATCTCGAGGATGAAAGAAACAGGAAGAAAATTTACGACGAACTTCGAAAGGAATTCAAAAAAGATAGAGCAAAAATTGCTCTTCTGCCAATGACTGAATTTGGAATAATTCAAATGACACGACAGCGAGTTAGGGAGAACATTCTTCAATCCATGACAGAAGTTTGTCCTTACTGCGAAGGTTCCGGATTATTAACAAAGAAATCAAACTTGATACACGAAATTGATGAATGGTTTAAGAAGATTAGATTGCGTAAATGGAGAAGTTCAATAACGCTAAAAGTGCATCCATCACTTGGTAAGTCTCTAAAAGAAGGAAAAATATCGATGCTTACCAAACTTCAATTTAAGTATAGATTTAGAATAAAGCTTATAGAAGATGAACAATTGAATCCCCAAACTTTTCAAATACTTTCAACAAAAACCGGTGAAGATTTAACAGAAGAAATATAAATAAGATTATTTGTAAAGGAGAAATTATGAAATTTTTTATTGATACGGCAAATATTAACGAAATCAAAGAAGCGGCATCTCTCGGAATGGTTGACGGAGTTACAACTAATCCTTCGCTTGTTTCGAAAGAAGGAAAGAATTTTAAAGAACTTTTGGACGAGATATTAACTGTTGTTGATGGTCCTGTGAGCGCAGAAGTTGTTTCAACAAATTATGACGGTATGCTTAAAGAAGCACGGGAGCTAGCGTCAATTCATAAAAACATTGTGGTCAAAATTCCTCTGATTAAAGAGGGATTAAAAGTTGTCAAAACTGTTTCGGAAGAAGGTATAAAAACAAATGTGACACTATGTTTTTCTCCAAATCAAGCACTTTTAGCAGCAAAAGCTGGTGCAACTTACATTAGCCCTTTCGTTGGAAGGCTGGATGATATTAGTCATGTTGGAATGGATTTAATAGCACAAATAATTCAAATTTATGATAACTACGGTTTCGAAACAGAAGTGCTTGTTGCAAGCATCCGTAATCCTCTGCATCTAGTTGATGCGGCAATGATGGGAGCCGATGTTGCGACTATTCCGTTCGACGTAATGATGAAATTGTTTAATCATCCTTTAACCGATATCGGATTAGATAAATTTTTAAGCGATTGGAATAAATTACAAAAATAGGTGTATGATGAAACGTACAAAATATTATAATGCTCATAAAAATGCCGGTGCAAAACTTGTCGAGTTTGCAGGTTATGAGATGCCAGTTCAGTATTCTTCTATTATTGAAGAGCATAAAGCTGTTAGAGAAAGTGTTGGTGTGTTTGATGTATCACATATGGGTGAAATATTCGTTGAAGGGGAAAATGCATTAGGTTTTGTTCAACACATAACAACTAATGACGCTTCAAAATTGGTCCCCGGTAAGGTTCAGTATTCTGCTATGTGCTACGAGGATGGTGGTATTGTAGATGATTTACTGGTTTATATGATTTCAGAGAAAAAATATCTTCTTGTTGTAAACGGTGCAAACATCGATAAGGATTTTGAATGGATGAAAAAAAATAATCCAATGAATGCCGAACTTCTAAATGCAAGTGATGAGTACTCGCTTCTTGCGGTTCAGGGTCCAAATTCAACCCAAGTGGTTCAAAAGCTTTGTGAGCAACAAATCGATCTGGAATATTATACGTTCATGTTCACAAAAATTGCCGGGATTGATATGATTTTATCTCGAACTGGTTACACAGGCGAGATCGGTTATGAACTTTATTTTACCGGCGATGAAAATGATGCTGAATTGGTTTGGAATGAATTATTTAAAGCAGGTGAAGAATTCAATATTAAACCCGCTGGGCTTGGATGCCGCGATACTCTTAGACTTGAAATGGGATATTGCCTTTACGGAAACGATATCGACCAGACAACAAACCCCATTGAGGCTGGTTTGGGATGGATCACTAAACTTAAAAAAGGTGATTTTATTGCAAGCGATGTTTTAAAAAAAGTAAAAGAGGAAGGTGTAAAAAGAAAATTAGTTCCGATGATCGCCAAAGAAAAATCATTCCCTCGACATGGATATGAAATATCTAAGGATGGGAAAAAGATTGGAGTTATTACCAGCGGAACAGTGAGTCCAATTCTCGACAAACCGATTGCACTCGGTTATGTTCAAACTGAATTTGCAGTCGAAGGTGAAGAAGTAAATTTTGTAATAAGGAACAAAGAAATTCCAGCTATTGTTGTTAAACTTCCATTTGTGAAAAAATAATGAAAGCACACGTATTATTGTCACCGCATAATGTGGACGAACTTTATTTCACAGGCAAAAACACAGTTGTTATAGATGTTCTGAGAGCGACAACAGTTATTAACACGGCTTTGATCAACGGTGCTAAAGAGATTATTCCTGTTAACACGATAGAATTTGCAATGAAGGTTTCCGGAAATGCTTTTGGTGGACAGACAATTCTAGCCGGTGAAAGAAACACGAAAAAAATAGATGGGTTTACTCTCGGTAATTCACCTCTTGATTTCACAAAAGAAAATGTAGAGGGTAAATCAATAATTTTATTCACTACTAATGGCTCGAAAGCAATAGTTAAGGCAAAATTTTCTGAGAATCTGTTTTTATGCTCGTTTAATAATCTTGATGCTGTTGCGGAACATCTTGTTAAGATGAATGAAGATTTTGAAATCTTGTGCGCCGGTTCAAACGGAATGTTCTGTATCGAAGATACAGTATGTGCGGGTAAATTAGTACGTAAAATTCAGAAACTTAAAAATGAGATTGTATTAACAGATGCAGCTAAAGCAAGTCTTGAACTTAACAAATCATTCGGTAAAAATGTTGAGGAACTGCTTAAAGACTGCGAACACGGACAAAAACTTATTGCAAACGGCTTTGAAGAAGACATTAGGTATTGTGCTCAAATTGATACTTTGAATTCTTTCGGGGTTTACGAATCCGGCTCGATTAAATTGCACAAAAATAAATAACATTAAATGCCTGTTAGAAGAAGAAAAAAAGTAAACAACAATGATAGCCCTTATATCATTCCGATAGAGAAAAAGAAAAAAATTCTCGGCTTCGTTATGATAGTTTTTGCGCTGCTGATTTTTTTGAGCATCTTGTCCTACTCAAGGTTCGATGAAGCTAATCTCGGTTCGTTTACAGATTTGTTTAAAGTATTCTCGAACGATCCGCAGATTGTTTACAAGATGGAAAGCATAAATAATTGGTTAGGATTATTCGGTGCTTATACTTCCTACTTTTTTATTCACGCAACTCTTGGATATTTTTCAATAGTATTTCCCGTCATTCTATTTGTATGGGGTTTTTCGATTATAAGAACACGAAACTTTAAACTTGCTTCATATATTAGCAATTTCCTCTTAGTTATAGCTGTAATTCTTTCATCTTTTTTCGGTATGCTTAGATTTGAATTGAATATGCTTACCGATGTGCACGAACTATCCGGCAACATAGGAGCGTTTTTCGGAACTGCCGTCGGTAGATTTTTAGGCGGCTTGGGAAGTATAATATTTCTAGCGGCTTTGGCCTTCATTTCTGTATTTATTGTCTTCGATATTAAACTCGGAAAAATATTTTCACTATTGAAGAAAGTAATTCCGGAAAAGGAAAAAAAGGATAAGGAAAATGATATAAAAATAATCCGAAACGATGAATCATTCGACGACGAGGATAATCTTAATAAAATAAAGAAACTGCGTAGGCGAAAGAAAAGTGAGGAGTTTGGAGAAGATGACGATCAAATAATTACTGCTGAAGATCTTAAGAAAGAAGAAGAAACTCGAATTAGGATTGTACGAAAAGATGAACCCGAAAAAATAATTGAAGTTTTCGGTGTGGATGAAGAACCACAGATAAATACTGATACAGAAAAGAAAAGTAAAAAAGATGATATAGTTCCGGCTGTTAATGTAGATGAAGAAAAAAAACTTCCTGATCAATGGGAAGAAAATATAAATTATGCGTTCCCGAAAATTGATCTGCTTAATAAACCTCGTGACGATGATTATAAAATTCCGGAACATGAATTAACTCGTAATGCAGAACTACTGAAAGAAAAACTTCTGCTTTTCGATATTACTATAGAAGATATTTCGGTAACTCCAGGTCCGGTTGTCACACTCTATGAAATTGTGCCGGCACCCGGAGTCAAAATTAGCAGAATCGTAAGTTTGGAAAACGACATTGCACTAGCTCTCGCCGCCAGGGGAATAAGAATTATTGCCCCTATTCCCGGTAAAAGTGCAATCGGAGTCGAAATACCGAACGACCAGCCTTCGTTAGTGAATGCATATATGGTTCTTACAAAAATTAAGCAATCAAAAGCTGAGCTTCCGCTTGCATTAGGTAAAACAATTTCGGGAGATGTGTATATCGCAGATTTGGCTACAATGCCTCATCTTCTTATTGCAGGCTCAACAGGTTCGGGAAAAAGTGTCGGTATTAATATGATAATCACTTCGCTTCTGTATTCAAAACATCCAAGCGAAGTTAAATTTGTAATTGTTGATCCCAAGAAAATAGAATTATCATTCTATCAAAAACTTAACAAACATTATTTAGCAGTATCCCCGGATTTGGATGAGGAAATCATTACAAATCCGCAGAATGCTTTGCTTGTACTGAAAGCGGTTGAAGCGGAGATGGAAAAGCGATATGATAAACTTGCAAAACTTGGAGTCCGCAATATCGTAGATTACAATGCAAAGATTTCTGATCCAAAACGTAAGCCGAAAGATTCCACCGAGATGATTCATCATAAACTTCCCTATATCATAGTTATTATTGATGAACTTGCAGACCTGATGATAACTTCCGGAAAGGAAGTTGAAGAGCCGATTGCAAGAATTGCTCAACTTGCACGTGCAGTAGGAATTCATCTTATTGTGGCTACTCAAAGACCTTCGGTAAATGTGATCACCGGAACCATAAAAGCAAATTTCAGCGCAAGAATTGCTTATCAAGCTGCGACAAAGATTGACTCGAGAACAATTCTCGATATGAAAGGTGCGGAACAGCTGCTCGGACGAGGTGATATGCTTTTTCTTCCCGGGGGGATGCCGAAACCTATAAGGATTCAGAACGCTTTTATATCCACAGACGAAGTTGAGAAAATCACAAACTATATTTATACTCAACCCGGTTATTCCAAAAGATTTTTGCTTCCATCCATGTTTGATAAAAAGAAGCAAAATACCGCAAGTTTTCTCGCAGATCTTGATGATATGTTTGAAGAGGCTGCAAGGTTGATTGTTAGGCATCAGCAAGGATCTGTTTCACTGCTTCAAAGAAGATTAAAATTAGGATATGCTCGTGCTGCAAGGATTGTTGATCAATTGGAACAAGCCGGAATAGTTGGCCCAAGCGAAGGCAGCAAAGCAAGAGATGTTCTGGTTGAAGATGAAAATCAACTCGAAGCTGTATTGAGGTCACTTATATGATGGGTAAAATAATCATCTATTTGTTGTTTTTTTTTCCATTTTATTCATATGCACAAAATGCTGAAAGTTTGCTGAATAAAGTTCAAGAAAAGTTTAATTCATTAACTAGCCTGCAAGCTGATTATAACAGCCGGATAAATTCCGGTAATTCGAATTTTATTCTAAATGGTACAATTATTTATTTAAAAGGAAATAAGTTTCGTCTTGTGTTAAAAGATAAAACAATTATATCTGACGGAAAGACAGTTTGGAACTTCGATGAAAAAGAAAACAGGGTAATTGTTTCGGATTTTGAAGATGATCAGTCAAATCCTTCGCTTGAAAAATATATTTTCGATTATCCTTCTAAGTGTAGTGTGGAAATCTGTAACAAAACATCTAACTGTTTCAAACTGACACCGAACGATTTAACATTGCCGTTCAAAAACATTAAAGTTTATATCTCTTATGATTATTTGATCACTGGATTTGAACTGATTGATTATTCCAACACTGAGCTGATTGTATCTTTTAGTAATATTAAAATCGATGTAACCGTTAATGATAATGAGTTTACTTTTCAACCTGCTTCAGGAGTTAAGGTAATTGACCTCAGATAAAAATTCGAAATATAGTTTCCATTCACTAATAAGATTTTTACTTCCCGTAATTTTTACAATAGTTTTTCTCTATTTGGCATTTAAAGATATTGAATTAAATAAAATAACTAAAATTGTAATAAGTGCTCCAATTCATTGGATAATAATTTTTTCTTTTACATTTCTCTTCTCCCACTTAATAAGAGCATTTAGATGGAAGTTTATTGTTGAATCAATAAAGCCGGCAGCCTCAATGTCCCATCTTTTCGGAGCGACAATGATTGGTTACGGCGTAAACTGTGCCGTTCCCCGTTTGGGCGAGTTGTACCGTCCCTTGTTTCTTGCACGGTGGGAGGATGTTTCGCGCTCTTCGATTTTAGGAACAATCGTTGTCGAAAGAATTATCGATATTCTTGCCTTAGGATTTTCTGTCCTAATTAGTGTTCAACTTTTTACAGGAGATTTATACTCTGAAATTGTTTGGCTGAAATCGACAATCTATATTGTGTTTGCACTAATGATTGGGCTGATAATACTCATTGCATTAGTGGTAAAGTTTAAAGATAAGTTTTATAAAATTATTTTGAAATTTGCCGGCATATTTTCGAACAGAGCTGCAAAGTTTTTAGGAGAAGTGTTTGATACTCTTATTAAAGGGTTTTCAAGTTTAAGCGGGACAAAAAATTATTTGGCAACCATTTTTCTTACTGCTTTTATGATGTTCATCTATGGATTGAATTCATATATAGGATTTTATATGCTAAGAATGAATGAGATTCAGGATGTAACATTCTCTATGGGATGGATATTAATGACGATTGCAGCTTTCGGTGTGATTATTCCAACTCCGGGAGGTACTGGTTCGTATCATTTAATCGTAATAGCGGTTCTTGTTAATATTTTTAATTTTCCCGAAGAAGCAGCAGGAGCCTATGCTTTTCTTACGCACTTAATTTCTTACGTGTTGTTTGTAATTTCATTGTTAGTAATTGTGTATTTAGTAAACAAGAGTAGAGCAGCTAAAGGAGAATCAATAGAAACATTCTTGAGTGTTTTCAAATTAAAACCGGATGAAAAATGAAAAAAATAATTTTTGCAGTTTTAATATCTGTTTCAATTATCTATTCGCAAGTTGATATCAGCGGCGGAATGGGCATTAATTTTGTGAGCAGTCCCTCTCTTAAAGATTACATAAATGGGAATTACAATCAAGGTGGAGAAAAGTTAAATGCGTTTTCATCAAGTGTTGAGTTCTTCGGAGAGATCACATATTCATTAAACTCAAATTTTGAGTTGGGGGTGGACTATGGACTTTCGATCTTTTCTTATAATTCAAGCAGCGGCAATGGAGGCATCTATGATTTGAATTACACGATGCAAAAACCAACATTAGTTGCTTATTACGTAATTCCCGGTGAAGGTTATAAATTTAAATTTGGCGGCGGTGCGGGAATAAGAATGATAGACCTTGACGAAAAAATTATTGTCGAACAAAATTATTCATCTACAGGTTATGGGTTTCTGGCAAGAGCCGAAGGTCATACAAAACTCGGCGGAGATGTTTATGCGTATGTCGGAACCGATCTTCGTTATGATATGCCCGGGAAGCCTGAAAATGACAACGGTAAACTTGCTGAAAACAGCAGTTATGACGTAAACTTAAATACATTTAGTTGGGGAATTAAACTCGGTGTTTCATTATTTCTATAAGGAGTATTAGTGAGTTTTTTTGAAGCAATTTTTCTTGGTATCGTTCAGGGGTTAACAGAATTTTTACCGATAAGCAGTACCGGACACCTTACAATCGCCGGAAAATTAATGGGTCTAATTTCGGATGAAAATCCAGAACATTGGACTGCATTTATTGCTGTAATTCAGTTGGGAACACTCCTGGCTATTTTAATATATTTTTGGAACGATCTCTGGTCAATTTTACTAAATTTTTTAAAAGAAAACTTACATGAAAAGAAAAAATTCTCAAGTCAATCAATAGATTCGAGGATGGGTTGGTTTATCATAATCGGTTCAATTCCCGTTGTGATAATCGGGCTGGGTTTTAAAGATCTTATTGAAGGAGCTTTAACTAAGAATTTATATGTAATTGCTAGCAGTTTAATAATTCTTGCAATTATACTTGCGATTGCAGAAAAGGTAGGAAAATTTAAGAAGGAAATGAAAGATTTAACCTGGAAAGATTCATTGATTGTTGGCTTTGCTCAATCGTTGGCTTTAATTCCAGGTTCATCAAGAAGCGGTACTACAATAACCGCAGGATTATTCGTTGGATTAAAACGAGAAACTGCGGCAAGATTTTCGTTTTTATTAAGCGTTCCCGCTATTCTTGGAAGCGGATTACTTGAGTTTTATGAATCATTAAATTTTATCGACTTTGATGGTTTCATAAATCTGTTTGTAGCAACGATCGCCGCAGCTATTTCGGGCTATCTCACAATTGAATTTCTACTTAGATTTTTAAGGAAGAACACAACATTTATTTTTATCTATTATAGAATTGCAATAGGAATGACAATTTTTATTTTGATTTATTCAGCTTTAGTTAAACCATAAGGAGTAATCATGCTAAAAAAAATTTTTTTACTAATAACAGTCAATTTTTTGTTAATTGGTTGTTTAGATAAAGGAGATGCCGTGGAAGAATTAATGCAAATTTCGGATGATCAGCAGCTTGTTGCTGTGATGAAAACTAGTATGGGAACCATCGAAATTAATTTGTTTGCAAATCAAACACCTAAAACTGTTAAGAACTTTGTGGGATTGGCAAACCAAAATTATTACAACGGAGTAACTTTTCACAGAGTTATTAAAGGATTTATGATTCAAGGTGGTGATTCAACCGGTACCGGTGCCGGAGGCAGAAGTTTTTACGGTAAGGATTTTGAAGACGAGTTTGTCCCCGAACTAAAGCACAAAGCCCCTGGTATTTTATCGATGGCAAATAGAGGTCCCAATACAAACTCCAGCCAGTTCTTTATCACTCTTGCAGCGACACCTTGGTTGGATGGAAGGCACACTGTTTTCGGTGAAGTTATAAATGGTATGGATGTTGTTGAAGCAATCGGGGATGTTGAAACATCAAAGCCATACGATAAACCCATTGACGATGTTGTAATAGAATCCGTAACTTTTGAAAAGAGAGACAAATAAGTAATAAATGAATAAAAAAGAATTTTTTTCCTCCCGTTGGGGACTCGTAATTGCCACGTTAGGCATTGCGATTGGTACGGGCAATATATGGCGATTCTCCAGAATTGTTGCCCAAAACGGTGGAGGATCATTCTTAATTCCATGGGTTCTATTTTTATTGTTTTGGTCGATCCCATTAATAATCGCTGAATTTGCTATCGGGAAGTCAACACGTTATGGTCCAATAGGAGCAATTGCAAAAACCGGTGGTAAAAATTTTGCGTGGATGGGTGCGTTTATTGCAATGGTTTCGACGGGAATAATGTTCTACTATTCTGTCGTTACCGGATGGTGTATCAGATATTTCACTTCTGCCATTTCCGGCGATCTTTTCAATACGGAAAATCATCTTGCCTATTGGGAAAGTTTTTCATCAGGTTATACACCTCTAATTTTTCATCTCATCGCAATGATAGTTGGAGTATCAATCATCTATAAAGGAATTGTGAATGGTGTTGAGAAAGCAAATAAAATATTGGTTCCGTCTTTAGTAGTTATTTTATTTATTCTTCTAGCAAGATCACTTACTCTGCCCAATGCGATTGATGGTATTAAATATTTTTTCACTCCAAAACTTGAATTTTTATTGGATTTCAAGGTTTGGATGAATGCACTTACGCAAAATGCATGGGATACCGGAGCCGGGTGGGGATTAATCTTAACCTATGCCGTCTATATGAAAAAAAAGGAAGATATTGCTTTGAACTCTGCTCTTATTGGTTTTGGAAACAACTCAATATCTTTAATAGCGGGATTGATAATTTTTTCGACTGTGTTTGCTCTCAGTTCTGTTGATGCGATGGGGCAGATAACTGAAAGCGGTCCGGCAAACACGGGGTTGACATTCATATATCTTCCAATTCTTTTCTCAAAGCTATCAGGCAGTGAAAGTGTAAATATTTTCTTCGCATCTTTGTTTTTCCTTGCATTATCTTTTGCTGCAATGTCTTCGTTGGTTTCTTTAATCGAATTAACGACACGGACATTTATGGATTTCGGTATGCAGAGAAAGAAATCAGTTTTACTCGTAGGTTCGTTGGGTTTTTTATTAGGAATACCCTCTGCATTAAACATTGATTTTTTTATTAACCAGGATTGGGTTTGGGGTGTTGGTTTAATAATTAGCGGAGGTTTTATTTCGTTCGCAGTTACGCGGTTCGGAGTTGATAAATTTAGAAGCGAAATAATTAACGGACCAGGATCGGATATTCAAATAGGTAAGTGGTATAATTTTGTGATAAAATATCTTATTCCTTTACAGGCTGTGATTCTTCTCGGATGGTGGCTTACCTCGTCGATCTCATGGGATCCTGAATGGTGGAACCCTTTTCACGCAGAAAATATGGGCACATGCGTGGCGCAATGGTCTATTGCCATAATTACTTTTATCTTACTCAACAAAAAGCTAGTGAAGTTAACTTTAAGGGATCAACATTGAGTATTTTAAGTATATCGCTCTTAGTAATAGTCGGTGGAATTGTTTGGGGAGGATTTCTGTATTTTCTATCTAAAGCAATTAAGATGGAGAGGAAAAAAAATGTCTCCCGCTAGAAAAAGTCCTTCAGCTCAATCTATTTTGAATATTAAACAATCGCTCGCCAAGGAAATTTTACCAGTTTATTATTTTTTCGGGGAGGACATTTTCACGATAGATAAAACGATAATTGAAGTAAAAAAACATTGTGGAAAGTTAGTGGAATCCGACTTTGATAATGAAACCATTAGCTGTGATAAAAACCTAAAGGTCGAAGACATCTTGGAACTTGCATCAACTTTTCCTTTTGGCGGGGGGAAAAAAGTTATTGTCGTCAGAAATTTTGAGGTTATAAAAGACAAGAAAAAACTTGCTGATTATGCTTCCAATCCGGTGGATTCAACCATCTTAATAATAGCTCATTACGGCAAACAAAAAGCAATTAGTTCAGAACCTTTTTCAACCCTCTACAAGAAAAATTTTCTTTTCGAAGCTAAGGAATTGAAGGGGTACGAATGGGCAAATTGGCTGAAACGGGAAGCAGAAGAAGAAGGGATTGTTCTTCCTGATTCATCCGCTCAATTGCTGGTTGATATTGTTGGGGAAAGTAAGCACTTGCTTCAGATGCATCTCCCAAAATTACGGGAATTTATTGGCGATAAAAAAACTGTGTCAGAATCTGATATTATGGAAATTGCTTCGAAAACACGGGAATATAATATTTTTCAGTTTCTTGATTCGATTGGGTCAGGAGATAAACAAAAATCGATATTGATCGCCTTTAATTTGATTGATCAAGGATATGAACTGCTTAATTTACTTGGGATGCTGACAAAATATATATCTATTGTGGCTCATTCAATTGAACTTGATGAGTTGAAGATTCCGGATATGGAGGCGGCGAAAAAGATAGATGTCAATTACTATTTTTATATAAACTGCAAAAAAGGAAAGTACTTCAGAAATCATTATCGCCTGGCAAACGCCGCTAAGGTTTTGCTCGAAGCTGATTTAGCGATAAAATCTACATCCCTGGAAGCAAAGAATTTTTTAACAAGTTTGATTGCAAAATTGATTCCTGATGATAAAATATCCCATCAATAGTTTTGGAATAAAATGGTTATATTTCTACAAAATTTTTGAAACAATTTCAGATAGACTTGAGTATAAACCACGAGAAAAAAAATCTAAACCAGTTAACGGATGAAGAACTGATAAAAGAGTTCCAAGACAATAACACAATGGAGTGTTATAACATTCTTGTGAAACGTTATAAAGATCCGTTAATGAATTTTGTTTACAGATTTGTAGGTGATCGTGATGTTTGCACGGATATAGTGCAGGACACGATGATCAAATTCTACCTTAACAAAGATTCATATAAATCCTTTGCTAAATTTTCGACCTGGATTTATACGATCGCCGGAAATCTGGCAAAGAATGAACTTAAGCGGCGAAAGAGACGCGTTATTTATTCGCTGAATAACTCTGACGACGAAGTTCCTTTACAAGTTGAAGATAAATCATATTTCTCTCCGGAAAAAGTTGCCGATAGCGGTATTAAGAACGAGATTATCCAAAAGGCACTTCTTAAAGTAAAACCGGTTTATAGAGAAGTAGTAATTTTAAGAGATATCGAAGGTTTTTCCTATGAAGAGATTGCAGAAATGACGGGTCTGTCAATCGGAACAGTTAAATCCCGAATAAATCGTGGGAGAACAAAACTTCAAAAATTGTTAAAAAATATTTACAATGATTAGTTAGATGGGGAAGTGACAAATGGGAAGTTTAAACAACAAATTAGATCAACTTCTAAACGATCTGAAAAACTTGCCACGTATTCAAGCACCGGATAATTTTGAATTTAATCTTAATACTAAAATTCAAAACGGCAGCTTCGAATTGAAAGGTGAATCGACTCCGAAGAAAACATTCTTCTGGGTCACAGTTCCGGCATTTTCGCTGGTTCTAAGCGCTGTAATTCTCTTTTTTGTCGTAGATCTTAATCCGGTTGAAAAAGAAGATCTTTTAATGAGTCGTCCGGAACCGATTATTTCCGCTACAAATCCCGGTTCGAACTTAGAGTCCATAAGTAATCAGCAGAACGAAGTTTTGGAGTTAGCACAAATTGATCTACCCTCAAATTCGCCTGGTTTTAGGATGGTGTTGAAACAAAATGACGTAGTCGTGAAAGAAAGGATAAATTATCCGTTCGATCTGACTCAATCCGTTGATTTAGATAAACAATTTGGCGCTTCAGGTGAAGAAACCGAACCGAATTCCAGTCCAATAAGAACGGTAGGGTCAGGAACAAGTAATGCAGGTTTCGGAGGTTTTTTAGTGAGAGTTCCAATGACCCTAGATGAAAGAAAAACACTTAAGGCAAAATTGGATTCAATCAAACAGCTGCAAGGTGAAATTAACCCGTAAATTGAAATAATATACTAAAATTCCTATATTTACTGGCTAGAATAAAAAAGGATTAATGATGAAAAAAGGTATTCACCCTACTTACAAAAGATGCGAAGTTTCGTGTGTATGCGGAAATACTTTTGTTACGAGATCTACTGTAAGTCAAATTAAATTGGAAATTTGTAATCAATGTCATCCGTTCTTTACCGGGAAACAGAAGATTCTTGATTCTGCTGGTAGAGTTGAAAGATTTAATAAAAAATACGGTAGAAAAGCTCAATAAAAGTTGCTTGCTAAAAGAGTTTTTTAAGGCTGCTTGCACTGATGTTCAGCAGCCTTTTGTGTTTTAAATAACTTTTCATTTACGTCTCTGCTATTCACTGATTATTTGTTTATTTTGCTAATTAATTGCCTGGTAAAATTAAATTATGACTGAAAAGGTAAATAATACAATTAATAACGGTTACAAAGAACCAAATCTTTATACTGGTGTCCGTGGAATCGCCGTTAAAATCCTAAATAGAATTGACAGAACAGATGCTTACCTTGATAAAATTTTGGAAATCGAACTTAAAAACTCTGATCTATCCGGTGTAGATAAGGCTTTACTTTTTGAAATTGTTCACGGTGTAATTCGTTGGTTGAATAGAATTGATTGGATACTTAATGGATTCTACAAAGGGCAATTTTCAAAGTGTATTCCCAACGTAAAAAATGCTATGCGTGTTGCTTTGTATCAGATACTTTTTTTGGATAAAGTTCCGGATTATGCAGCCGTAAACGAAGCAGTTGAGTTTGTAAAAAAACTTCAGGGACAAAAACCCGCAGATCTGACCAACGCAGTTTTGCGAAATATTATTAAAAAGAAAGATGCAATAAGATATCCCGACCGTGAAGATGATCCTGCAGCTTATTTCAGCGCCTACTATTCACATCCATCCTGGCTTGTAAAAAGATGGATCAACCGATGGGGAGAAGATTTTACTGAAAAACTTTTAGTATCAAATAACGAAAAACCAATATTGGTTTTGCGAGTAAATAACTTAATTACTTCAAAAAAAGAACTTACAGAGCTGCTTAATAAAGTCAATTTGGGTTATAAAGATTGTGAGTATCTCGATGATTTTATAAAATTGAATAATCTTACTAATATAAGCGATTGGGAGTATTTTTCGAAAGGTTACTTCAGCATCCAGGACGAAAGTACAGGCTTAGCATGTAGATTACTAGATCCCAGACCAGGAATGAGAGTCCTCGATTTTTGTGCAGCTCCCGGGGGTAAAACCGGTATGCTAGCCGATCTTATGAAAAACAAAGGTACCTTGGTTGCTATCGATAAATTCGAAAGTAGATTGAAGATACTTAAAAAAAATCTTCAGCGATTGAAAGTTGAGAATGTCGAAACTTATGCAGTAGATGCATTGGAATTCGAAAGTGAACCCTTTGATCGGATCTTAGTGGATGTTCCATGTTCAGGATTAGGGACCTTAACGAAAAAACCCGATATTAAATGGAAACGCGATATAGGTGATTTTAGGAAACTAACCGCAACTCAATCGCAATTATTGGACGCAGCTTCAAAACTTTTAAAAAAAGGCGGTTATATAGTTTATAGCACCTGCACTATTGAACCGGAAGAAAATTTTGAAATAATTGAAAAATTTTTGATGTCTAATCCCGATTTTGAAATCGTTTTCCCAGGTAATGAATTTCCGGAATCGTTGGTTAATGAAAAAGGATATATCCAATCGTTTCCGAATATTCACGGAATGGACGGAGCATTTGCTGTTAGATTGATGAGAAAATAATGATGGATAATTTATCGTTACAAAAATTTGCTCAATTTCTAAAACAGTCCAGAGAAGATCATGAAGTTACTTTAGAGCAAATCTCCAAGCGAACCAAGATTGACATTAAATATTTGAAAGCGCTCGAAGAGGGCGATTTTTCTGTAATGCCCGAAGTTTATGTCAGGGCATTTATAAAGAGCATCGCGGAAACGATTGGGCTTAATCCGGAGCATGTTCTTGCAAAATACGAGACAGCAAAAAAGGGTGAATCAAAAGTTGCTGAAGATTTAAATGAAAAAGTTGAGGAACTCCAAAAACCCAAGACTGAAAATAAACTTGAATTTGTTTCCACAAATTTATCGGATCAAAAACAATCCTCACCGGATAATTCTATTTATATAAAATATATGTACATCGCAGTGCCGTTTTTACTTATCGTTTTAGTAACAGCATATTTTCTTTTTTTCAGCAGCGGCGAAAAAGTTATTGTGAAAGAAACTTCGTTTGATGAGATTTTATCGACGGAAAGGGAAAGATATAAATTAACAACGGAGGACAGCTCTTCGGTTTTTTATTCGGGCGACAGTCTTAATCTAGTTCTAACAGCAAGAGATACGGTCTGGATTCGAGCTTTAATCGACGATGTAAGGCAAACGGAGTTCTTGCTTCGTCCCACAGAAATGAAAAGATTGATTGCAAACTCAAACTATAAATTGCTCATCGGTAATTTGCCGGGAATTGAATTTTCTCTAAATAATAATAATATTTCTTTGGACTCGTTAAGTAATGTTGTAGGAAATGTTTTAATTGATCGAGAAGGAATCAGACTGCTAAAATTTTCTGGTAGAGATGAAGCAAATTGAAGAAAAAATAGAAAAACTGCGAAAAGAAATCCATGAACACAATTATAATTATTATGTTCTCAACCAACCGGTAATTTCCGATTTAGAATTTGATAACCTATTAAAAGAATTAGAAAATCTTGAAGCCGACTACCCTGAATTAATCACTAAGGATTCACCTACCCAACGTGTTGGATCGGACTTAACAAAAATCTTTAAACCGGTTGAACACAAATATCCGATGCTTAGTCTTTCCAATACTTACAGTGAGCAAGAACTTATTGATTTCGATAAACGAGTTAAAGATAAACTTAAACTCAGGGGAGATGTAGAATACACAGTCGAATTAAAAATAGATGGTGTTTCTGTGAGCATTATTTATGAGAATGGAATCATTAAAACCGCAGCAACAAGGGGAGACGGAACCATAGGGGAAGAAATTACTGCAAACGTCAAAACTATTAAATCCGTTCCGCTGAAAGTCAGAAATTTTGATTCGAATAATTCGCCTAAGCTTTTTGAAGTACGCGGCGAAATATTCATGAAGATAGAGGACTTTATCAAATTTAACAAATCACGCGAAAAGAACGGACTGAAGACTTTTGCTAATCCAAGAAATTCTACAGCCGGAACGCTAAAACTTCAGGATCCTAAACTTGTTGCAGAAAGACCACTCGATATTTTTGTTTACTATCTTCTTTCCGATGATCTTCAATTGAAAACTCAATACGAAAGTTTAAAAACTTTGCAGCAATTCGGATTTAAGGTAAATCCTAATTTTGAACTTTGCAACAGCATTCAGGACGTGATTAATTACTGCGGAAAATGGGAAACAAAAAGAGAAACCTTGGATTATGAAATAGACGGTGTTGTAATAAAAGTTAACTCAATAGAACAGCAGAAATTACTCGGCTCGATAGCAAAAAGTCCACGCTGGGCTGTCGCATTTAAGTTTAGAGCAAAACAAGCGACTACTAATATACGATCAATCACTTGGCAGGTTGGCAGAACCGGAGCAATTACACCTGTTGCCGAACTTGAGCCTACCTTTTTAGCAGGTTCAACAATTTCCAGAGCAACACTTCATAATTTTGATGAAATAAAGCGAAAAGATATCCGAGAAAGGGATAAGGTAATTATCGAGAAAGGCGGCGATGTTATACCAAAAGTAGTTAAAGTAATTGAGGCGGAAAGAGATAAAAGCTCAAAACCTGTTAAACCTCCTGATGTATGCCCCGAATGCGGCAGCAAATTATTTTTTCCTGAAAATGAAGTCGCAATTTACTGTATCAATCCTGAATGTCCGGCTCAAATTAAAGGCAGCATTATTCACTTTGCATCCCGTGGTGCAATGGACATCGAAGGGTTGGGAGAATCACTGATAAATCAATTTGTAGATTTAGGTTTCTTGAAATCCTACAGCGATATTTACCTTCTTCATAAACATCGCGAGGAACTAATTCAAATTGAAGGACTTGGCGAGAAAAGCGTTGATAAGATGCTTCAATCAATTGAGAAGAGCAAATCTCAGCCATTCTCAAAATTGTTGTTTGCTCTAGGGATAAGATATGTTGGTGAAGGAGCAGCAAAAAAGATTGCTGCTGCGATAGGAGAAATTGAAACATTAATATCTGCCGAACGTTCCGAAATGGAGAATATACCAGATATTGGTCCTGCCGCAAGTGAAAGTATCACCCAATTTTTTAAGAATCCTAAAAATCTTAAAATCGTTGGAGATCTTAAAGATGCAGGGCTAAATTTTAAGTCGGAAGAGAAAAAAGAAACATCGGAGAAACTAAAAGAGCTTACGTTCGTCTTAACCGGTACTCTTTCAAAACCAAGAGACGAGATTAAAGATCTTATTGAAGCAAACGGAGGAAAAGTAACGTCATCAGTAAGTAAAAATACTAGTTTTGTTTTAGCCGGCGATAGTCCCGGATCAAAAGTTGATAAAGCGGAAAAGTTAGGTGTTAAAATTATTGGAGAAGAAGAGTTTCTCAGGATGATTAAATAAATGATTGATCAGGTAAAAAATATTGCCGTGAACTATAAACTCAATCAAATTAAAAAGGGAAGAAATGAACATCCCGTTCAATACACAGATTTTATTAGCCGGGCAAGGGATTTTTTCATCATTCTTCCTATGGATGTTGGAGCGGTTGATAACCCGAACCTAATTTTTCATTTTTTATTGGCTTTTAACAAAAACGTTTCGGTTATTACAACAGTTGAAGTATTTAATTATTTCAGGTACAGAACCAAATGTCATTTGGTGGACTTTACTACCGATGAATTAACAAAACTTGGCTTGCCTGATAAATCACTTATTCACAGATTGAAGCGAAGAAAATTTGACGTGGCAGTTGATCTGAATCTAAACAGCAATAATTTTTCTACTGCTGTTGCAAATGCGGTTGATGCAAATTTTAGAATCGGTTTTCACAGCGAAAAAGCGGAAAAATATTATAATTTTCTGATAAGTAAAGACGAAAATAATCCTAAACTTTCTTATGAAAATTTATTAAATTCATTAAAGATGTTTTAGGAAAGAAGCTTTTAAAATCCGGTTTCTTGTTCTTAATTAGTAAATTTCCTTTAATAAACAAAATGAGATATGGAAGACAGTATAAATTTTGAATGGAAAAAAATCGACAACGTTTCTGTATTCAAATTAAATGAAAAACGTTTTGATGCTCAGATTGCAGGATTGGTAAAAGGTGAGCTTACAATTTTGCTTCATGCCGAAGATATTTCGAAACTCGTCTTTGATTTAAGCGAGGTCGAGTATTGTGATAGTTCCGGCTTAAGTGCAATCTTGTTAGCATACAGAATCATTCAAGCAAACGAAGGCTCAATCAGATTGGCAAATCCCAACAAAAGTGTGAAAACACTTATCGAGATTTCTCAACTTAACAGAGTGTTACCCATCAACAGCTCGGTAGAGGAAGCAATAGCAGAACTTCAGTGAAATTAGCGGTGCCGCTTTTTGGATAGAACGCTTGATTACTTAATAATAACACTTTATTTGATCGGTGTAGCTCTTTTCGGGATCATTACCGGTGGCAGGCAGAAGAGTACTAAGGATTACTTTCTGGGCTCACAATCAGTTCCTTGGGGAACAGTCTGTTTTTCTATTGTAGCGGCTGAGACAAGCACACTTACGTTCATCTCAATTCCCGGATTGGCATATCTTACAAATCTAAATTTCCTTCAAGTTACTTTCGGTTATCTTATTGGAAGAATTGCTGTGGCTATTTTCCTGTTACCGGCTTACTACAAAGGCAATATTCAAACTGCTTATTCATATCTAGAAACTAGATACGGAGTCAAAACAAGAACCTTCAGCTCATTGGTGTTTATTTTTACTAGAACAGCCGCAGATGGAGTAAGGTTATTTGCTACAGCGATTCCATTAAAACTTCTTCTCGGAATTGATTATCCTTATGCAATCTTAATTATTGTCGTTGTTGCATTGATTTATACAATAACGGGCGGACTTAAAGGTGTAATTTGGGTAGATGTAATACAGATGTTTATTTACATAGGCGGCGCTATAATTACCGGAATATTTCTACTTACCGAATTTATACCCGAAGGTTTAGGAATTTTCTCAACTGTTCAAATTGTTGAGAAACTTTCGATTATTAATTTAGGATTTGAGAACGAGATTGGATCATTTTTCTCCGATAATTATTCTCTCCCAGCAGGATTATTGGGCGGAGCATTTCTATCGATGGCTTCTCACGGAACGGATCAGTTGATTGTGCAAAGACTATTCGCTACCGGGGATGTCCGGAAAGCTCAGCTTGCAGTAATTGGTAGCGGTGTTATTGTGATATTTCAATTTGCGTTGTTTCTTTTAATTGGTGTGCTTTTGTTTGGATATTATAAAACTTATGATCTCTCAACATTGAATCTCCTTAAAGCTGATGAAATATTTCCGAAGTTTATTATCGAATCATTACCGGTAGGCATTTCAGGATTAATAATTGCCGGCTTATTCGCAGCTGCAATTTCAACATTGGCAGGTTCGATTTCATCAATTTCTTCCTCAACCATAATGGATTTGTTGAACAGTAAATGGAAAAACATATCCGAAAATTTATTTATTTCAAGAATAGTTACACTCTTTTGGGCTGTAATTTTAGGATTAACTGCATTATTATTTATAAATTCTCCTACTTTAGTTGTAGAATTGGCACTTAGTATTGCTTCATTTACATATGGAGGATTGCTGGGTACCTTCCTTTCCGGAATTTTCATAAAAAATTCTCAAGAAAAAAATGTAATTCCGGCGTTTATAACAGGAATTATTGTGATGATTGTTGTTATTTATTCCGGCAAAATTGGTTGGACTTGGTACACTATAATCGGTGTAGCGGTTACTTTGTCGGTTGCCTGGTTAACATCTTTGTGGAATAAGGAACGAGTGATTAAAGATGGAAATAATTGATTATCTAATTCTTGCTACTTATATAATTTTGAGCATAATCATAGCTCTCTATTATTCAAAACGATCCGGAAAAAGCACAGACGAATTTTTCCTTTCCGGTAGAAATCTTCCATGGTATTTTGCCGGGATTTCTCTTGCCGCCACAACTTTTGCTGCCGATACACCATTGGCGGTTACAGAACTTGTCGCAAAAAATGGAATATCAGGCAACTGGGTATGGTGGAATTTTGCATTCGGTGGAATGCTCACTGTTTTTTTCTTTGCTAGACTTTGGAGAAGAGCAGGTATAATGACCGAAGCTGAGTTTTCTGAAATCCGTTATTCCGGGAAACCGGCAAAATTTCTCCGCGGCTTTAGGGCTGTTTATCTAGGTCTCTTTATGAATGTGATAATTATTGGATGGGTAAACAAAGCAATGGTTTCTATATTAACCGGACTATTCTCTGTATCCGAAACTCAGGCAATTATTTATGTTTTTGTGTGTATGCTGCTAGTTGCTGCTTATTCCGCAATGAGCGGATTGTGGGGTGTAGTTGTTACTGATGCATTTCAATTCTTCTTGGCAATGACAGGAGCAATCATATTAGCTGTTCTAGTGCTTGATTCGCCTGAAGTTGGGGGAATGATCGGCTTGCAAGAAAAACTTCCTGATTTCATATTTAATTTCTTTCCATCAGTTGGAAACTCCGCAGAAACATTTGGGTCGGCTCTTTCCTTATCGGTACTTGCTTTTCTTGCATATATCGGACTTCAGTGGTGGGCATCCTGGTATCCGGGAGCAGAGCCCGGAGGTGGAGGATATGCAGCTCAGCGAATGATGTCAGCAAAAGATGAGAAACATTCGCTGCTTGCAGTTCTCCTGTTTCAAGTTCTCCATTATGCTGCTAGACCCTGGCCTTGGATAATAGTTGGATTGGCTTCGCTGGTATTATATCCTGAACTCACAACTGAAAATGCAAGAATGGGTTACATTTTTGCAATGCGTGATTTTCTTCCTACCGGGTTAAAAGGATTACTTGTTGCAGCATTTTTTGCAGCATATATGAGCACAATTGCAACTCACTTGAATTGGGGCGCTTCTTATCTAATGAACGATGTTTATAAAAGATTTATTGTTAAAACGAAATCTGACAAGCACTATGTTTCAGCTTCTAGAATAATAACAGTACTTCTAATGATAATCTCAATTTTTGTTACCTTATTAATTACACGAATTTCCGGGGCGTGGGAATTTATTTTACAGTGCGGAGCCGGAGTAGGACTTGTTCTAATATTGAGATGGTACTGGTGGAGAATAAATGCTTGGTCAGAAATTAGCGCGATGATTGCTCCCTTTCTCCTTCTTCCAATAACAATTCAGCTTGGGATAATCTTTCCGGAGAATTTATATTTTCTTGTTGCGGGAACTTCAATAATTTGGATCGCAGTAACATTTTTAACAAAACCGGAACCTGATTTCAAGTTGATGGAGTTTTATTCAATAATTCGACCGGGAGGCAAGTTATGGAAGCCGATACAATTAAAGCTCGGAATTGAAAATGAAGAAGGAACAAACTTGCTTTATATGTTGTTTGCCTGGTTATTTGGAGTATTACTGGTTTACTCGATGCTGTTTGGAATTGGGAGTCTTATTTTAAATCACATCACAGCGTCTTTAATTTACGGTATCACCTCCTTGATTGCTATATTTGGGGTATATTATTTTTTAAACAAAGAAGGTTGGTCAAAAATTCTGAAATAAAAATGCTTACGAAAGAAAAATTAAAAAATATTGAATTGATTGTGTTTGACATGGACGGAACTCTTCTTAATTCGTCGGGAGAGATCGGAACGCAGACTGTTAATCTAGTAAAGGAGTTGAGGAACCATGGAGTTAAATTTACTTTTGCAACAGGACGTCTTCATAATGCAATTGTTGATCAAGCAAAACTACTTGAAATTCATGAACCGCTAATCTCGCTTGATGGTTCTCTGATTAAATCTGTCTATTCGAACGAAATTTATTATGAATCATATATTCCTCAAAAGTATGTTTTAAAAGCAAAAAAATTAGCCGATCAATACTTGTTGAAAATTGCTCTTTGTCATGCCGATTATATTTATTTTGGTGAATATGATGCTTTAATCCCTCAACTCTTACAGAAATTCGGTGCAAAGTATAAAGAAACAGATAATATGCATGCATTGATTGATACAACTTTAGAGATTGTAATGATGGGCGATTACAAGGATTCGATAAAAACAGTTCTCAAGAAAATGTCATTTCCACACTCAATTGGATTGAGAACAAATTATTATAAAACTAAATCAGCCGGAAAGTTTTATTATCTTGAGATACGAAAAAAAGGTTCTTCTAAAGGAACTGGTATTGACAGACTTGCAAAGATTCTAAAAGTAAAAAGAAAGAATGTTGCTGCTATTGGTGATTGGTATAACGATGTAGATCTGCTAAAAAAAGCCGGTATTAAGATTGCGATGGCGAACAGTGTTGCTGAAATTAAAAGACTTGCTGATTATATTACAAAACGAGATAACGATGAGGATGGTACTGCTGAGTTCCTCGAGATGGTATTGAAAGCAAAAAAATAGTATGAAGATCACAAAAGAAACCTTAAAAAAAAGTATGCGGATCAGAATCCTATTGATTCTGGTTTTTGCCATACTTATTGTTTTAATGTTTCCGAAAGGTGAATCGATAGAGTCTGAAGTTTCTGTCGGTTCAATTTGGGTTGAGGATGATCTAATTGCTTCCACAACATTTGAAGTACTTAAAGATCCGGCTGTATATGAAAAAGAGGTAAGCGCAGCTATCAGCACTGTTTATCCAATTTTTGTGATAAATGCCGAAACCGAGCAGAAAGCAATCGACTCCGCAAAAAGTTATGCAGAGTTTTTGATCTTAACGATAGATAATGAATTGTTCAATGCTTCCACTCAAATGCAGAATCCTACTTTTTTGAGCAACACATCGTACAATAAATTCAAGGAAATTCGCCAGAACGAAAAACTTCTTTCCCAAAAACCGGATTGGGAGTTAAAACAACTCAAGCGGATTGTTGAGACGGTATTAAGCAAGGTTTATAGAAGAGGTTTGCTCAATCTAAACTATCCGGTTATCGGAAGTGATACAATATCTGTACGTGACGGAAAGTTCGAGCGAGCGTATCCCAAAACCACATTTTTTGATGATCAATCGCTTAAGAGTTTTATCGAAAATGAGGTGAAGAGTTCAACCGACAATGATCAAGAATTGACTTTAGCAATAGAAGAATTTGTATATCATTTCTCAACACCCAATATTATTTACAATCAAAAGATGACAGATACAGCTGTCGAACTGGCTAGAGAAAGTGTTCCAAGAAATACAGGCGTAATTAATGAGAATGAAAGAATAGTTGCTAAACACGATAGGATAACCGAGCAAGTTAAACTAGCTATTGATTCTTACCGAAAAGCAAAAGGAAGTGAGATAGGTTTCTGGGGAAGATTCATTCAGAACATCGGAAAATTTCTTCACGTTCTAATAATTCTTGTTCCGCTTTCGATTTATATATTTTTGTTCCGCAAACATATTTTTTATGACAACTCAAAAATTTTACTTATTCTGATTATTTCACTTTTTGTCTGCTCAATTGCTTTTTTGACACTTCAAATAAATATAAATCTACCGGTTGAACTGCTTGTTCTTGTGCCGGTTGCATCTATGCTTTTAACAATTGTTTTCGATTCCAGAATTGGGTTTTATACAACAATTGTAATATCATTGATAGTCGGAGGTCTTTATGGGAACAATTATGTGTTGTCCGTTACTAATATCTTAGCCGGTGGATTAGCAGCTTATACCGTACGCGATGTAAAAAACAGAAATCAAATTTTTCGTTCGTTCATTTTCATTTTACTTGGGTATATAGTCGCAACACTTGCCTTTGGGTTTGAACGATACGAATCGATTGAAACAATCTTAATTAATTCTTCATTAGCCTCTATAAATGCAATTATTAGTCCCGCTTTGACTTACGGTTTAATTATATTTATAGAAAAAAGCTTTAAGATCACAACCGAATTGACTCTTTTTGAACTTACTGATTTTAATTCACCATTACTGAAAGAACTTGCAAGAAATGCTCCCGGAACATTTACACATTCAATGACAATTGGCTCGTTAGTCGAAGCAGCAGCCGAGAAGATTGGAGCTAATCCTATTTTAGCGAGAGTTGGAGCTTATTATCACGATATCGGGAAAGCTCTAAGTCCGGAAGTATTTGTTGAAAATCAAGTCGAAAAACAAAGTATTCACGAAGAACTTGAACCAAAAGAGAGTGCCCAACGAATCATAAATCATGTTATAAGAGGAGTAGAGTGGGCAAAGAAAAATAAGCTACCGCAAGAAATAATAGACTTTATTCCTACACACCATGGTACAATGCTCGTCAGTTTCTTTTATGAAAAAGCAGTTAAGCTGTACGGTGAAGAAAATGTTGATAAAGATGACTTTAGATATCCGGGACCAAAACCGTTTACGAAGGAAACAGCTTTATTGATGATTGCTGATGCATGCGAATCAATATCACGTACTCTCGAAACACCTGATCCTCAAAAAGTTGAAAATATTATTACGAATATTATCAAACAAAGAATGGATGACGGTCAACTAGAAAATGTTCCTCTTACTTTGTCTGATTTAACACAGATAAAAAAATCATTTCTTAACACGCTTATAGGACAGCATCATAAACGAATTAGATATCCCAATCAGGATAAACTAGAAAGCGAAGCGGAAGTTAAGCCCGAATAATGCAAAGTTTTTTAAAAGAGTTTTTGACTGTTTTAAAATTAGAAAAAAATCTTTCCGATAATTCTATAGAAGCATATAAAAACGATATTCAAAAACTCATAAAATATTTTGAAGATATAGGTATAACTGATTTTGAACAAATCCGAACCGAACACCTTCGATCATATTTTCAAATACAGATGGAGATGTCGATTCAAGCATCAACCACAGCCCGCTATCTTTCTTCTATAAAAAGTTTTTTTTCTTATTTAGAATCTTGTAAATATATTACGGAAAACCCAACTGATAAACTTTCTAATGTTTCTTCGAAAAGAAAACTACCTGTCGTTCTCTCGATAGAAGAAATTGAAAATTTGTTTGATCTGCCTGAAGTGGATTCCACTCTCGGGTTGAGAGATAGAGCAATATTAGAACTTCTTTATTCTTGCGGGCTAAGAGTTTCCGAATTGTTGACTCTAAAACTTGGGGATTTATTTTTTTCAGAAGAAGTAATTCGTGTTTTCGGCAAGGGATCGAAGCAGAGAATTGTTCCGGTTGGAAGCAGTGCAATCAGATGGATTACAGAATACTTGATGAAATCACGACCCTTACTCGAGAAGAAAGGGAAGAGTCAAAATTTTGTTTTCTTAAACTCGAGAGGAACTTGTTTAAGTAGAATGGGCATTTGGAAGATGATATCAAATTATGCGGAGCAGGCAGGTCTCAACAAAATTATCCATCCACATACATTTCGTCACACATTTGCGACGCATTTAGTTGAAAACGGGGCAGATTTGCGTGCGGTGCAAGAAATGTTAGGACATGTAGATATTTCAACAACACAAATTTATACTAAAATCGATCGTGATTTTGTGAAACAGGAACACAAAGATCATCATCCAAGAGGTTAATTTGGGTATCGAAGTAAGTGAAAGATTAATTATGTTTTTATTATTCATCCCGTTTTTTCTTATCTCCATTGCGGTGCATGAATTTGCTCATGCTGCCACAGCATATAAACTTGGTGATGACACTGCAAAAAGCCACGGAAGACTTACACTAAATCCAATAAAACACTTGGACCTAGTCGGCAGTATTATTATGCCGATATTAGCCTTCTCATCCGGTTTTGCCCTAATCGGTTGGGCTAAACCTGTACCGGTAAATCCTCATAAATTAAGAAACGGACTAATGGGAGATGCTGCGGTTTCTGCGGCAGGTCCTCTGTCAAATCTGGGACTTGCATTTGTATTTGCTATTCTGTTAAAAGTATTTCAAATTTTAGCTGTATTAGGAGAAATGATTACAGAAATGTTTTTATTCGGAGTTTTTATAAACATATTTTTGTGCTTTTTTAATTTGATTCCAATTCCACCGCTTGATGGTTCTCATCTTATATACGATTTTTTCCCAAATAATTTTACTGCAAGATTTTTAAATTTGGGACTTTACGGAACAATTTTGCTCCTTCTTTTTATTTACAGCCCGTTATGGGATTATTTTATAAGTTTAATCAGTTTTGTGATTTCTTTAATTTATTTCTTGTTTGGACTAAGATGAAAAAGCTTATAATAATTTTACTTGTCCTTTTGTTTTTTTCCTGTTCAACTGAAAAAAGTGAAGAAGGCATAAAACATAAATCAGAGGAAAAAAGAAATTTTTATTCGATCTTGCTGGAGGAAAATGTTGATTCGCTTGAACTCCTAAAAAAATGGAGACCACGATTTTACCGGGATGGAAATTCAAAGTTAACTTTAATTGAAGATTTGGAGACTTCAGGATTTAAACTTTTTTACGGAATGTATAAAAATCCTTTGAATGCTTGGACGCGCGGTTTTGAATTTTATACCGAGGGATTAATTTCAGAAATAAATCTTTTTGAGAATTATAATCATCACAAAGAATATTATTCGGATTTCTTGTTCGTAACCAATTATCAAAATAGACCTGCTGTTTATAGTTATAACCTGATCTCAAAAAATATTAAGATGATTTTTGATAGGTGGGGGAAGAAAGTTCTTAATCTTTATTCGGGACCAGATTTTCAAAACTATATTTTTACAACCGCACTAACTTTTGGCAGAAGCGGAGGTTTCCCATATATAACGGATGGTAGAGTTTTTCACTATTCAAAAGTAACACGACAAATCAAAGAGCTGGAAAAATTTGGAGACGGGCTTAGAATAAGTTCGCAGTGGAATCACCCTGATACTTTTCACGTTACATTCAAGATGATGGATACAGTAAACTCCTCAAACATTATTGAGAAAGATTTGAGCTTTAATAGGAAAGGGAATTTGATAGATTCGCTTGTTTCAGTTCATAATTTACTTCGCGATGGTTTCCCGGTGGATTATGTTTCGACGCTTGAATCGGAATTGTTTTCAAAATTAAAACTTACTATCAGCTCTCTTGACGATTCACTTCTTCTTGGATTCAATGTGAAGGGTATTAGCCACACTATTTTCGTCCCCGGCAAAATGATAAATATTCGTCTCTCTAATGATGATGAGAATTTGGTTTTCAAAACAAAGTTCGATGAATTTATTTCTCAAGATTCAACAAAATCGACGTATCGTATCTATAATTACTCTTTACCCGAGAGGAAACTTACAAATGTCTATTCAGGTAAACAAAATTTATCTTATCTTCTATACGGCGGATTACTATTTTACGAAAGTATAAATGAAGAAAAACAGATCATAAATTGTATATTAATGAAGTCCGATAAGAAATTATTTGAAATATCTGGTCCCGGCGATTGCGGGATCAAGAGTATTCCTTTAGTATATAAAAATTGAAAACTTACTACAGAATATTATCCTTTGTAAAACCATATTGGAAGCATTTGGGACTTTCAATAGGGTGTACAATACTGTTTTCTGTTTTGAGTGGGTTGTCGGTTTATCTTACGATACCACTTTTGGACACGCTTTTTTTGGAAAAGGAAAAACCTGGAACATCAAGTATTGTTGAAAGCAGTTCCGATATTGCTCCCGGATGGATTACCGAAACAATTACAAATATCAAAGAAACATTTGAAAATTATGTGCTTTCCGGAACTGTATCGGAAGTTTTATTCAAAATTTGCCTCCTCATTTTAATAACATTTTTCTTGAAAAATGTGTTCGGATATCTTCAAGCTTATTTTTTAGCCTTTGTTGAACAGGGCGTAATAAAGGATTTAAGAAATAAAGCTTACCGGCATCTTCATCTGCTCCCGATGAGTTATTTCAAAAATGAAAGAACCGGCAATCTGATCTCAAGAATTACAAATGATGTAAATGTGGTTCAACAATCAGTTGCTGCAGTCTTTTTGAATTTAATACGGGAACCATTAACAATTATAGTTTTTCTTGGAATCGCTCTTTCTATAAGTGTCAAACTGACACTTTTTTCGTTTGTCGTACTCCCGTTTTCGTTGGGGATTATTGCTTATATCGGGAAAATTCTACGTAAACAAAGTACGATTCTGCAAGAAAAAATGGCGGATATAACCTCGGTTCTGCAAGAAACAATTTCGGGAGTAAAGATTGTAAAAGCCTTTGGGATGGAAGCATATGAGAACAAGAAATTTGAAAATGAAACAACCAATTATTTCCGTTTGGTGCTGCGAATAGTGCGAATTAAGAATATAGCGAGCCCAGTCACTGAATTTTTAAGTGTTGTAGTCGGCGTAATAATGGTTTATTACGGAGGTCAGTTGGTGCTTGAAGATCAATCACTGAAAGCAAGCGAATTCCTAGGATTTTTATTTGCGATATTCCAGTTAATGCCTCCTATAAAAGAATTGAGCAGCGTGAATAATAGAATTCAAGAATCAAGTGCAGCAGCGGATCGTATATTCCAGATTATTGATACTGCGCCGGTGATAGAAGATCTTCCGGATGCAAAACCGATAAAGGATTTCAAAGACAAGATTGAGTTTAAAAACGTTTCATTCCATTATGAAGATTCTGATGAACTCGTGTTGAACGATGTTAGTTTCTCGGCAAATAAAGGTAAAATTATTGCGATTGTGGGAAGCAGCGGTGCGGGTAAATCAACATTGATTGACTTAATCCCTCGATTCTATGATCCAACGGATGGAATGATTTTAATCGATGGTAATGATATTAAAACACTGAAGCTGGATAATCTGCGGTCGCTTCTTGGAATCGTAACACAAGAAACAGTTCTTTTTAACGACACAATTAAAAATAATATTGCTTACGGTCAAACAGATATTCCGTTAGACGAAATTATTGTTGCGGCAAAAGCAGCGAACGCTCATAACTTTATTACTGAATTTCCAAGGGGATATAATACCATTATTGGCGAACGGGGCGCAAAACTTTCTGGCGGACAACGTCAAAGAATTTCAATTGCCCGTGCGCTGTTTGTTAATCCGCCGATTATGATATTTGATGAAGCAACATCTGCATTAGACAATGAATCAGAAGTACTTGTTCAGGAAGCAATTGAAAGACTAATGAAAGACAGAACTACCCTTGTGATTGCTCATAGATTAAGTACAATAAGGAATGCTGACAAAATAATTGTTCTTGACAAAGGCAAAATTGTTCAAGAAGGCAAGCATGCAGAACTTGTTGCTGATGAAAGAGGTATTTACAAGAAACTATACGAATTACAATTTAGAGATAATTAATGCCCAAAAGCTCAAAAACCATAAGAATAATTGACATTGCAATTTTCGTGTTTGTTATTCTCTTTTTAGCAAGTTTAACAAATTCCATATTTGTTAATCAAATTGGGTACTATGGGGCGCTTCTGCTTTTGATTGTAAAGTATTACCTTACCGGAAAAACCTTATTCAGAAAAACTGGTTTGGAATTACCTCTATTGTTGTTTGTTGTTGTTGAAATTATTTCTGCACTACTTTCTGATTACTCGGCTAACGCGTTTCAAAATGTTTTAAAAAGAGTGTTGCTTTTACCGATCATTTATGTTGTTGCTTCAACCGCTGATTCACCAACTAGACTGAAACAATTCGTACTTACGTATTTAGCTGCCGCACTGTTGACAACAATGTTTTATATAGGATTCGCATTTGAGCATTTCGTAAATCAACTTTATACTATTGAACAAAAAGGTCCGTCACCATTTCAATATGTTATGACTGCAGGCGGGTTAATGAGCTTTACACTTATATTTTTTGCATCTCTTTTTTTTAGTCAAAATAAAATCTCGAAAGAGAAAATATTTTATTTCATTGGTGCATCAGTGACTGCAGTTGCTCTGCTTTCAAGTTACACTCGGGCAGCGTGGTTGGGAGCTTTAACAGGTATTTTCTTCTTGCTAATACTTTATCGAAAGTGGATTTATTTGATACCTGCGGTTGTTGCAATAATTCTATATTTGATTATAGAAAAAGATGAAAGTAGAATCTACACTTACGATATTTTGGAAAAAGGATTAAACGAAATAGTAAGTTTTGAAACAGATGGAAGCGCAAAAAATGTTTTTTCGGAAGCGAACAAACTCTTAGTTGCTGATTACGAGGACGGTATCAAAATTTATGAAGGGAATAATCTAGTAAATTCATTTGAAACGAAATCTCCAGTAATTGTTGTTGATAAATGGAAAGATGAAAGTTATCTGGGAATTTTAGTTGATAAAAGAATGTTCATATTTTCAATCGCAGATGATTCAATTCGTTTGGATAGCGAATTTATTTCTCCCGGGAATATAACCGATTATAAAATTATCAATGGAGTTTTATATGTTGCCGAACTTGACAGCGGACTGACTGTTTTTAATAATCCGTCTAATACAAAAAGTAGTTTTAGATATTTCAATGACGAGAATATTTTACGACTTGATGTTTCTGATTCTTTACTTGTCTTCTATTCGACAAAAAATAACAAATATATCTTTACAAAAGTTGATGGCGAGAAAATCAGCAATGAGATTTACAGTGAGAAAATCAATACTGTTTCGCCAAGCATAAAAATTACAGATAATTTTGTTCTGCTTGGAAGCCAGCATGGATTGAGGGTTGTTCCGTTAAACGAATCAAAAATTAATACAAAAGAATTGATACTTCCAAGCGTTCATAGTTTCCACAGCGTGAATGAATCAATTATTGCCGTATGTTACAACGGAGAAGTTTATTCTATCAAAATTGAGAACCAAGAATTAATTAGTGAAAAAATAGCAACTTTTTCGTATCAGCCTGTTTCTGTGCAGATAGCTGAGGATAGGCTAATTGTAACCTCGGTCAAAAAAAATAGGCTTCTTTCAGTAATTGATTTAAACCATAATACCAATCTTCAAAGATTACAGCAATGGAAAATCGGTATTAATATTCTTGCAGATAATCCATTTTTCGGTGTGGGGGATATTGATCTAAAGCAAACATATTCGGAGTATAGAGAGTACTGGGAAAAAGAAGATTTTGGTCATCTACACAACAATTACGTACATGTACTTGTTATACTAGGTGTAATCGGATTTATAGTATTTGTCTTTTTATTAATAAAAATATTCATTGTTCATCTTCGTAATTTCATGATGGTAAAGCATTCGGAATTTCCAAAAGCAGTTGTAGCTGCATCATTTGCGGCTTTTGTAGGATTTTTAGTTTCAGGCTTAGCAGAATGGAATTTCGGAGATCACGAAATAATAACATTGGTTTGGTATTCGGTTGGAATAAGTATCGCTGCTAAGCAAACCGAGATTAAAAAACAGTCGTAGAGTAAAATTTGATTTCGTCAATCACCATAGCAAAAAACGAAGAAAATAATATAAAACGTTGCCTCAACAGTTTAATGGATTGTATCGATGAAATAATAGTATTGGTTGACAGCAAATCGACCGATAATACATTCCCTTTGGTTCAGAGTTACGGTGACAAAGTAAAGTGCATAAAAACAGATTGGAAGGGATATTCGCAAACAAAGCAGGAAGCCGTTTCATACTGCACTAACAACTGGATTTTATGGATAGATGCTGATGAAGCTGTCACTCCGGAATTGTCTGTAGAATTAAATCAATTAAAGAATGATAAAAAAGAATTTTCTGTATATAGCATTCCAAGGAAAGCATATTTTTTGGGGAAATGGATCAAGAACAGCGGATGGTATCCAGGAAGAGTTGAGAGGTTGTTCGATAAAAATAAAGTTAAATTCAGCGACAGTAATGTTCACGAACATTTAATCTATGAAGGAATTTCGGGGAAATTAAATTCCGATCTTGAACATTATACCGATCCTAATATACACCATTATTTCGAAAAGTTGAACAGATACACAACACTTGCAGCCGAAGAACTAAAAACAAAAAAAGAAAAGGCATCGATTAACGATCTTTTCTTAAGACCGGTTTTTATTTTTGTAAAAATGTTTATCTTACGTCAAGGTTACCGTGACGGTATCCATGGATTTATTCTTGCTGTGTTTTCTAGTATGTACGTTTTTGTAAAGTATGCTAAACTCTGGGAAATAAAGAATAATAAGAGCAATAAATGAAGATCGGTATAATACCTAATATCACTAAACCGAAGATTTTTGATCTTGTTAAACTTCTTATCAAGAAGTTAGAGGACAACAATTTCGAATTTTTTATCGGCACTACTGCAATCGGGAAAAACGAGGATAAATTAAAAAGCATTCCATCAATCAAATTTGTTCAAGATTCCGAATTATATTCTTCATGTGATATTGTACTATCGATTGGCGGAGACGGAACGATGCTCCAAACCGCATACGAAGCCAGACATTTTAAGACGCCTCTACTCGGTGTTAATTTTGGCAAACTTGGTTTCTTAGCTGAGTTTGATATTAATAATATGGATCAGTTTATAAGCGATATCAAATCGAAGCATTATGTAATTGAAGAAAGAATGGCTCTTGAAGCATTTTGTAAAAACGGTGAGATGGGCGAATTGTTTGCAATTAACGATGTTGTGATCGATAAAGGAAGATGGCCCAAGATGATCGAAATGACGATGAAAATTGATGAAGAATATGTTTCAACCTTTTCCGCTGACGGTTTGATTATTGCAACGCCAACGGGTTCCACGGGTTATTCATTATCGACAGGCGGACCGATTATTACTCCTAAAACCGATGCAATTGTTATTAGTCCGATATCACCTCATACGCTTACTATGCGCCCACTTGTTATTTCCAGCAAGCAAACGATTGAAATAACAGTTGAGTCGGCATATAATTCTATTCAAGTTAATTGCGACGGTCAACGGGTTTATGATTTTAAATCGCCCGCGGTAATAAAAATTAAAAAAAGTGAAAATCCCGTAAGACTTGTTCATACAAAATCGAGCGAATACTTCGAGATTCTTCGCAGTAAATTATTCTGGGGACTTGACGTTAGAAAATCAAATAACAATTCAAAGGAAATTGAATGAGGCTAATTCTTATTTTTCTATCAGTTTTCAGTTTACAAATTATCGGACAAGATTATAATCAAAAGAAGGTTGATGAAGAAAGAGGAGATACACTTCTTGTAGGTTATTGTACAAGAGAAGCTTTTGAAGACCATTTGTTTTCCGAATGGTTCGCTGAAGAATATGATTTTTACTCCCCGGTATTTGAAAATCAAGAACTGCTGCAAACACTTCTTGATGATATTGAAATAACAATTGTAATGGGAACCTGGTGTTCCGACAGCAAAATGCAAGTACCGGCTTTCTACAGAATATTGGATGAGTTAAAATATAATACCAAACGAATTACCTTGATAAGCGTTGATAGGGAAAAACAATCACCGGGAAATTTAACTAATGATCTTGATATAGAACTAGTCCCGACATTTATTCTCTATAAAGACAATGAAGAATTGGGAAGAATTATCGAAATTCCAAACGAAACATTGGAGAAAGATATATTTAAAATTATCTCAAAAGTAAAAGGAAACTAATCAAGAAATTTCAGTTACTTTTCTTTCAGTATTTACATTGCTGTGCCTTCCGTTTCCGTTATTTCCCGAATATTCAATTTCGACTGCATTATCCTCGTTATTAAATCCATTCGACGAATAATTTGCTTCCTTATAAACATAAATTTCGTTTTTATAATTCCTCATTATAACTTTTTCTTCGTCTCTGTGGATTACATACTTCGGAAGAAGCGGAATTTTACCACCGCCGCCGGGTGCGTCGATAACAAAATGAGGAATTGCCATCCCGCTAGTATGTCCGCGAAGTGCGTCCATAATTTCAAGACCTTTCTCAACAGAAGTTCGGAAGTGATTCGCTCCGCGTGTTTCATCCGCCATAAATAGATAATATGGACGAACTCTTATTTTTAATAATTTTTGAAATAATTCTTTCATCACCTTGGGATCATCGTTAACACCTTTCATCAGAACAGCTTGGTTATTAACAGGGCAGCCGGCATCAACTAACATTCCGCAGGCTTTGGTGCTTTCCTCAGTAATTTCCCACGGATGATTAAAATGAGTATTTATATAAATAGGATGATACTTTTTTAGAATTTTACACAAGTTAGGTGTAATTCTATGTGGAAGAACACATGGCATCTTTGTGCCTATGCGGATGATTTCGACATGTTCTATTGATCTTAGGCGAGCTAACACCTTCTCGATCATAACATCGGTCAGCATTAGTGGATCACCACCGGATAAAATTATATCACGGATTTCTTTATGATCTTCAATGTATTTAAAAGCGGATTCAAGTTCTTTCATAGAAATTTTACCGCTGTCACCAACTTTTCTTTTGCGTGTGCAAAAACGACAGTACATTCCGCATTGGCTTGTTACGAGAAAAAGACACCGGTCGGGATAACGATGTGTGATGTTTGGAACCGGACTCATTTCATCTTCGTTCAACGGATCCGGCGAACCATCAATGTCATCCAACTCCACTTTATCCGGTACTGATTGAAGCCAGATAGGGTCGCCTTTATATCTGATTAAACTGAGATAATATGGGTTAATTCTTGCCTGGAAGAACTCGTCAAGATCTTCCGCAACTTTTCTATCGATACCGAACTTTTCAACCAATTGATCGACAGAGTGAACGCTGTCACGAATCATTTGTTGCCATAGTTCCATTAGGGTTCCTTTGTATTGTTTAAATACTTTCCGAAAACTATAAGGTTATCTTTCATCTTATAGAAATCATTAATTTGCGATACAATTGTATAATTGTTTCTCAAATAAAAATTTCTTGTACGAAAATAATTTTCTGATGAAGATGTTTCGGCGAGCACCCATCTTCCTCCTTTTTCCCTCGCGAATTTTTCTGCGTGTTCCAAAAGTTTTTGCCCTACTCCTTTACTTTGAACACTTGGACTAACAACTATCCAATATAAATCATAAACTGCATCAGTTAAAGATCTTTTACCTATACAATGATAACCCAAAATTATATTTTTCTCAACAAAAACATAAGTATTATAATAATCTTGTTCATTATTAAAAATAGATTCGTTAATTAATTCTATTGCAACGTCTTTTTCTTCTCCACTGAATATATCAATCGAATTAATTATTGTTACCAAAGAATCATAATCTTCTTTAACTACCTTCCTAATCATGTACTGTCCTCTTTAAAGCAAATTCAATTAACCTGTAAATTACGTCTTCATAAGTAAACCCGAAATTCTTTGCGGATCTTATAAACCCGGAGTCGGGTGATATATCGGGATTGGGATTAACCTCAATAACGAAAGGGGTATAATTGCTGTTGAGTCTTATATCAACTCTTGCATAATCTCTACAGTTAAGTGCACGAAATGCACTCAGTGCTACATCTTTGATCCTTTTCTCTACACGTTTGGTAATAACAGCAGGACAAACAGGTTTTGTTGAAGAATAATAAATTGAGTTTGGCGCCCACTTTGCTTCGTAAGTAACAAGTTTTGGAAGATCAGCAGGAAGTTCGTCGAATCTTATTTCCGATAATGGTAAAATATCATTACCAAAAATTGATACATTAATTTCTCGCCCGACAATAAATTCTTCCAGTATAACATCTTTTTTGTAGTGTCTGAATAAAAATTTTATCTGTTTTTTTAATTCTGAAAAATTATTCACTACTGATTTTTCCGAAATGCCAATACTTGCATCTTCGCTGATTAATTTTGTGATCACCGGGAAATTTAAATTGAATTGCTTCTCATCAACCTCTCTGTTTCTTCGAAGGTGAATGTAGTTCGGTGTGCTTATTCCAAAAGATTTTAATATGTGTTTGGTTCTTATTTTATCAAGACAGTTTCCGAGAGTCAGACTATTATTCCCTGTGTATGAAAGACCTAGAATATCAAAAAGTCCTGTTACAAAAGATTCGTAGTCAGCGATACCATCAACCGATTCGACAAAATTTATGATAGCATCAGGTTTGATTTCATTCAGATTTTCATAAGCATTTTGAATGTTGCTTGAAATAGGAAGTTGAAATACATCGGGATATTTTTGTGCTACAATAGCCTTAATAGATTCTATTTGTTTCGAAATATTAATTTCCGACAGATCAATATTATCCTCATCTTTCAGAGGTGTTTTCCCGATATAGTTTTTGTAAATCCCTATCGGTTCATTATAGCAGATTAATATTTTGGGATTTGCAATCATTGCATTCCGTATCTTCTCATTGCAGAAAGCAGTACCATATTTAGTGTTGTCGAATAATCGAGTCCGGCAGTTCGTGCCGCTTTAGGATAACATGAATTATTATCCGGATTAGGAAGCACACCCGGGAGTGGGTTAACCTCAATTATATTAGGAACTCCGTTTGAATCAAGTCTTACATCAATGCGTGACCAATCCTTACAGTTGAGAATATTATATGTATTTAGGACTGTTGATTTTATTTTTTCTTCGAGTGCTTTATCTAGATCTGCTGGACAATTATATATGTTTAGCGGTTTTTCGGGGGTATCGTAAATCCATTTTGCTTCGTAAGAATAAATTGGATTCAATTCTTCGGGGAATTCGTCAAAACGCATTTCTACAATTGGAAGAACTTTTGTTTCTTCTCCATTGCCTAATAACGCAACCGTGAATTCGCGTCCCGATAAAAACTCTTCAACTATTACCGGTTGATTATACCTTTCAATGTGAATCCCAATTTTTTCTTTTAATTCGAAAAAATCGTCCACAACAGAAGAATCAAAAATCCCCTTGCTTGAACCTTCTTGAAGCGGTTTATATATTACAGGGAAATTCAGTTCGAAATTTTTTAACTGCTCAATAGTTTTAACGACTTGAAATTTTGGAGTAGGAATTTTATGAAAAGTTAAAATTTCTTTTGTTCTTCCTTTATCCAAGCATGTCGATAAAGTTAACGGATCGGAACCGGTATAAGGAATTTCGAGCATATCGAGAATGGCAGGAATTTGTGCTTCTCTACTTATTCCGTTTTTCCCTTCGCTTATATTAAAGACTATATCGGGTTTGAGTTGCCTGAATGATTCAAAGCAATTATTATCTGCTTCAACAAGAGTAACATCGTTATAGATACTCAGTGCATCTCTGATTGCATGGATAGTTTCGTAAGTATCCCACTCCGCATACTCATCTTTATCGATTGAGTAAGCATGTTGTGAGTGACTTTTAAAGGCGGGATCTTCTTCCGGTTTAACGTTATATGTAAGTGCTACTTTAAATTTTTTTGTAAACACAAAATTAACTTTATGCAATAAAAAATTTATTGCAATATAACTTTTTAAAATTCATATGCAACAATTAATAAAAAATATTCTAACATGATTTGTTATGCAATAAAAGATAATTTCAATTTTTCTTTAAAGGTGTTCTTGATATGTTTTTTGATAAGTTGATTCTCAGCATTCAATAACTTTGCATCTTTATCGATAATATCGAACGAATCTTTTTGAGCTATGTAAAGTAACTCACTGTCCTCGGTTAAATCTGTCCATCTTAATTCCGGAAAACCGCTCTGCTTTGTTCCAAATATGTCTCCGGGTCCTCTTAGTTTGAAATCAATTTCAGCCAGATCGAAACCGTTGTTGTATTGTACCATAGCAGATAATCTTATTTTTGTTTTACTTCTTTCAATTTCGGACCTCGACATATAACCGAAGTCGAAACGATAAGATTTTGGATCCAGTTTCTTAAAGAAATCTGAAACCAAAATACAATAAGCTTGTTTGTTGCTTCTGCCGACTCTTCCTCTTAACTGGTGCAGTTGAGAAAGACCGAATCTGTGTGCATCATTTATCAGTATGACGTTTGCGTCCGGGATATCGATGCCGACTTCAATCACTGTTGTAGAAATAAGAATATCGAATTCTTTTTGTGCAAACCTGATCATTGTTTCTTCTTTGTCTTTCCACGACATTCTTCCATGAAGCAGTCCTACTTTTACATCCTTAAACACACCTGACTTTAATGATTCGTAGTAAGATTCCGCAGCCTTCAATTCCAGTTTTTCCGATTCTTCAACTAATGGATAAACTATATATGTTTGATATCCTTCATTTATCTTTTCTAAAATAAATAAATAAATTTCATCAAGTTTTTTATCACTTCGTAGTGCGGTTATTATCGGTTTTCTTTCTGCAGGCATTTCATTAATAATTGAAATATCGAGATCACCGTAAAGAGTCATAGTTATTGCTCTTGGAATTGGTGTCGCTGTGGTTACTAGAACATCCGGTGCCGCACCTTTAGCAACTAATTTTGCTTTCTGAACAACTCCAAAGCGGTGCTGTTCGTCAATCACAACTAACCCGAGTTTATCGAACGAAATATTCTCTTCGAAAAGAGCATGTGTACCAACAACAATATGGATACTACCATTTTTAATTAATTCCAGATTATTCTCACGTTCGGATTTTTTTTGTCCTCCGATTATTAATTTGATATTATAATCAAATTTGGACAGTAATTTTTTAATTGTCTCAAAATGTTGAGTTGCCAATATTTCCGTCGGTGCCATCATTGATACCTGATAACCGTTAGAAATAGCAATAAGCATAGCTATTAAACTTACTACTGTTTTCCCGCTTCCTACATCACCTTGAAGCAGACGGTTCATCGGCTGCTCAGACTCCATATCCAATCGAATTTCTTTTAGAACTTTCAACTGTGATTCGGTTAGTTTGAATGGAAGCGAATCAAGAAATTTTTTTAATAATGGTTTATCAATCGAGAACTTTGTTCCTTTAACTTTTGTTTTGAGATGATGCTTCCTGAGTGCGACTAAAATTTCAAGATAGAATAATTCCTCATACTTAAAACGGTTGGTTGCATTTTCAAGATCTTTCTCAGAATTCGGCGAATGAATAATTCTAATTGCATCGGGGATTTTTGGAAGTTTATTTTTTAGAATAAGATAATCCGGTAAAGTTTCTTCAAGATCATCCGCATATTGCTCAACCGCATTTCTAATAATTTTTCTTATGCTTGTATCGCCGATATTTTTTGATCTCAATTCTTTCGGGAGAGAGTAGAAGGGGATTATTTTACCGGTATTGAAAAAATCTTTTGATTCTTCAGAGTCAAGTTTATCAAAATCCGGGTGTGTAAATTGCAAATGACCGTACCTTGTTATAACCGGTTTTGCAGAAACAGCGTATAATTCACCGGTTTTGAAACGGTTTTGGAAATAACTAATTCCTTGAAACCAGACGCATTCAAAAGTGGAAGCGCCCTCAATAAAAACAACTTTGAATATTTTTTTCTTCCGATATTGAATTAACTGGGAATCTACAACTTTACCAATGAGTGTAATTTCTCCATCGTATCCGTTGGTGACGAATTTTAAAACTTGACTAACGTTAAAAATCTGTGATCGATCTAAGTATTTTGACGGAAAGTAATACAGCAAATCTTTTACCGAATTGATTCCAATTTTATTGAAAGCCTCGGCTCGTTTGGGACCGACGGACTTTAGATATTGAACAGATATCGAATTCAAGTCGGACATTTGTAAGATTTAATTATTTGTAAAGAAATATAAGAAATTAGTGGAGTTGAGAGAAATGTTTAAATTTCCGGTTTCAAGTCGCGGGTCATCAAATCATATGTGACTTTAGCCGGATCTTTATCCTCAAAGAGAATAGAATAAACTGCCGAAGCGATTGGAGTTTCCACATTTACTTTTTGAGCTAACATGTGTACGGATCTTGATGTTTCAACACCCTCGGCAACCATCTGCATCGATTTTATTATATCTTTTAATTTTTTCCCTTTGCCAAGTTGTTCACCTACAAAACGGTTGCGGCTGTGCTTACTCATACACGTTACGATAAGATCACCCATACCGGACAGCCCGGCAAATGTTTCTGGTTGTGCGCCAAGCTCAATTCCCAGTCTTGAAATTTCTGCAATTCCACGTGTCATAATAGCAGCTTTTGTATTATCACCGAAACCTGCTCCGTCGATAATTCCAGCACCGATTGCAATTACATTTTTCAATGCTCCACCGAGTTCAACACCAGTTAGATCTGTAGATGAATATACTCTGAAGTATGCATTGTTGAATGTAACTTGAATTTGTTTTGCGATTAAACTTGATTCAGCTGCAGCTACAACAGCGGTTGGAATTTTTTTGCTAACTTCCTCAGCATGGCTTGGTCCGGATAACACACCGATATTTTCCGGGTTAATTTTTGACAATTCGTCTTTAATAATTCCGGACACGGTTAGCAATGAATCTTTTTCAATTCCCTTTGCAACACTCACAAAAGTTGTGTCAGCGAAATCTATTGTTTTTACTTTTTTCAGCAGATCCCTAATGTATTGACTAGGAGTTGCCAGTACGATCATATGCTTGTTCTCACAAGCCGTGTTCAATGAAGTAGTAATTTCAATTTCTTTGGGGATTTTTATACCCGGGAGATAAATTTTATTTTCTCTGGTTTTGGTGAGTGTTTTTGCATAGCTCTTTTTATACTCCCAGAGAGTAACGTTTTGCCCGTTGTGAAAGAGAAGCACAGCGAGGGTTGTGCCCCAACTGCCTGCGCCCAGAATAGAAACTCGCATTGTTATTATTTCTTTTTAGAAAAACTAATTTGATTTTCGTTTCCGTTTAGTAATCTAATTATGTTTGATCGGTGAGTATAGATCACCATAAGAGCAAGAATAATTACAAATGGAAGTATAGTGTGATACCCTTGAATGTCAACTCCAAAAATATTTTCCCGTACAATCATTATGATCGGAATGGATACCGCAGCTGAAATAGAACCTAAAGAGATATACTTTGAAAGGGTTACAACAATAACAAAGATTGCAAGTGCAAGAGCGATATCAAGCGTAATGATAGTAATTAATACACCCAATCCGGTTGCAATTCCTTTTCCGCCTTTGAAGTCAGCAAAAATCGTCCAGATGTGACCAATTACTGCGGTAATTCCGGCAATTATTTGTACTAAAGTAAAATCATCAAAAGGTGTTTGGTTAGGGAATGGAAAGCTTCCCCAGTACAAGCGAGAGATAAAAATTACCGCTATTGCGCCTTTTAAGGCATCGAGAAGTATTACAGAAACTCCGAATTTCCAACCCATAACACGAAATACGTTAGTCCCTCCGACATTTCCACTGCCGTGCTCTTTTATATTTATATTTCCGAATTTTCTAGCGATTATCATTCCAGAGGGAATGGAACCTACTAAATAAGAAAGTAATATTACCACTAATAAATTGAGCATATTGTATCCTAATTAGATCATAAAAGTTAGAAAAAATAGTATATAATTACAATCGGATAAACGCTGTTAAAGTTTATTTCTATAAACGATTGACTCGAAAATTTCCAAATCTTCGCGATCTGTCACTTTAAAATTTCTTGTAGAACCTTCAACAATTTTCACTGCTGTTCCGTTCCTTAAAACCAGCATTGATTCATCAGTTCCTATAAAATTATCTAATTTGGCTTTTCTAAAGGCGTCTTTCAAAATATCAAAGCGGAAAACCTGAGGTGTTTGTGCATAAAAAACGTTCTCTCTGTCCAGGTATGATTTTACAGAAGAGTCTCCCTTGAAAAGACTATCTCTTGCATTAATAGCTGTCACGGCAGTTCCTCCAATTTTGGCTGTTTCGATAACTCTGTTTAAAACACTTTGAGGAAGTAATGGTCTTGCAGCATCATGAACAGCAATAATATCGTCATCCGAAAATTGTCTTGATGCCAATGCGTTGTAAACTGAATGCTGCCGTGTAATTCCGCCTTCAATAATTTTACTAACTTTTGTTAAAGAATACTTTTCAGAAAGTTCATACAATTTTTCAATCCAGTTGGGAATTGCGGCAATTATTATCTCATCAATATTTAGGGAACGTTGAAAAACTTCCAATGTGTAGACGATCAGTTCTTTACCGTTTACTTTGTAGAACTGTTTTGGAATTTCCAAATCAGTTCTTGTTCCTTTGCCCCCAGCCGGTATAATTGCCGCAGTTTTCATACTATAAAATCAGCATTGCATCGCCATAACTCAAGAAGCGATACTTATCTTTAAGCGCTTTTTTGTAAATTTTCATCAGTTCATCGTATCCTGCAAAAGCGGCAGTCAGCATCATTAGTGTGGATTCGGGTTGATGAAAATTAGTAATTAATTTTTTTGCGATTTTAAATTCATAGGGAGGGAAAATAAATTTATCAGTCCAGCCCGAATTTGCTTTTAGAAATCCTTCTGCAGTTACCGAACTTTCAAGTGCTCGGGTAGTGCTTGTTCCAACCACAAAAATATTTTTCTTTGATTTTAATGCTTCATTTACAGCATCTGCGGTCTCTTGGTGAACTTCGAAATATTCACTGTCCATCCTATGTTTTGTTAGATCTTCAACCTCAACGGGTCTGAATGTTCCTAAACCTATGTGAAGTGTTACATCAACAACTTTTATTCCCTTACGCTTAATTTTAGTTAAGAGAGCCTTTGTAAAGTGCAATCCGGCTGTTGGGGCCGCAACCGAACCATCCTGCTTCGCGAAAATAGTTTGATAATTATCTTTATCTTTCGCTTCTACGGGACGTTTTATATACGGTGGAAGAGGCGTTTGACCGATATTTTCAATCGCTTCATATATGTTCCCCGAGTCCTCGTTAAATCTAACGGTTCTTCCACGTGATGTTGTATTATCTATGACCTCGCACCATAAGTTATCGTTAAAATAAATTCTGTTGCCAATACGAACCTTTCTTGCAGGGTCAACAATTACGTCCCAGATATTTTCCTGTCTGTTAAGTTCGCGTAAAACAAAGACTTCGATTTTAGCATTGGTTCTCTCTTTCTTTCCGTAAAGTCTAGCCTGCATTACTTTTGACTGGTTAACAACCAGCACATCACCTTTCGACATATAATCGACAACATTAGAAAATTTTTTGTTCTCAATCTCATTTGTTGCTCGATTATAAACCAGCAGCTTCGCTTTATCCCGCGGTGAAACCGGGTGTTTAGCGATTGCTGTTTTCGGAAGATTATATTTAAAATCTGAAAGCTTCATTCTAACTCCTTTTAAATTAAAGCTTAAAATTGCGGATCCGAGAGAACCCAGATCCGCATCAATTTATTTTTTTGATTTCTTTTTTGATTTTTTGTTGTTCTTATTCTTTTTGTCCCTTAAAGCGGCACGGGCTGCAGCAAGTCTTGCAATTGGAACACGGAAAGGCGAACAGCTCACATAGTTCATTCCAACTGTGTGACAGAATTCTACCGAATCAGGATCTCCTCCGTGTTCACCGCAAATACCGACTTTAAGATTCTTACTGGTTTTTCTTCCTTTTTCGGTTCCCATTTTTACAAGAGCGCCAACACCATCACGATCGAGGCTTTCGAACGGATCCTTGGGTAGAATATCCTGCTCAACATATTTGTGTAAGAATTTACCCGAATCGTCGCGGGATAATCCGAAGGTAGTTTGAGTCAGATCGTTTGTTCCAAAGCTGAAGAACTCTGCAACTTCTGCTATTTGATCCGCTGTAACTGCAGCGCGCGGAAGTTCTATCATCGTTCCAACAAGATAGTTGACTTTCTTACCGGATTTTTCGAATACTTCCTTAGCAACTCTTCTTACGATTTGTTCTTGAAGTTTAAGTTCGTTAACGTGCCCAACGAGAGGAATCATTATTTCGGGTTTAACTTTAATTCCTTTTTTTGAAACGTTAACTGCTGCCTCAAAGATTGCTTGAGCCTGCATTTCTGTTATTTCAGGATAACTAATTCCCAAACGACATCCCCTAAAGCCAAGCATAGGATTGAATTCATGTAGGGATTCAATTTTCTCCTTTACTTTTTTAGGTGATATTCCCAATGCATCCGCGGTTTCTTTAACTTCCTTCTCTTCGTGGGGGAGGAACTCGTGGAGCGGTGGATCAAGAGTTCTTATTGTTACTGGACGACCTTCCATTACTTGAAAAATTCCCTCAAAATCACTTCTTTGATACGGAAGAAGTTTGCTGATTGCTTTTTTTCTTCCTTCTTCGGTATCGGAAAGGATCATCTCTCTAACGTGAAGAATTCTGTTTTCGCCGAAGAACATATGTTCGGTTCGGCAAAGACCGATTCCTTCCGCACCAAAGGCGATAGCATTTGCTGATTGATCTGGTTGATCTGCATTAGTTCTAACATTCATTGTGCGTGTTTGATCTGCCCAGTTCATCAAATCGGCATAGGTTTTATATACTTCGGAATCTTTTGCTTTCATTTCTTTTGTTATGAGAACTTGAATAACTTCCGAAGGTTTGGTGGTAAGTTCACCTTTGATTACCTCTCCGGTTGTACCATCGATTGAAATATAATCGCCTTCTTTAATGAGATGATCTGTTCCTTCTACTCTCATCTCTCCGGCTTTATAATCTATGTTAAGAGTTCCGCATCCTGCAACGCAAACTTTTCCCATCTGGCGCGCAACAAGTGCCGCGTGCGACGTCATTCCTCCACGGGCTGTTAGTATACCGTCTGAAGCATTCATTCCCTTTATATCTTCCGGGGAAGTTTCAATTCTTACAAGAATTACCTTATCACCTTTCGCTGCCATAACTTCTGCATCGTGAGCGGAGAAAGCAACTTTTCCTGAGGCAGCACCAGGTCCTGCATTTAATCCTTTTGCGAGGAGTTTTCCACCGTCAATTGCTGCTTGTTTTTCTTTAAGGTCAAAAATAGGTCTGAGCAATTGGTTCAATTGATTAGGTTCAATTCTCATCAAAGCATCTTCTTTGCTGATTAATTTTTGTCGAACCATATCAACAGCAATCTTAATCGCTGCAAAGCCTGTCCTTTTTCCTACCCGGCATTGAAGCATCCAAAGATTACCTTGCTGAATCGTAAACTCGATGTCCATCATTTCTTTATAATGTTTTTCAAGTTTTAGTCTTATATCATCAAGTTGTCTGTAGATTTTCGGATCTTCTTTTTTAAGATTTGCAATGGGTTCGGGAGTTCTTACACCTGCAACCACATCCTCACCTTGTGCATTAAACAAATACTCACCGTAAAACATATTTGCTCCGGAAGCAGGGTCACGGGTAAATGCAACACCTGTACCTGAATCCTCGCCCATATTTCCAAACACCATTGATTGAACGTTTACAGCTGTTCCCCAAGCTGCCGGGATATTGTTAAGCTTTCTATAAACAATTGCGCGTTCATTCTGCCACGATTCAAACACGGCTCCGATTGCTCCCCAAAGTTGTTCGATTGGGTCAGTGGGAAAATCGATTCCTTTATTTTTCTTTATAGCAGCTTTATATTCTTCAACAAGCTCTTTTAATTGTTCGGTAGTCAGTTCGTTGTCTTTTTCTACGCCAGCTTTTTTCTTTTTCTTTTCCAAAATAATTTCAAAGGGATCGTGATCGTGTTTGTCTTCCGGACGTAATCCCAGAACCACATCTCCGTACATTTGCACAAAACGTCTGTAAGAATCGTAAGCGAACCGGGGATTGTTTGTTTTTGAAGCCAGTGCCTCAACCGTCTGATCGTTAAGCCCAAGATTCAGTATAGTGTCCATCATTCCGGGCATTGATGCTCTTGCTCCCGAACGAACAGAAACTAATAATGGATTTTGAAGATCACCGAATTTCGCACCCATTTCCTTTTCAACTTTTTGAAGTGATTTAAGGACTTGCGATTTTAATTCTTTAGGATATTTCTTTTTGTGATCATAAAAGTAAGTACATACTTCTGTCGTAATGGTAAAACCCGCCGGTACGGGGAGCCCGATATTTACCATTTCTGCAAGATTTGCTCCTTTCCCACCGAGCAAGTTTTTCATTTCTGCTTTGCCTTCTGCTTTCTTCCCACCGAAGAAATAAACATATTTGGGAGTTTTGCTTTTAGCCATTTAAGTAGCCTCCATTTTAGTATTAATAATTAATAATTCTCTATTTTCTTGTTTATTAGTTGTAAAAATTCATCCTTGTTTTCAATCACCAGATCAATTTTTGCATAGTATATATCGATATCATCAAGTTCAACCGAATAGTTTGCAAGTTTAACCGCATCCTTCTGGGTTGTAAGAACCGAATATGCATTTGTGTCATAAAATTTCTTTCTAATTTTTTGAATTTCATGCATAGCATACTCTTTGTGATCCGGGAACAGCAATTTGTTTGTGAAATCAATTTCATTCTGTTCAAGAAGCTGAAGAAACGAAAATGGTCTTGCAATTCCGCATACCACCAAACTTTTTTGTCCTTGAAATTCTTTCATAGAATAAACTTTACCGGTTTTTACATCATGAACACCGGTGCATTCATATTTTCCTCTGAACAAGGATAGATTGTTCAGATAAGGTTCGTATTTTGGCGGAATCAATTCCTTTTGTGAAAACTTACTGTTAATAATAACAGCATCGGCACGCTTTAACGCAGAAAATGATTCTCGCAACACTCCTGATGGGAGTAATAATTTATCCATAGATTTTTCTTTCAGCATAAATCTTTGATCAATCATAACAATATCCAGATCTCTATGAATCCATCTATGCTGAAATGCATCATCCAAAACTATGTATTCAACTTGAGTGTCTGCAATAAGCCGTTTTGCTCCTTCAACTCTGCGTTCGGCAACAGCAGCAGGAACTTTAAGTTCTTTTGCAGTGAGATAAATTTCATCACCGCATTGGTGAACAGTACATTTTAATTCGTTTCCGTCAGATACAAGCAGGTAACCTCTTGTTTCTCTCTGATACCCCCTGCTGAGGATTCCAACTTTTTTCCCCATATCTTTAAGCAAGCCCGCGATATAAAGAACAGCGGGAGTTTTACCTGAGCCGCCAACCGAAATGTTGCCTACCGAAATAACTAACGCATCAACTTTTTTTGCTTTGAACCACTCAATATCAAAGAACAAATTCCTCAAATAAATTATGAGAAAGTAAATCGGTACAAGTGGAACCGAAATTATTTTAAGCGCCTTTAGCAATTTTTTCAGCCTGATAATTTATTCTGTTTAATTTTTCCTCGGCGTTAATAATTATTTGCGAGGTTTCATCATAAGTTAGATCTTTATTAACATAAATCGGTTCATCAAAAAGGACGACCACTTTGCTGAATGGTAAAGGTATTTCCATACTATCCCAGCTATTGAGTCTAATTTTTTGCGAATAACCAATACCAATCAACACAAGTGGAACCGAAGTTTTCTTTGCTGCGATTACACAGCCGGCTTTCATCTTTTGTGGAGGTCCAGTCGGACCATCCGGAGTGATGCAAAGTGAATAGCCTTTTTCGATCAAGTTGATCATTTCACCCAACGCTTCTTTGCCTCCTTTGTGGCTAGAGCCGCGTGTTATTTTATAATTCCAATTTTTCAAAATTCTAGTTAAAAGCTCACCGTCTTTACTTTTGCTTACTAAAGCCGCAGATTTATTGCTTCTGTTAATGTACCAGCCTGCAAACATTTTGGAATGCCAAAAAGTAAAAACCGGATTGATTTCTACTTCATAATTCCTTTTTAATTTCAATAACTCGCTTTTCTCGATTCGTAATGTTTTCAAGTATATACTCAGAATTTTCGGAAGAACAACCAAACCTATTTTCTGTAAAATATCGTGTTTCATCTACGCTGATTTTAATATCAATTCTGCAGCTCGCTTTGATGCGCCAGTATCTCCAAGTTTTTTTGCCGCAATTGCAAGTTCGCTTTTTATTGTGTTAAGTTTTTGATTGTCTGCAAGAATTTCTTTCGACTTTTCGTATATGTTGGTTACGTTCAAATCATTTTGTATTAATTCCGGGACAATTTCTTTTCCGGCAATAATGTTGATCATTGCAATATTGTTAACTGTGATCAATGCTTTGCCGATTGAATAAGTTATTCTTCCGGTTGAATAAACCACGATCATCGGAAGTCCGAGAATTCCCGCCTCAATGGTTGATGTACCGGATTTAATTATTCCGAACTTAGCTTGACGAATCAGATCGTAATTGTTTTCATTTATAATTTTATATGATACTGTAAAATCGAGGTCGTTGAACAGTTTTACATCCATAAACGGGGGAATCAAAACAACAATCTGCATTTTGAAATCTGATGCAATTTTTTCTGCAGCTTTTATCATAGGCAAAAAATGCGACTTGATTTCCTGTTTTCTGCTACCGGGCATAAGAAGAAGTATTTCCTTTTCGGGATCCAATTCAAATTTGTCTATTAATTTTTCTCTCTTCATAAAATGATAATTTTTCATGCGTTCAACTAAAGGGTGTCCAACATACTCAACATCAATGCCTTCATTTTTATAAAACTCTTTTTCGAACGGGAATACAACTATCATCTTAGTTATCATTTTTTTTATTTTCTTTATGCGGCCCCTTCCCCAAGCCCACAACTGTGGTGAAATGTAGTAATAGATTTCCTTTTTAAGTTTGTGCAGTTTTTTTGCAAAGTTAAGGTTGAAACCGGGATAATCTATTAAAACAACCCTTTCAATTTTTTCGTCATTAATTTTATTCAATAGCTGCTTCTGAACTTTTTTAATGAATGGAATATGCTTTACGACTTCATAAAAACCAAGAAACGCCATATCCTTTATATGATAATCGGCATTCATCCCGGCATTGATCATATTGTCACCGCCTATGCCGAAAAATTTTAGTTCCGGCTCAATCGCTTTCATATTTTCAATTAGAGAAGCACCATGTAAATCCCCCGAAGCTTCACCGGCTATGATCATAATTTTCTTCATAAACCGATTTCAAAAATGTAAAGTAAAATCAAAATTAAAGTGACAATTCCAAATGCTTGAAGCGTCCTTTTCTCGCTTTGCATTCCGGCTTTTATGTTTAAAGGCGGCTGTTGAATACTCTCGTTTTTATACTGAGTAAATTTCGGGAATAAGCGGGGAACATTTTTTTTGTAGTCTGAATACTCCTGTCCAAATGTTTTTTGAAGATATTTTTCTTCTTCATTAATAATGAAGTGATATTGAATAAAGAAGAAAGCAAGGGCAACGATTTGGAGGTAAGGAAACAACGCCATAGACATGATTCCTATTCCCAAATAAATAAGTATGTTCCCGAAATAAAGCGGATTCCGCAAGTAGGAAAAGGCACCACTAACGACGAGAAAAGTTCCGCCGACACTACCGGTTGTTCTTGTCTCACTTCCAGCGTAGCATACGCCCCAAAGTCTGAATGATTCTCCGATAAGTGCAATGATCAATCCAACTGCAATACTTATCAAATCGGCTTTCTGAAACACCAGCATAATTATAAGAAAGGGAACAGGTGTATAACTTCTATACTTAAAAAATAAATTGGAAATATTACTCATCTTTATCCTTGTGCGTAAACTTCTTTTCTTTTTAATTCGGCTTGGTGCCTTTTTCGCAGCCGTTTTTTTGATTGAAGTTTCTTAAAAATTTTAAGAACATCTGCGAACGAAGAATAGGGGAAATATGAGATTCTGTTTTTTTCGCAGTATTTAAGAAGTGATTTTTTTGCAAATATAAAATCGCAATATTGAGCAGGGCATTTGTCCGAATAACCGTCCCCGATATAAACGGAGTACTCGTCGTCGCCGCTGTTGGCAATAACATGATTTCTTTTACAGTTTGCACATTGACTGCATTCTTCATCAGTATAAGGAAACGAGGGAAGCATTTCATTATTTTTACCGAACTCAACCTTATTCGAAACAAAATTAAGATGAGACAATTTTTCTCTCGTCAAAATTCTATCGATATAATAATCTAATCCATCACTTAGGATCATCACTTCTATATTATTTGATTCACAGTAGTTTAGGAACTCGTGAAAGTAATCATCAATCTCAATTTCATCGATCATTTTGTTGAGATCGTCGCGATTAAGATTTTCAACTGTTTCGCAGAGTCTTTCCCATGTTTCCACAGATGTAATTTTATCTTCCATCCAAAGTGAAATGATTTCCTTTGCTTTATGCGGATCTCCAAACCGAAGAAACAATTCTTCCCCAACGTCTGTTTTAGTTACTGTTCCGTCGAAATCAATAAATACTTTGAATATTTTCTCTTCCATAAAATCTAATTTACCGGTAAATCTTCGTTGAACTGAACCGCTGCCAATTTGGAAACTCCTTCTTCCTGCATTGTAACACCGTACATGTTTTCTGCAGATTCCATTGTGCGTTTGTTATGAGTAACAATTATGAACTGTGTTTTTGAACTAAATTCTTTTATCAGCTTAGTGAACCTATCTATATTTGCATCATCGAGCGGAGCATCAACTTCGTCAAGAATACAAAACGGAGATGGTTTGACGAGATAAATAGCAAAAAGCAAAGCAGTTGCAGTAAGTGTTTTTTCTCCACCGGAGAGGAGTTCAATTGAAGTCGGACGTTTACCTTTCGGTTTGGCAATAATCTCAATTTTTGATTCAAGCGGATCTTCGTTCTCGTCTATTACCAAATCTGCTTCATCACCGGGATCAAAGAGCGTTCTAAAAATTTTTACAAAGTTTGCCCTAATTTCCTCGAAGGTTTCCTTGAATTTTTCTTGAGCTGTTTCGTTTATGTCGTGAATTGTCTTCACAAGATCTTTTTCCGAATCGATCAAATCATCACGCTGCTTGTGAAGAAAATCCATTCTTTCTTTTTCTTCTTCATACTCCGAATAAGCAAGGAGATTTATTGGTCCCAAGTTTTTTAACTGCGATTTTAAGTTTTCGATTTCACTTTTAGTATCCGAAAAATTAAATTCATCTAGATCAGTAAATTCTTTAAGTTCCAGTTCTAAATTATATTCTTCCCTTATGTGATCTTTTAATCCTTCGAGACGGATCCCGAGTTCGTTTAGTTTAATATCAATTTCGTGGATCGAATCTGAGAGTTCCTGTCTCTCATTGCGCATTTCAGTTACGGCAGATTCATATTTAGAAGCTTCAGTTTTCAATTCTTTTAATTTTTCTTCTATCTCATTTTCTTGTTGGATTAAAACATTTCTTCTTCCGTTAATTTCATCTAATTCGCGCTGCATTTCGGTAAGTGATGTTTTAATTTCTTCGATTTCAGTTTTTGTGGAATCTATTTGTGTTATTCTTTTATCGATTGTTGCTGAAACATTTTCCCTCGTTTTTTCTGCACGCTCAATTGAGTTATCCGAATTTTGAATTTGACCATTGATTCTCTCAAGTTCCAGACGATATTGATTTTGATTTTGGACACTATGCGCAAGCTTTTCTTCACTGCTTCTTAAGTAAGTTTCAAGCTCGTTGTGTTTTTTATCAGCCGTTGATTTTTCTTCTTCGACGATCGCTATTTCTTTAGTAAGTATCTCAATCAAATTATTAAGCCTGTTGGATTCACCGGCAAATTCTTTTATCTGATCTTGTGTTTTGTCGATTTCTTCTGTCGACTTATTTTTCTCAAACTCGAATTGATTCAATTGTTTTTCGATGTTGTTAATATCGTTTATCAACATTTTCCCTTCTTCGGAAATTACTTTCAAATCAATTGAAGAGATTGCTCTTTCAGTCGAATCGATTTCTGCTTGGATCTCTTTAAGTTTTTGTTCAAGAACCGGGATTTCATTTTTTAGATTTTCAACAAGCTGTTTTCTTCCGAAAAGTGTATCGTCAAGCTTGGGTTCCGAACCGGCTTCGATGATTCCGCCTTTTTCAACTATATCCCCATTAAGAGTTGCATAACTGAATTCCGGATATTTTTTTGACAGAAGAAGCGCAGTTTTTAGATCTGATACTACCGCCTTGTTGCTGAGTACTTTATCGAAGTAAGGTTTCCATTTATCTTCGGTTTCAACGAGGAGAGAAGTCCAATTAATAAATGAAGCTTCTCGGGCAATTTTTTTTCTTTTTCTGTTTATTATATAGTTCGAAAGTTTTGAGGAAATTGTATTTGTGTCCGGCTCATTGTTCAAAAGATAAAATGAAGCTTTCCCCAGATTGTTTCTGTTGAGATATTCAACTGCTTTGTTAAGATCGTCAATATTCTCGATCAACAAATTGTTAAGCACATTTTTCAGTGAAGCTTCAACAGCAAACCTGTATTTTTCTTGTGAAGATCCAACATCGGCAAAAATATTTTTGTCCTTATCCGTCCAACCACGGCTGTCTAAAAGAACTTTTGAACCTTTTGAAATTCCTTCGAGATTTGTAATTAGTGTTTGAAGAAAATCAATTTTGTTCTTTAAATTTCCTATCGCACTTTTCTGATCAAGTTCGTTTTCTTTAAGCTTACCGAGTTTTTTTTCGAGTGATTCTTTTTCCTTTTGCTTACTGACGAATTTTGCTTCCGACTCTTCCAAGCTTTTTGATAAAGCGGTTTTTTCATTCTCTAAATTTTCAAGATAACCGACTGTCTTAGCAATGTTGTTAGTAAGATTTTGGATTTTCTTGTTAAGTAAAGAAATTTGTTCGTCGTTTTTCTGAAGCGATAGTTGTGCGTTCGCTAAACTGTTTTTTTTGCTTTCTTCCTTTTTATAGATTTCAATTACTACCTCATTATAAGAACGGAGATTTTTTTGCTTTTCCTCAACCTCAACCTTGAGTTCTGTTACATGTGATTCGCTTTCGGAAAGTTTTTCTTCTATCTCACTGTTACTTCTGTTGAGAGTTTCAATTTTTGATTTGTTTTCCAAAATCGTTTCGTCGATCTCATCGTTTTGAAGTCGAAGTTCCTCCAATTCTTGTTTATATCTCCCAATATTAGTGGTAAGTGATTTTAATCTTTCTTCACTCACCGAAATTTTTTGCTGCACACTATGAAGCAGATTCGTTTCGTTCGAAATTTCCAATCGTTTGCTGCTAAGTTCGGAATCGACCTCCGAAATTTTGTTTCGAAATTCTATAAGGTCATTCTCTGTTTTTCTAATTTCAAAATCGATGTTATTTTTCTTTGTTTTGAATCCTTCTATTTGTGAAGTAAATCTTAAAATATTTGCGTTGGATAATGCGTATTCTCGCTCCGCCCAGTCCAGTTCTTTTTCTCTAAGAACAGATTGAATTTGGTTGTACTTATCTGCCTTTTTTGCCTGCCTTTCCAACGAACGAACTTGTTTTTCAACTTCGGAGACGATATCGTTTACTCGAGTTAAATCACTTTTTACTTCATCAAGTTTTTTTAGTGCTAGTCTTCTTCGCAATTTGTATTTATTGACACCAGCTGCTTCCTCAAACATTCTTCTTCGTTCATCGGCTTTGCTGCTGAGGATTGTTTCGATCATTTTCAGCTCAATAACCGAGTATGCATTTGTACCCATACCTGTGTCCATGAAAAGATTAGTTATGTCTTTTAACCTGCACAGGTTTTTGTTTAGCAAATATTCGCTTTCACCGGATCTGAAAATTCTACGTGTTATAGTAACTTCGGAATACTCTGTGGGAAGCAAACCTTCGTCATTTACCATCGTTAGCGAAACTTCCGACATTCCCATGGATTTTTTCAACTTAGTTCCGTTAAATATTACATTTTCCATCTTATCGGAACGGAGAGTACTGCTTTTTTGTTCTCCCAAACACCATCTTATTGCATCAACGATGTTTGTTTTCCCGCAGCCGTTAGGCCCAACAATTCCTGTTATACCTTTTGTAAAATTTATCTGAGTTCTATTTGCAAAGGACTTAAAACCAAATATTTCAAGTTTTGATAAATACAATTATTCCCCTACAGCACAGTGTATTGTTTTATGGAATTAATTATATAGTAAATCGTTGATTCGGAAAGTTGAAAATAAAGCAGAAATCCTCCGAACACCACTAGAAACAGAAGGAAACTATAAAAATAAACAGCACTCGCTCTTACGTCGAAAATCACGTAAATCCCTTTCAACATTCTTTGGGTTAACCAGAAAACAAAAAGCAGAATAAAACCATAAATGTAGAGGTTTGCTATTTCAGCTGCTAAAATTCTATGCAAAACAATCTCGAGCGGAAGAAGCAGAGCCAACGGCAAGAATGCCCAAACAACCGTAAAGAAAACGCTTGTAAATAAAATTTTTGTTTTAATAAAAAATGAAGCGGCTTTTATTACAATGCTATGGATGAGGAACAGTGAGACCGACAATAGAAAAAGATATAAAAGAGATTCTACCGGATGCCAAGCCAGATAACTTACCGTTTCGCTCAACCAAACCCAGCCGAATGATAGTAAAATTTTATCGAGAAGAATATTTGATTGGAGATATGTTAAAATCGTTGTAAGCAGAAGAGAGAAAGAACCCGACAAACAAAGCATTAAAATTGTTGAATGAATACCGGAAAGTATTCTATGGTCTCTGATATCCGCGAAAAAATTATATGGTCTTACCAAAGCTCTTGTTGCATCTTCTCTAAATTTTCTTTTTGAATTTATCAGCAACGCAACAATAATAGAAAGAAGTACGCCAACTAATATGAACAATATCGGAGAATCATCTTTTTTTGAACCAATGGGAATAGTTGTTCTTTCGCCATCGTTTAAGTGGGATTTGATTACTTTGTAGGAAAGTCTTCCCGGATTTCCGCTGCTGTCCAAAATTCCGATATGATAAATATTATTTTTTGAATATCCGGAAAAGAGGGAAGCAAAATCCCCGCTAAAATCAAAAAATGAGTTTAGAAAAAAACCGCTTATCCCCGTGTTTTCCGAAATTTCAATTATATCCTCAAAAAATTTGGCTTGACCTTCAAAAGAAAATTTATTCAAGTAGCCGTTTGTACTCCGTTTGAATGTAGGATAGGTCGCCTCGCTTATGAAGATTTTGTTTTGCGCATTGTAATTAAAACCAGATTCAATTTTGTGTTTGAATTCTTCCGTTTCATCGGCGAAAATCTCCAAACCGATTAGGTCAACGTTATGCAATTCCTTCTCGGGGAGATTTACGAAAGAGGCGTATGTAAACAAACTACTTTGATCTTTTACTAATCTTCCAAGCTTATTAACAAAATCTAATTGAGATACCGAAGTTCCTATGTATGAAGCACCTAAACCTATCGCAACAACTGATTTGAAATCTGCATAATATTCAATCATATTTTTTAGGAATCCGACTGCTCGAATTTCAAAACTTTCGCTTGAAGCAAATTCATCCGGGATCGAATTTATGGGCACTTCTATAAATGCGAACAAGCCAAGTTTTTCGCATACCTTAAGCGCATATGGATGTGGAACACTTTTGGGAAAACGAATTGAGTTGAAACCCAACTCCTTTATTTTAATAAAATCGTCCTCAATCTGTTTCAACGTTAATAAATTTCCGCTTCCCGGTTTGTTGAAGAAGTAAGCAGTTCCCTTAAAATGAAAAACATTATTGTTTAAGCGGTAACCATTATCATCGGGCAAAAGTTTATAAATCGCAAAGTCGCGTATTAGCTCATCATATAAAATATCGTTGCGGAAAAGTTTTTGAACCACCTTATAAATTGCAGGTGTTTTGGGTGACCACAGCAAAGGGTTCTGAATAACAAAACTTTTTTCGACATCTCCAGAAGAATTAACTTGATAATCCGAAGAATCGATGATGCTTCCGTTTGGCGAAAAGAGATAGGTTTTTACAAAGCTTCTTGATTTATCAGATCCGGAAAGTGAATCATCAAAAAACGAAAATGTGACTTCGCTGTTAAAAGTGACTGCGGCTCTATCGTTTTTCTCGTTCAATGAAATTGAATGAACAAAATTTCTAATTCCGTTTTCAGGTATTAGGCTTAAGTAAACCGGTCTAAAAATTCCGCCAAGATTTCGTGGAAATAAAAATCGTTGATTAACAGGAATGGTTGATTCTGAATCTAGTGCGTGCCCAATTTTGACAACTAATTTATTTTTACCGCCAAAAATCAGAAGATCTTTGTTTAATTCTACATTAAATGGAATCGTACCACCAGGATGTTTGTAAATTACAACCTCGTTCAGAAGAATTTCAGTCGAGTAATTTATCCCAAGAAAATTTAACTTATGCTTGTATTCGATAATCTGTTGATCGGTTAAAGAAAAGGTCTTCTCATAAACCATTTCGGTTGTGCCTTCAAAGACAGATGGAACAACAACATTTACGGCAGATTCCGGAGTTTCCGCTTCATAAACTTTCCAATCAGTATTAAACGGAATTGCCACCCGTTTTGAAGATTGATCAAAGAAAACCGAATCGAATACTGAATAATTTTCCGGGGGAGCTTCAATTATTTTTACTTGAGCACATAAAAATGAAGCTGATAATATGAAAAAAAGCGCGGCTAAAAGATTTTTGTTATTTATCATTCTGTATGAAAGTAAAAAATAAAGACATTTAAGATAATAAAAAAAGGAGGGGAAATCAATTGATTTTTTGAGACGAAATCTTGCTAACTTATTAAAAAACAAAAACTTAGGCGAACGAAAATTTACGCTCGCCCAAACCTTAAACTGAGTAAATTATTTCGAGAAAAGAATATGATTTTAAACATGCACCGCCGACTAAAGCCCCATCAATATCATTTTGAGACAGCAATTCCGCAGAATTATCCGGTTTTACGCTGCCGCCGTATAGAATAATGCATTTTTCTGCCGAATTTTTGGAATAAATTTTTTCTATAAGATTTCTAATAAATTTATGAACTTCCTGTGCCTGATCTGGTGTGGCAGTTTTTCCGGTTCCAATTGCCCAAACAGGTTCGTAAGCTATTATTATCTTATTAAAATCAGATTCAGAAATTCCGTCCAATCCGGAGCTAATTTGTCTCTCAACTATTGAATTAGTTTTACCGCTCTCTCTTTCTTCCAAAGTTTCGCCGATACAGAAAATCGGAAGTAATTCCGATGAAAGGGCTTTTTTTAGTTTCTTATTGATGATTTCGTCTGTTTCACTGAAAATTGTCCTTCTTTCGGAATGACCCAGAATTACATACTCACAACCCGCACTTTTCAACATGCCAGCTGAAATTTCACCGGTAAAAGCTCCGCTTTCTTCAAAATGCATATTTTGTGCAGAGAGCTTTATCTCAGTATCTTTAATCAAAGCACATGCTGTTTCCAATGAAGTATATGGGGGTGCTATGATGACCAAATTATCTGTGCCTTTCTCCGATAACCCGTTTTTAATAGCGGAAATTAAAGAGATTGACCCTGAAAGGTCATTATTCATCTTCCAGTTACCTGCAATAACTTTTCTTCTCATTTAGATCCTATAAGTTTTTTAATTAACTGCTTCAACTCTTCTAATTCCGGGAACTTCACGAATAACTGCTCGTTCGACCCCGGCTCTTAATGTCATTTGCGACATTGGGCATCCAACACATGCTCCGGTTAATCTTACCTCAACTACACCATCTTCGCTAATATTGATCAGCTCAACATCTCCGCCGTCTGCCTTCAGATACGGGCGGATTGTTTCAAGAGCTGACTCAACTTTTTGTTTCATGTCGTTCATTATTGCTCCAAAAAAATTAAATCTCAATTTCTACATCCGAGGATGTATTTTCTTCGTTTACTATACTTATTTGAGAAGCAAGGTTTCTAGCTATCTCAAAAATCTTTTGTGTGTTCTCTGAATCGGGCATCAGTTCAACAATCGGTTTCCCGGTATCTCCGCCCTCTCTAATTCGAGGATCAATTGGAATTTCACCCAGGAATCTGCTATTTAGTTCCGCAGCAAGTTTTTCTCCACCTCCAGACCCAAAAATGTCATAACGTTTCTGTGTGTCCGGAGCGATAAAATAACTCATGTTTTCAACGATCCCGAAAACCGGAACATTAACTCGTTCAAACATTTTCAATCCTTTTCTTGCATCGATTAAAGATACATCCTGAGGAGTTGTCACAATTATTGCTCCGGTAAGCGGAATAGTTTGAACGAGTGTCAATTGTATATCGCCCGTTCCCGGGGGAAGATCAAAAATTAAATAATCTAATTCACCCCAATTGACATCACTCATAAATTGTTTTATAGCACCGCTTGCCATTGGTCCGCGCCAAATTACCGGATTATCATCGTCAATTAAAAATCCAATAGACATAAGTTTTAATCCGAAATTTGTAAGAGGTTCAATCTTATTTTCGTTGCCTACTTGCGACATTTTAGGTTTGCCGCTTACTCCTAGCATCAATGGAATACTTGGTCCGTAAATATCTGCATCAATCAAACCTACTTTTGCGCCTTCCTTTGCAAGGGCAACTGCTAAATTCACTGCAACCGTACTTTTACCAACTCCACCTTTACCCGAAGCAACAGCTATCGTGTTTTTTACTCCCGGCAGAACGGCATTCTTCAAAGGATCCCGGCTCGTCGAAACTTTTGCTGTCATATTAACATTGATTTGGAAATTGTTATCAACTTTCGATTTTATAGCTGTGATGCAGTCATCCTTTATTTTATCCTTCAATGGACAGGCTGGAGTAGTTAGTTCAATAATTACGTCGATTTTATTACCCTCAATTTTAACGTCTTTTACCATATTTAATGTTACTAAATCCTTATTAAGATCAGGATCCATCACATTACTTAAAGATTCTATTATTACATTTTTACTTACGATCATCTTTAATCCTTCCTTTCAAAACGATATTTTTTGTATACTATAATAAACAAACCTACAAAAAAAAACTCTGATTAACATCCCATTAACCTTTACACCAAACCAGTTAGTGCGTTTAATAAAAATATATAAGTATCTTGACAAATAATTTAAGTATACTTAAATTTGCTTGGTCAAAATATATGTCAGAAAATGTCAACTATCTCAAAAGAAGATTATATAAAAGCCATTTATACAGATCAGCAGCGGAATGGCAAAAATGTTTCGGCTACTTATCTTGCCGGAAAATTAAACGTATCCAAAGCTGCTGTTAGCGATATGGGGAAAAAACTTGCTAACCAAGGTTTTATTAAATACGAAGCTTATAGGGGTGCAACAATTACAAAAAAAGGCGAAAAGCTTGCCTTGAATCTTTTGAGACGACATCGTTTGTGGGAAGTATTTTTGATGGATGTTCTAAAACTTGATTGGGGAGAAGTTCACGAAGAAGCGGAAAAACTTGAGCATTTAACTTCAGAGAAATTAATAGATGCAATTGATAAATATCTTCACTATCCGAAGTTCGATCCGCACGGACATCCGATTCCAAATAAATTAGGTGAGTTTCCTCATACTCCAGCGGTTGTTTCGTTAAAAGAGAGTCAAATTAAGAAAAAATATCGGATTGTAAGATTTGATGATGAAAGCTTCGAGTTGATGAAGTATTTCAGCAGACTTGGAATTTCGCTCTATTCGGAAATTTATTTAAGTGATAGATTGGAATTTGACGATTCGGTTTTTGTTGAAGTTGCAGGTAGAACACAGGCTTTAAGCAGTAAAATTGCAGAAAGGATTTTTGTGACGGAATTGGAGGCTAAGGATGATTGATCAAATTATTGCCCTTGCATTTGCTTTAATTTTTGCCGGTTTATTGGCGTTTATCTTTTTGCCGGAAAACGGAATGTACAACCGTTGGAAAAAACGCCGTATCGACAGCAGAAAAATGCTTATAGAAAATGGATTGAAGTTTATATATGACTGTGAATACAAACACCTTATCTGCACACTCAATGCACTCGCGGGAAATTTGGGGATTAATGCCGATGAGGCAGCAAAAATTTTTGAGCAGATGGATGAAATGAATTTGGTTAAAATGGAAAATGAAAAGATTACTCTAACCGATGAAGGAAGATCATACGCACTAAAAGTTATACGAGTTCATAGATTATGGGAAAGATATCTTGCCGACGAAACGAGCGTTCATCAACTTGATTGGCACGACAGAGCAGAAATTGTTGAACATTTTCTCAGCAAAGAAGAAACCGACAAACTAGCTGCGAGAATAGGAAATCCGGTGCTTGATCCTCACGGAGATCCAATTCCTCTAGCAGACGGTACAATTCCGAAGATGAGTGGTATAACACTAAACAAACTTACTCAAGGAGATGTTGGAACAATAGTGCACATCGAGGACGAACCGAAAGCAGTCTATTCACAAATTTTAGCCTTTGGTTTTTACTTGGGCATGGATTTTACTGTTTTAAGAAAATCTGATGACAGAATCGTTATCGAGGCAGACGGAGAAGAAGTAAAAATCAGTCCGATCGTTGCTGAAAACATCACGGTAAAAAAGCAGGAACAAGAATATACTCCGGTAACTAATAGATTAAATCTCTCCAATTTAAAACCTGGCGAAAAAGCAAAAGTGATTGGATTGGCTTCGAACTGCAGAGGAAGTCAGCGAAGAAGGCTGATGGATTTTGGAATCATTCCCGGAACTACTATTGAAATTGAAATGGAAAATCCCCTGGGCGATCCGTTAGGTTATCGAGTCCGTGGAACAATGCTTGCGATCAGAAAAAACCAAGCAGAAATGATTTACATAGAAAAAATAAAAACGACAGAAGATGAATATGCAGTCTAAATGTGAAAACTGTCCAGTGTATAACGAAGCCCATCTTAAAAAATTAGGTATTAAGATGGATAACTTCGATTATGTTGTAGCATTAGCCGGAAATCCGAACACAGGGAAAAGTACGGTCTTCAACAGTTTAACCGGCTTGAAACAGCATACGGGAAATTGGCCAGGGAAAACCGTCACCAGAGCAGAGGGTGGATTTGAGTACAACAACAAATTTTATAAGCTCGTTGATCTTCCCGGTACATATTCTCTGCTTTCAACAAGTGCCGATGAGGAAGTCGCACGAAATTTTATTCTCTTCGGCAAACCGAATGTAACTGTCGTTGTGGTCGATGCAACAAGATTGGAAAGAAATTTAAATTTAGTTCTCCAAGTGTTGGAGATAACCGACAAAACTGTTGTTTGTCTCAATCTTGTGGACGAGGCTGAACGTAGAGGGGTCCATATTGATGAAAAACGTCTCGCGAAAGAATTAGGAGTACCTGTAGTTGCAACCATAGCAAGAGAAAAGCAAGGTATAAACAATTTATTAGCTGCTATTGAAGAGGTTGCACTGGGCAGATACAAAGGAAGACCGAAAAAAATAAAAGCTCTCGATCCTAAAATTTCAAAAGCGCTGGATAAATTGATTGAAGTATTAAAAGAAGAATTCCCCGATACACCGAACTTAAGATGGGTTGCAATGAGACTTCTCGAAGGTGATCAAAGTATCATTGATGCGGTTAATTCCGGGGAATTAAGCTCGCTTACAATAAAAGATAAACTGACGGTTAACAATGAACTAATATAAAATTTCGGTTAAAATGAAAAATAAAGACAAAATAATTGCTGCAGTAAATAACCTGCGTTGGGAAATGGGGGAGAACTTCCACGATTCGCTGATGGAATCTCTCTATACAGAAGCTTCGGAAATAGCTAATAAATCAATAGTCTTACAAGACAGAAAATCAAAATTTGATCTTGATAGATTTATCGACAGAATTGTAACAAGTAAAATCTGGGGATTTCCACTGATGTTTCTTATACTTTCCCTAGTTTTATGGGTCACAATCGAAGGATCTAATTATCCTTCGCAATGGCTCTCTTATTTACTTCTGGATACAGTTCACCCTGTTCTGAAATCATTCTCTGCCGATATCGGACTTGTTTGGTGGTTGGATGGTTTATTGATCGACGGTGCATATCTCGCAATGGCTTGGGTTATAAGTGTGATGCTTCCTCCTATGGCAATATTTTTCCCGATCTTTACTTTGCTCGAAGATTTAGGATACCTTCCCCGCGTTGCGTTCAATTTGGATCGGTTTTTTAAAGCTGCCGGTGCACACGGAAAACAAGCTTTAACTATGAGTATGGGATTTGGCTGCAATGCAGCAGGAGTTGTGGCAGCAAGAATTATCGATAGTCCTCGAGAACGATTGATTGCAATTATCACAAACAACTTTTCGTTGTGCAATGGAAGATGGCCCACACAAATTCTCATAGCTACAATTTTTATAGGCGCTTTAGTTCCTTCAGAAATTGCCGGAATGGCTGCGGCTTTATCTGTTGTGGCTGTTGCATTATTGGGAATTGTTCTAAGTTTACTCGTGTCTTGGTTTCTTTCAAAGTCTGTCCTAAAAGGCGAAGCATCAACTTTTACCTTAGAATTGCCACCTTACAGACCGCCGAGAGTTTTACAAACTCTGTACACGTCGTTGATCGATCGAACTTTGATAGTTTTGTGGCGTGCAATTGTATTTGCTATTCCGGCGGGATTAGTTATTTGGTCGATTTCTAACATTTCACTAAACGATTTAAGTTTAGCGGAACATTTTATTTTCGCTGTTGATCCGGTGGCAATTTTTATCGGTTTAAACGGGGTAATAATACTTGCATACGTTATTGCGATTCCCGCAAATGAAATTGTCATTCCTACAATACTAATGCTGACTGTGCTTACGACCGGTTTAGCGGAATTGGGACAAGGAACGGGAGTTATGTTTGAAATGGATTCTTTACAAGATACGGCTTCTATTTTAACAGCCGGAGGCTGGACTGTTTTAACAGGAATCAATGTTATGTTGTTCAGCCTTATTCATAATCCTTGTTCTACAACCATTTATACAATTTATAAAGAGACCGGAAGCATGAAATGGACAATTGTTTCAGCGATTCTGCCCCTTGTGATGGGCTTTTTTGTCTGTTTTGTTGTTACTCAATTGTGGAGAATTTTCAGCTAATAGATTTTTCGCGATGTTTTATTGTTGCTGTTTCTTTTGGAGTTTCTCTCTGCATTAAAAATTCTTGAACATTAAATGCTTCGTTTCCGTTTATACCTTGATTAAAAACATATTTCCCGGTAGGAAGCAATACTCTTGATTTGATATCGTCCTTCAAATAATTATTTAGAATTTCATTGATGATTCTTTCTTTAATTTCTTTATTGTGAATTGGGAAAGTAGTTTCTACTCTTCTGTCAAGATTTCGCTGCATCAAATCCGCCGAACTAAGATATACTTCTTCTTCGTCTTTGTTATAGAAGTAGTAAATTCTACTGTGCTCCAAAAATCTACCGACAATGCTTTTAACAAATATTTTATCACTTAATCCGTTTTTTTGCGGAATCAGACAGCAGATTCCTCTTACTATCAAATCAATTCTAACTCCAGCCTCGCTTGCATCATACAGAGCAGATATAATTGTCGGATCGACGAGTGAGTTCATTTTAAAAATTAAATGTCCCTTAAAACCTTGTTTTACATTTTCGATTTCCCGGTAAATCATTTCAAGAAACTTTTGGCGAGTGTTAATCGGGGCAACAATTAATTTCCTAAAATTATTCTGCTGTGAATAGCCGGTTAGATAATTAAAAACCTCCGAAACATCTGCACACAAATCCGGGTCGGAGGTGAACAAACCTAGATCAGTATATAGTTTTGCTGTTTGTGCATTATAATTTCCCGTTCCGAGATGGACATACCTTTTAACACCGTCGATTTCTTTCCTGACAACAAGAGACATTTTAGCATGCGTTTTTAAACCAACCAATCCATAAACCACATGGACCCCAGATTTTTCCAACTCGCGAGCCCAAAAAATATTGTTTTCCTCATCGAATCTTGCTTTAAGTTCAACGAGAACGGCAACCTGCTTTTTTCTTTCAGCGGCTTCAATCAAATATTTTATTATAGGAGAATTAGGACCAACTCTATACAGAGTTTGTTTGATAGCCAGAACATCAGGATCTTCCGAAGCGGTTTTAATAAAATCGATAACCGGAGAAAACGAATCGTATGGATGATGAAGCAGAATATCATTCTTTTTAATTAAAGAAAAAATATTCTCATCTTCTTCAATTGTTGGCAACGTAAAAGGATGCAGTGGTTTTTCCTTTAGATGGTGAAATGGCAGTTCGTAGATTTTTATTAAATCGCTTAGACCCAATTGCCCATTAATTATTTGAAGATCGAATTTTGTTATTTCCAAATTTTCTATCAACACATCAAGCATAAAATCGGGCATTGTTCTCTCAACTTCGAGCCTAACAACTTTACCGAATTTCCTTCTTCTTATATTTTCTTGAATTTCTTCCAGCAAATCATCTGCTTCATCTTCTTGAATTTCAATATCGGTATCTCGCGTTAAACGAAAGAGATGAGCATGTTGAATTTCGAGCCCGGGGAATAATGTGTTCAAATTGTTTTTGATTATATCATCAATCCAAATATATTGGATCTGTTGGGTGGATGCTGATCCGTTTTCGGGTTTTAGGATTGAGTCAAGTTTCAATACACGCGGCAGAATTCCAGGAATTTTAACCCTTGCAAAATGATTTTCCCCACCTGCCTTTTTTATGAAAACAGCAACACTCAAACTAAGGTTTGAAATGTAAGGAAAAGGTCTTCCTGGATCGAAGGCAAGCGGAGTTAGTACCGGATAAATTTCTTTATTGAAAAATTCATCTACCGATTTTTTTTCGTGTTCATTTAAATCGTTGTATGCTTTAAAATAAATCCCCGATTTTTCAAGCTCCGGAATAATTTCATCTTCCCAAAGAGCATTTATTTGGTTGAGCATTTCGTTAACTATTTCTCGAATTTCGATTAACTGTTCTCTTGGTGTAAGTCCGTCAATAGTAGGTTCAATTACATCGGCTAAAACCTGTTCTTTTAATCCAGCCACGCGAATCATATAAAATTCATCAAGATTTGAGAAAAAGATTGAGATGAATTTTACCCGCTCTAGTATCGGAAGGTTCTTATCTAAAGCTTCTTGCAGAACTCTGCGGTTGAATTCAAGCCAGCTTAAATCTCGGTTTATAAAATTCTGTTTGTGAAAATATTTAATCTGTAATTCTTTTTCGTCGATCATTTTTGCCCCGTACCCCCGTTTTGATTGGGGATTGCAAATATAACCATAACGGTTAAGAATTACATTTGAAATCTGAGATTACTTTATTATTACTGCGGAAGTAAAACTACTGAGATCGTAATTGATTTCGTTTGATGGTTTTTCGAGTCGAATTAGCGGAACTTTTGCGATTTTAAAAAATTCCTCGGCTTTCGTGTCGTGATAATCGGAAAAAATTATTACTTCTTTTATGCCGGCTGTTATCAATGCTTTAGCACAGTTTGTACAAGGCATATTTGTAACATAGGCGGTTGCTCCTTGTGTGCTTACACCGTGAGCCGAGCACTGAAGAATTGCGTTCATTTCAGCATGAATAGTTCTTATACAATGATTATCTTCTATCATACAGCCTACATCCTCGCAATGATCATCACCCGGAATCGATCCGTTATATCCGGTTGCCAAAATTTGTTTGTCTTTTACCAACACACAGCCACAATGCATTCTTGGGCAAGTTGCTCTTTCGGAAACAAGCATTGCGACTTTCAAGAAATATGTGTCCCACGATGGCCTATGCGAAACAGATTTTTTCGATTCCATTTTATTACCTATATTATTTTGTTCTTTCGAAACTATAAATTAATTATTAAAAATCCTCGCTTACGATTTGAAAAAATCTTTCATTAACGGAATTATATATACCTCGGATAAAAACCTTCCATTTGCAGAAGCAGTTATAATTGATGGAAGAAAGATCTCGGCGGTTGGAATCTGCGACGATTTGAGGGAAGAAATAAAATCATCGGATGAAATTATTGACCTCAAAGGAAAGTTGATGCTTCCTGGATTTACTGACTCACATCTACATCTAATGTACGGTGCTGAATCATTGACTCAATTGGATCTCTCAAAAGTAAATTCAAAAGCGAAGTTTAGAGCCGAAGTAATAAAATATTTAGAGGAAAATAAAAATAAAAACCAAATCATCGGTTTCGGCTGGGACGAAAATTTATTTCTTCAAGATGGTATTCCAACAAAAGAATGGATTGATGACTTAACGGGCAAAGTGCCTTTCTATGCCACACGTATGGATATTCATATGGCACTTGTAAACAGCGAAGCTTTAATTGCTGCAGGGATTGATTCAAATACAACTGATCCGATCGGCGGGTCTATTCAAAGGGATAATAAGGGTAATCCAACGGGAATTCTTAAAGATTCTGCAATGGATTTAGTAAAGAAAATTTTTAAGCAAGATTCTAAAAACAGTAAAGAAACTGATTTTGAAAAAGCGGTACAGTATCTTCACAGAAACGGAATAACAAGTGTTCATGATATTTCAAATATAGGTGATTATAGTTTTTATGAATCGCTAGCGGAAAAAGGAAAACTAAATTTACGAATTAACTCAATCCCCAGTATTCAAAAGATGGAAATTCACTCTGAATTGTTTGTAGAATCTAAATACCCCGAATTGTTTCGTTGTAAAACCGTGAAAGCATTTTCGGACGGATCTCTTGGTTCGTCTACCGCTTGGTTTTTTGAAGAGTACTTAAACGAACTCGGGAATTTCGGACTTCCCACTGAAATTTTTCAAACCGGTTATATTAAAGAGTTAGTCCAATTTGCCGATGAAAAAGGGATTCAACTTGCGATTCATGCAATTGGAAATCGAGCAAACAGCGAAGTTATCTCTCTATGTGAATCACTTAATCAGAAATTCGGAATAAGGGACAGACGATTTAGAATCGAACATTTACAGCATATTCGTAGATCAGATATTGAACGTGTGCGAAAGGAGAAAATAATTGCATCCGTGCAGCCTTTACATCTTGTAACCGATGCTGATCAGATAGACTCCCGACTTTCTCCTGACGTGATTAATGAATCCTATTCATTAAGAACTTTACTTGATTCGCAAATCAAATTAGCTTTCGGAAGTGATTGGACGGTGGTTGAACCTTCCGTGATAAAAGGTATTGATGCGGCAGTAAATCGAAATACCAGAGTCGGCAAAAAACATTGGCTTGCTTCGCAGTGTATCTCGGTAAAGGAAGCAATCGATGCATATACAATTTCTCCGGCTTTCGCTTCATTTGAGGAGAATATAAAAGGCAGCATCACTCCGGGTAAACTTGCAGATTTCGTTATCCTATCAGAAAATATATTTAAAATACCATTAAATGAGATTTCTTCAATTGAAGTTATATCGACATATTTTAACGGTGAATTAGTTTACGCAAAACAATGATTTAAAGGAAGAAAGCCGTTGAGGAAGAGGGCACTCCGCAACGGCTTGGATTGCTAATTAAAGGAGGGTCGTTCTGCTTTACAATATATAACAATCTACGTGCCAATTTTAGAGTTTGATTATATTGCAGAATCGGACACTGTGGATTATGATGACCTAAATTTGAGAAAAGAAAACTACTTAATTCTCGTGAATAAGAATTATTATCCAATTATCCACTAATTAAAGTTCTTATTAGTTTAAGTAAGTTATTATTTTGGAAGTATAATTTTAATTGTTGTTCCGTTGTCGATTTCGGAGCGGCTCACGAAAATTTTACCCTTGTGATAGTCGCTTATGATCCTCTTTGAAAGACTCAAGCCCAAACCCCATCCACGTTTTTTTGTGCTGTAACCTGGTCTGAAAATATCTTTTCTTCGCTTGATATCTATGCCTTTGCCATTATCCGTAACTGAAATTTCAATTGTTTTGGGAAGTTCACTAATATCTATTTCAATTTTTCCTTCTTTATTTTCTATTGCATCTAGTGAATTTTTTATCAGGTTCTCTAGTACCCATTCAAAAAGATCAGCATTAACTTTTGATACTATGTTTTTATTACCGGTTATCAAAATTTGAACTAAATGACCGAATTGCGGCAGTCTGCGTTTAAAATAATCGGCAACACCGTTAATAATTTCGTAAATGTTGTTTTCTTTTAATTCCGGATTTGAACCTATTTTAGAAAATCTTTTTGCGATTTTATTCAAGCGAGTCAAATCATTATCCATTTCATCTGCAACGTCGGAAACTTTATCAGGGTAATTGTAATTTAATTTAAGCATTTCACTCCAACCCATTAAACTTGAAATGGGGGTTCCTAGTTGGTGGGCTGTTTCCTTAGCCATTCCAACCCAAATATTGCTTTGTTCCGTTTTTTTCATGTAACTGAAACTTACATAACTAATCAGGATAAAAATAATTGCTGATAATATCTGCAAATAGGGATAGTAAATAAGCTGTTTAATAAGGTCTGAATTTCCGTAGTAAATTTTTTGAACAACTAATGTATCGTCGATTGTTACTGGAATGGGCGAGTGTTCCTTACTAAGTTCAACTATTTTTTCGTCTATAAATGATATCAGTTCTTCTTGAGTAAGGGTTGAGTCGTATTCGACGTTACGTATTCCAAACGCCATTCCGCTCAGGTTTACTTTATCATTTGGATCAGTTAAGATAAGAGGAAAATCAATTCTTCTAATTACGTCGAAAATAAAAGTATAATCTTCGCTCTGTTCGTCTGAAGTCGCGAGGTACTGGAGACTATTTGCATAAAGTTCAACAATGTTTTTTTCACGCAGTTGAAGTTTTTGAACAATATTCTGTGTGTAGTATAATGTTCCTAGAGCAATTGCAAATGCAATTATCAGAAGTACAATTTTTAAATTAAATGATTTCGGACCGGAAGCCATAATTCCCAATTTGTGAATTTATTTGGAAAATAATTTACAAATAAATTATTCGTCAATCAGTCTTAATTCGAGTGACCTAAAGTTCTATTGTTTGCGATCTTTTTGGTCCCACAGATACGATGGTGATCTTAAACTCACAACTTTTTTCAATGAAATCTAGATAGGATTTTGCCTCGGACGGAAGTTCATCATAAGAAGTAACGTTTGTTATGTCGTGTTTCCAACCAGGCAGAGTTTCATAGATTGGTGTTACTTCGCTCAATCTGCTTACATCCGATGGGAATGATTTTAACCTTTTTCCATTCAACTCGTAAGCGATGCAAACTTTGATGTCATCCAAATTACTAAGCACGTCCAATTTTGTAATCGCTGCAAAATCGATTCCGTTAATAAGTTTTGAATAACGAAGAAGTTCTGCGTCAAACCATCCGCATCTTCTTGGTCTGCCCGTGGTTGCGCCAAATTCATCACCCCACTTCCTGAACATCTCCTGTAACTCACCTGTAATTTCTGTAGGAAATGGACCATTTCCGACTCGTGTTGTGTATGCTTTAACAATACCTATTACCGAATCAATTTTAGTGGGCGGGATTCCTGTACCCGTTGATGCTCCTCCGGAAGTAGGATTGCTTGAAGTTACAAATGGATAAGTTCCGTAATCCACATCAAGCAGTGCACCTTGAGCTCCCTCCATGAGTATGTTTTTATTTTGTTTTATTGCATCGTTTAGAAGCAACGGAACGTCAGCAATATATGGATCAATTGCTTTGTCGAATTCGAGATATTCTTCGACGATTGCTTCCACATCAAGTTCCTCGTGGTCGTAAACTTTTTTAAGCAGATTATTTTTCTCTTCAAGGTTCATTCTAATTTTTGCTTCAAGTTCTTTTTTATTCAGAAGATCAACAATTCTAATACCTTTTCTTGCATATTTATCTATATAACAAGGACCAATTCCTCTGCCCGTAGTTCCAATTTTTAATTCACTTTTTTCTCTAATCGAATCGAGAAGTTTATGATAAGGCATGATTAAATGAGCGTTGTGACTGATAAATAGTCTTCCTTCAATATCAATATCGTGCTGTTTAAGAAATTCAATTTCTTCCAACAGTGCGATAGGATCAATTACAACCCCGTTTCCGATAACACAAACCACATTTTCTCTAAGTATTCCAGAAGGAATTAAATGGAGAATAAATTTTTTGTCAAGAATTTGGATAGTATGTCCCGCATTAGCTCCGCCTTGATATCGTGCAACAATATCGTAACGATCACTTAATATATCTACAATTTTACCTTTTCCTTCATCGCCCCATTGGCTGCCGATTAAAACGGAAACGCTCATTTTTGCTCCGGTATTTTTGCAAAATAAAAGCCCCGAATAAAATAATTACCCGGAGCATTTACTGAAGTAATTTGATGTGAAATCTAGTTAAAACTTTTTACTGCTTCATCAACCGATTCAAAGTGCTCAAAAATCGTTATCAATTTGGTAATTACCAGTAAGCTTTCGATCTTTTCGGTAGCGTTAGCCAGTTTCATTGATCCGCCGTTATTTTTGACGGTAGTGAAACCGCTAATCAACATTCCTAAACCCGAACTGTTCATGAATTTTACGCTTGCTAAATCGATTACAATATTTTTTTTATCTTCATCGATAAATTTGTGAAGGAGATCTTGAAATTCTTGTGCCTCAGGACCGCCCATAACATTACCCTTAAGCTCAACAACAACCGCATTATATTGTTCTCGAGTTTTAATCTTCATAAATTCTCCCAAATGTTTGATTATCAATTTAATATTCTGATGATATTATATCAAGCAAATATCATTCATTTTCGAGCAAATACAAATAATGGACATTATTAATTATATTAGATAAGTTATAGAAATGACTTATAAAAGGAAAGTAATTTAATCTCAAATTTCAACGGTGGGATAAAAAATCTGATTATGGAACATAAAAATTGTAAATGACGTCTAAAATGAGCGAAGAAAACGAAAAGTTTGAGGAAAAATCAAACGCTCAGTTGAGTGACGAAGAAGATTACCGCCTTATTGAAGAATTTAACAGTGGTAACGAAGGTTCTTACAGCAAACTTGTACACAAACATAAAGACAAAGTGAGAAACCTTATTTTTCTAACACTCGGTGATGCAGAATTTGTCGATGATATTTCACAGGATGTTTTTATAAGTATTTATCATAAACTTGATACTTTCAGATTTGAATCTAAGTTCACCACTTGGCTTTACAGAATCACGGTTAATAAATGCCGGGATTATTTAAGAAAGAAAAAAGTACGAAGCATTTTTGTACCTTTGGAGAATCAGGAACATTCTGCCACGACACGTATAAGAGTTGAGGGGATTGATATCCCGCAGCTTGTTAGAAAAGCCATTAACAAATTGCCGGATAAGTTGAAGATACCTTTGATGTTAAGAGATATTGATGGATTTAGTTATAAAGAAATAGCTGAGCAGTTGAATTGTGAGGTTGGAACCGTTAAATCGAGAATTTTTAGAGCGCGCGAAAGTTTAAAAATAATTTTAGAACCGTATCAAAAAGAATTGAATATGTAAAATGAAAAAATTTTTATCAGCAAATATGCCCAGCATACAAAAGTTTCTTCCCGCTGTTGCTTTGTTTATTCTTACCGCAGCGCTGATGTTGTTTTTTAAAAATCGCGACGTTGATAATATTTATAGAGATGGTAAAAAAAGTTTGATGGATTTTTATACTTCAAACTTAAAACCTCTGCTTCTTGAAACAACTCTATCTAACGAAGATGTGTTTAATTTTGCGATGTATCAAAAACTTCCGCTGGATAAGAATCAGAATAAAAATTTGGTTCTTAGTAATCTTTCACAAGGAAACGGTGATGAAACTTTCTATTCGGTACAGCCTGCCGGGGATATGATTGAGAAACACAATTACGAAAATTTTATTTCAAGTCTTCACCTTAATGAAGACGGAAGAGCTAAAATAGATTCAATTTTAGAATCTTATAAAGAACCGATTTATGAATCTATATATTCTTCCGATAGTACAATAGCTGTAAGTCCGAGGTTGAAGAGTGTTAGAGATGCACTTTTTGCTGACTTGATGCTGGCCGTAAAAGAATCCAACCATGAGATGTGGCTTGCCATGGCTGGCGAAACTCATTTTTTAAATGATTTTGAAAATGTATATGATTTTACTTCTCTAGCGAAAAATCAACCTTTGGAAGATTTTATTGTATTTGCTCCGGACACAGTTTTTGCAACAAAACTGAAAGTTAATGTCGATCTAGTTAAAGACTTAAACAAAAATCTTACTTTTTCGCAAGAAGAATCAAAAGAAAGTAATTATATCACTTATGAAAACAATCAATCGAGGCAAGGCGCTACGGTCAATCTAAGGAAAATTAGAATTCCTGATATGCCTGAGGCTCCGACTTGGAATTTCAATACACAAGTTATGGCAAGTAATAATTTCCCGGAAAGTCCTCAATTTGATGCATTAATGAAAAATATAGATAGCCTAACTGAAAGAATCTATACATTTAATTTCGCATTTGCTCTGCAGGACGATGCTGAAAGTTTAAAAATAGAGTTCAACACAGATAACTTGGATTCACTCGAAAATTTGAACCTTAATTTTAATTTAGGTTCATTGAATAAGTTAATTTCCGAAAGTGTTGAAAAATCTTTAAATAATATGAAATGGAATGAATGGGAAGAACTTGGTGTAAAGTTTGATTCATTAGGCTTACTTATTGAAGAGGAAGCCTCCCGTTACGATTCATTAATGAGATTTGAAGAGCAAATGTTTAGATTGAATATAGACAGCTTAAAAGAAGCAATCAAACAACAGAAAAAAAAGAAGTAATATAATAATAGTCTGTTCGTGATATAATTTGAAAATATGAATCTTCCTTTTACAAAATTAGCTGCAACACAGAAACTTGAGAATGCTCTCCTAGTCTCAATTTTATTTTTCATTTTTAAAATATTTTTCCCGCTGCAAGATTCTACAATAATTATTCTAATTAACGAGACTTTCGCATTTCTCGCAGTTTACTTTTGGCTGCTTTATATCGTATCTATTATTGAATTTAAAGTAAAATCACCGCTTGCAATTGTCTTAAATGCTGGAATATTAAATGCGCTTCTCTTTTTTATTATTGCCGTTTCGTCTTCGGTTTTAACCGAGGACCCGGCATTTTCACCAGGGACAGGATTTTTGTATGTTTTAATCTCATCGCTGGTTTCATTTGTTTTCATTGCCGGAAACGTTTACATTTTTGCCGCATTTAGGGAATTGTTTTTCCTTAAACAGAAACGCGATCCGCGAAGTTATTTTAATGTTATGAGTTTGTTCATTGCATTGGCTTTCATAGCACAAGTCCTCGAAAAACTTAACGATTCTCTGGATTTCTTAACCGACACTTTTTTTGTGGTATCAATTGTATTAATAACAGTTAACTCGTTGAGAGTTGCTTGGATTGCATTTCTTACAAAAAGACAAAAATTGTATCTGTTGATAATCTCAGTAGTACTTTCTATTCTATTTGGAATAAATTTTTATCTTACTTTTGAATCAATGCTGGTAAATCAAGTAATTCTTAATTTCTCTTATGGGCTGCAAATGTTTTTCTCGCTGATTATGATTTACGGAACGATTTATTTTGGTGTTATTTTCTTCACAACTCTTTTTCATCTACCGACTGCAGAAGCATTTGATAGAAAGGCTGAAGAAGTTTCTTCGTTGATGGATTTAAGCAAACTTATCACGGAAGTTTTTGATTTTAAAGAACTTGCTGATACCGTAACGACAGTTACAAATAAAGTCTGTAATTCCGAATCATCCTGGCTTGTAACCAAAAACAACAATGAGTTTGAACTTATTTCAGTAAATAATATCGGTTTTGTTGAAGCTGACAAAATAACTGAAGCGATTTTGCGACCCGGAGAATCTGACATAACGGAATTAAAAATCACAAGCAGTAGGGAAATTAAATTTGTGGCAAGTGACGACTTGAAATCAGCAAACTTTAGTTCCATAGCGGCAGCCCCATTGATGCTTCACAATGAAATAAACGGTTATTTGTTTGTCGGAAGGAAAAGTGATTTTGAATTTGATGAAGAAGATCAAAAATCAATTTCAGCTTTTGCTGATTATGCATCTGTTGCTCTTGAAAATGCGAAACTTATTGAAAAATCACTTGAGAAGGAACGTTTGGAAAAAGAAATGGATGTCGCTCGCGAAGTTCAGTATAAAATTATTCCAAACAACGCACCTAAGTTTAAAGATATTGATATTTCATTTTTCTTTGTTCCCGCTTTTGAAGTAGGAGGAGATTATTACGACTTTTTCGAACTTCCAGACAACAAACTAGGTTTTGTTATTGCTGATGTGAGTGGCAAGGGGATTTCAGCCTCATTTGTTATGGCAGAGGTAAAAGGAATATTTGCCTCTTTGTCGAAGATGATCGAAAGTCCTAAAGAATTGCTGGTAAAGGCAAATGATGTTCTGAAAAACAGTTTGGAAAGGAAAACATTCGTAACAGCTATTTACGGTGTTTTCGATTTTAACAAAGGCAATTTAACTTTTGCCCGCGCTGGACATACGCCTCTTTATCATTTCCACGAGGGTGAATTGGAAAGTCTCACCCCAGAAGGTTTAGGATTAGGTCTTGATTATGGGGACTTATTTTCTTCCACTTTGAAGGAAATGGAAATTAGTTTTAATTATAACGATATTATTGTTTTATTTACGGATGGAATTCCCGAATCACAAAACTTAAACGGCGAGGAATTCGGATACGAAAAATTGAAAAATATAATAATCGAATTAGCAGATAAACCGATTCAGGAAATAACAAACGAAATTATGAAACAAGTTTCGCTTTTCGCGAAGGATAATTCTCAACACGATGATATAACTTTGGTTATATTTAAAAAAGTTAAAAACAAAAAGGATGGAGTTATTTAATGGTAGATTTCAGCGTCGATACTAGAGGTTCAGAACCCGTCCAGATCATCGATGTTAAAGGTTATTTAGACGCTCATACAGCACCGGAATTGGAGGGTGTTTTCAACAAGCTGATTGATGAAAAAAAATTCCAGATTGTCGTCAACTTCTCTGATCTTACTTATATCAGCAGTGCCGGGCTTGGTGTGTTTATGGCTTATGTGGAGACAATGAGGGAGAATAACGGTGATATAAAATTCTCCAACATGAATGAAAGCGTCTATAACATCTTTGATTTATTGGGGTTCCCTATGCTCTATGAGTTCTATAAGGACGAAAAAGAAGCAGTAGAAAAATTTAATCAGAAGGGAAAATAGTGTCCGGTAATTCCCAAAATATTAATCGCGAATTAAGTATAAAAAGCACAACCGAAAATTTGCATCAAGTTCGGAATTTCATTCGCGAAGCTGCATTAGATGCTGGTATTGATGAGCAGAATATCGGAAAGATAATCCTGGCTGTGGATGAAGCCTGTACAAATATTATTAAGCATGCCTATAAATATTCACCCGAAGGAACAATAGTTCTATCGCTGAAAGCCAACAGAAAGAAAATTGAAATAAAAATAACAGACGAAGGAGAACATTTTAATCCTAACATAGTGCCGGATCCCGACATAGTTGAATTTCATAAACAAAGAAAAGTGGGAGGATTAGGGATGTTCTTGATGAAAAAACTTATGGATGAAGTTAGATACAACACCATATCCAGCAATAAAAATCAAGTTGTCTTAGTAAAATACGTATCCTAAAGATGGAAAACTTTGAAAACACCAACCTGCTCAAAGATTTTTCCACATTGGTTGAGTTCAGCAATCTTATCAATTCTAATCTTAAAATCGATTTCACTCTCAACAATTTATTGCTTACTTGTTTTGGAAAGTTTCATACATCAAAGGGGCTAATCGCACTTTCGGAAAACGGAAGTTTAAGAATTAAAGCAAGTAAAGGATTGTTAAAAAGTGTGCTTGACGATTTCCCGGAAATCAAAATTGAGGAATATGAACATGACCCGGGGAAAATCAATGATTATATGAAAAAAAACAATCTTCCAATATGCCAAAAAATATTAACTTCGAATGGTTTTATCGGGCTTCTGATACTTGGACAACGACTAACTAAAGAACCATATTCTGAAAGAGATGTGGAGTTCCTAAAAACTCTTCTAAATCTTGGAGGAAGTGCAATAGATAATGCGCTGATGTTTGGAAAATTAAATGAAGCTAACAGGGACCTTGATGCAAAAGTTAACCAGCTTAGTTCGCTTTTCGATTTGAGTAAGGAATTCAGCGGAATTCTTGAAGAAAAAATGGTAATTAAGCTTCTCGTCTTTTCTATTATAGGACAGTTACTTGTTTCTAAATTTGCATTTGTTACAATTCTAGATGATGAAATTAATCTACTTGAAAATAAGTTTTCGACTGTAGAGTTGAAAAATTTAATATCAAAAGAATTTGTTGAAAAGATTAATAAAACAATTATAATTGATACCAACTCGAATGATTTTTCCCAACTGGCAGAGTTGGGTGTTAAAATAATTATTCCGCTTCAGATAAAAGGAATTAACCGAGGTTTAATTCTTCTTGGATCAAGAAAAAATAATAAAGAATTCTCAAATTCGGATCTGGAATTTGCTGCTTCCGTAGGAAGTTTGGCGATTATTTCGATAGAGAATTCAAGATTATTCAACGAAGCAATCGAGAAACAAAAACTTGAAAAAGAACTGGAAACCGCGAGGACAATTCAACAGAATCTTCTTCCGAAAAAATTGCCGGATTCCGATTTTTTTGAAATTGCTACTTACAATAAAACAGCAAAACAAGTTGGCGGAGATTACTACGATGTGATTCGTTTAAGTGAGGATAAGGTGCTTATTGCAATTGCAGATGTTTCAGGGAAGGGGGTGCAGGCTGCACTTTTAATGGCTAACCTCCAAGCTTTTTTAAAGTCAATTTGTAAGCAAAACATCTCATTAGATAAAGCGTCTAATCTTATAAATGATCTTGTCTCCGAAAATACAGTGGGAGGCAGTTTCATTACTTTCTTTTGGGGAATTATTGATGAAAGAAGAAAATCATTTACTTTTGTAAACGCAGGTCATAATCCGCCTATATTTTTATCAAACGGAAAGAAGTCATTCCTAAAAAAAGGAGGGATGATATTAGGTGTTATAGAGACATTAGAACCATACATTTCAACAACAATAGAATTTGACAAAAGTGACTGCATAGTTTTATTTACGGATGGAATTACTGAAGCATTCAGCAAAGAGTTTGAAGAATTTGGGGATAAGAAGTTGGAAAGTATAGTCGAGAAGAATGCAGATAAATCCTCGAACGAAATATTGGATTCAGTTATTTCTGCGGTTCAAGCTCACACAATGGGAGCCGAACAATCAGATGATATTACACTTATGATCATAAAATTTAAATGAACCAATCTAACTTAAATATAACCTACAAGTTCGATAAGGCAAAAAAGGTTTTAATTAAACCGGTTTCGCTTATTTTGTTTGTTATTGCATTGATAAATCTTTATTTCTTGTTTGAAGTAAACCCGATGTCGAACGATGAGTGTCTGTGGAGAAATGAAAAAATATCCAAGGACAGCGTAGGCACATTTTTTTCCTTTGTAAAGTTTGAGGGTGTTTCTTGGAAAGCCGGAATACGGGACGGTGACGAACTTCTTGCCATCAACAATGTTGATGTAAGCGGTGATTTAAGTACCGCCCAGCGTGTTCTAAACAGAGTTGAAGGAGGGGATTCGGCGCTTTATAAGATCAAGAGAAACGGGCGAGTATTCGAAACGAAAGTTGAAGTTAAAAAACTACTCAACTTCCAAGGGGTGGCATTTTCACTTCTGGGGCTAATTTGGCTTATTGTTGGGTATGTTGTTGTAATGGCAAAACCAAACGGCGTTCCACAGAGATTGTTTTTCAGAGTTGCAGTGATGTTAATCCTATTTAATATGGTTGTTATCCGAAGCTTTAACAATCCATACATAGAAAATTCTTTCCCGATTTGGCTTAGTGTAATTATAGATTTAATGTCACTTTTGGGAGTTTCTTTTTTCCCGTTTGTGCTAATACATTTTTTCTGGGTGTTTCCGAAACCAAACAAGTTTATTGATAAAAAAGTAACTCAAAGGTTTCTATATATAGGACCTAGTGTAATATATCTGCTTGTTTTGGTGCTTTATTTCTCTGCTTATATGAGAGATAATTTTATTCAAGCTGCGCTTTACTTCAATCTAATGTCCTGGCTATCAAGTGCAGCCATAGTCGTTGGACTAATTAGTTTGTTTATAAGTTATCAAAGACTTAAGACACAGCATGAAAGAAACGCAATTTTTGTGATATTAATAACCTATGCTCTCGGAGTTGCAGCAATAATATATTATACTACAGCCATTGTTACTGCTCAGCCGGTTACACAGTTCAATTCGCCTGAGTATTTCATGCCGATTATTTTAATCGTGCTTCTCCCAATCTCGTTTGGTTACTCAATCTTCAAATATTCGTTAATGGATGTAAGTGATGTAATTAAAAACACAATAATGTACACTACAGCAACGATCACACTAGCAGCACTATACTTTGTAGTAATTTATGTATTAGGGCAATCGATAAGCAGCGCCATAGGAACTGAATATCAAGGGATTATTGCAGGTATAATCTTCATAGGTTTTGCACTGATCTTTCAATCAACCAAGGACAGATTTCAAGAAGTAATTACTTCAAGATTTTATCCCGAACAATTTGCGTTTCAAAAAGTATTGGTAAAGTTTAGCAGTGACATCTCAACAATCGTTGGAATGGATAACATATTAGATTCAGTTGTAGATACTTTCATAAATTCACTAAAGTTGAAGAAAGTGGCAATACTTCTTAAATCCAACGGTGGTAATAAAACTTGTGTAATTCTAAGAGCAGTTGGAATTGATAAGTCTTCCATTTTACTCGAGGATAGAGAAACAAGGATTAGGGAAGTTTTGAAAGAAAAAGAAAGACTAAAACTTAACCCGGTCATCGAAGAAAATGATTTCAAAAAAATATATCCAGAAAGTGCTGAAAAATTAAAAGATGAAGGGATTTACACAATTATACCGTTGATGATTAAAAACAAAATCATCGGATCGGTTTTGTTTGGGTTAAAGCATTCTGGGGCACAATTTGCAGGAAAGGATTTGGAACTTCTGACTGCTGTTTGCAACCAGATAGCCGCCGCTATTGAGAACGCAAGGTTGTATGAGGCAGAAGCGGAAAAACTTAAAATTGATCGTGATTTGGAAAATGCTAAGCGAATTCAAATTAGCCTGCTTCCGAGTAGTATTCCAAATATAAAAGGTTTAGATATTTGCGGTAGTATGCATCCGGCAATGCAAGTTGGAGGAGATTATTATGATTTGATAAAGCTTGATGAAAAAAGAGTGTTCGTAGTAGTCGGAGATGTGTCTGGCAAAGGATTAGCTGCATCTTTCTATATGTCCAAACTGGAAACTATGATAAAATTATTTTGTTCAGAAGGAAGAACTCCAAAAGAAGTTCTCGTGGAAGTGAATAAAAAAATTACACCTACAATTGAACGAAACTGGTTCATAACTGTATCTATTGCTCTTTTTAATACTGAAACTAAAAAGATGAATTACTGTAGGGCTGGTCATACGCCGCTTCTAGTTGCAAAAGATTTTCATATCGATGAATATGTTCCGAAAGGAATTGGGATTGGAATGAAGACTGAAGATGTTTTCGACAATTCAATTGAAGAGATTGAACTGCCATTGGAAACGGGTCAGCTGTTTGCATTTTATTCTGATGGAATTACAGAAGCGATGAATAAAGAAAAGGAATTTTTCGGAGATGGAAGATTTAAAAGTATTTTAAAACAATCGAGCAGCAGGTCCGCCATGCAGGTTGAAAATGAAATTATGAATTCATTAAAAACATTTCGTGCAGTTGAATCCCAAAACGATGATATCACTTTGGTTTTGGTCAAAGTGAAATGATTATTACTTCCGCTATAGCTCTCATTTTAATTTTATCTATTTTTTCATCTCATCTAAGGGTAAACATTGATTCGAAGCGTAAATTATTCTTGGTTCTAAAACCGATTACAATTATTTCGATCATTGTTCTTGCTTTTGCCATAGATTCAAATCCCGAAAGCAGATTTTCATTCTATATAAAATCAGCACTAATAATTTCATTTGTTGGGGATGTTTTTTTGATGCTGAAAGAATCGAAGTTTAAGTACGGATTGATTGCATTTTTAGTTGCACACATTGCTTATTCATTTGCTTTTATTCAAGGTGTATTTGCATTTAACTTTTACTTGTTGATTTCAGCCATACTTTTCTCAAGTATAATGTTAGTTATTCTTGGAAATTCAATCGGGAAATATAGACTTGTGGTTCTTTTGTATGTCGGAGTTTTAACGGTTATGTTTTGGGTGGGAATTAATAGATATTTATTTATGAGAGATCAGGCATCCATGCTAATTAGCATCGGAGCAATACTTTTTGTTATATCGGATTCATTTCTTGCCTATAAAAAATTCCGGAATAATAATCCTAAATGCGAATACATCATTCTTAACTCTTACTTTATTGCACAACTATTGTTTGCACTTTCTTTGAAATAAAAAAGCCGATCGAATGACCGGCTTTAAATTCCGTAATTTGAATTATCAACTGAATTGAATTTTCGATTTTGCTTTCATTGCGTATTCGTAAACAACAGGGCTTGCAACAAACACCGAAGAATAAGTACCAATAAGTATACCGAAGGATAAAGTGAAAGCAAATCCTCTTAGAACTTCACCGCCGAACACAAGAAGTACAAAAGTAACAACAAGTGTAGTAAGCGAGGTGACAATTGTACGAGGCATAGTTTTATTAATTGCTTTATTTATGTTGTTTGCTAAGTCATCTGTTTTATGAATTTTGAGATTCTCTCGAATTCTATCGAATACAATTACCGTATCGTTGATTGAATAACCGACAAGTGTTAAGAATGCGGCAACAACGTTAATGGATATTTCCAGGTTAAGAAAATCAGTCAATCCGTACAACAATGAAAATGCACCAAGAGTTATCATAACGTCATGGAACAAAGCAATAACTGCGCCGGCAGCAAAGATAAATTTGAATCGAAATCCCAAATAAATAAGAATTACAATAAGAGCGAGCACAACTGCAATAATTGCATTTGCTTTTAATTCGTCTCCAATTTTAGGTCCGACCAAATCCTCTTTTTGAACCGTAAAACGATTGCCTGGTAATTCTTCTCTTAATACTTCCTGCATCATATCAGCGAAACCAACTCTCACAATCAAATGTGTGTTATCAATGTCTGGCGAGCCTTTACTTACTTGAAATCCCTGTTTGAATAATTCGGCATTGAGTGTATTTACTGTATCGGCATTTTCAAACGCATATGTTATGGAAGAACCGGATCTATCCACAATCCTTTTTTCCAGTCCTGGAATTATTTTATCGATTTCCGAGTTTATGACATTTACATATTTATCGAAACTTTCCTGCGGAATCTCTTGAAGATCGGTTCTAATAAGGACTCCGGTTTCACCGCCGAAAGTCTTAACCTCAACCTTACCTAAGTTCATTGATGTGGTTATGTCTCTTATTTCAGTTATATCAATCGGTTGTTCAAATTGAAGTGCGATTTCAGAGCCGCCTTTGAAGTCGATTCCCAACTCGAGACCTCTTATAAATAAGCTTAACAGCCCTAGGACGAGAAGAGTTCCGGAAATTATATATGCTGTTTTCCGTTTACTGAGGAAATCTACGTTTAAGTTTTGAAATATTTGCATTTTTTAATAAATCTCCTTAAAACAATTTAACCTACGTTAATTTTGGCTCCCTTAGAAACCATATAGTCAAATACCAACCTTGTAATAACAAGAGCACTGAACAAACTACAAACTATACCTATCATTAAAGTTAGAGCAAAACCTTGAACTGGTCCGCTTCCAAATTGATAGAGAATAATTCCTGTAAAGAATGTTGTTATGTTCGAGTCGAAAATCGCTGAATAGGAGTTGGAATAACCGCTGGCAATTGCAGCTTTCACGGTTTTGCCTGTTGCAAGCTCCTCTCGGATTCGCTCATAAATTATAACGTTGGCGTCAACAGCCATACCAATTGTTAAAATTATACCTGCAATACCGGGCAGCGTAAGTGTTGCATGAAATCCTGCAAGAATTCCCATAATAAATAACATAGTTGAAAATAATGCGAGGTCTGCAATCGTACCCGCCTTGCGATAATAAAAAACCATAAATATAGCAACAATAATAAAACCGATAAATACTGATCGGAATCCTTGATTGATTGAATCCTGTCCTAAGGAAGGACCCACTGTTCGTTCTTCAATGATATCAATCGGAGCTGGTAAAGCACCGGCTTTCAAGATGATTTCGATCAACTTCGCTTCATCCATTGTTCCCATGTTTGTAATTTGAGAACTTCCGGAAGGTATTTTATTTATAATATTCGGGGCAACATAAACAAAACCATCCAACATAATCGCACATCGTTTATTAATGTTGGACCCTGTAATTCTTGCCCATTCTCTTGCCCCGTCACTATTCATCTCCATCTGAACGATAGGTTGAGTGGTAGTCGGATCAATATTAGCACGCGCATCAACGATTACATCCCCGGTTAGTTCGGGTTGCTTGTTAACTAGATACAATCGGTAAATGTTTTCTCCGTCTTGAGTGGCTTCAGGTTTAGCGCCATAAATGAATTCAACATTATCCGGTATAACTTTTTGAACATCCGGGCGAGCGAGATAATTATCAAGTTTTGCTCTGTTTTTTTCCGATACGAATGCATCAGCGTAGGGGGATTGATTGTTTATCCAAGCAATTGCAAAGAATGGATGTTCTTTTTCGATCTCTTGCTGAGATAACTCCTCTGTTGCGGTTGTATCTTGAATTTCGGTTGAGTCTTTCTTAAAATCAGCCGCAAGAACTTCATCTATTCGGTTCATGATCGGGATAGTAAATTCAGGATCTTTAACTAGACGGAATTCGAGTGCAGCTCTTCCCTGTAGAAGTCTTTTAGCTTCTTCTTCTTTTGATATGCCGGGAAGTTCCACAATAATTCTTCGCGAACCTTGAGGTTGAATGTTCGGTTCGGATACACCGTATTGGTTAACACGGTTGCTGATGATTTCTATTGCTCTTGTGACTGCATCTGATTCTTGTTCAAGAAGACGATCGATAATAACTTCGTCGTCTTCTCTTATAGAACCAAAATAACGACTCAATCTAATTCCTCTTTCCTGAAGAAGGTTGGCTAATATAGTAACGACGTTTTCATCTGATCTTTTAGCAATTTCTTCGGCTTGCGCAAGAATTTCCATATATGTTTCATCGGGATCTCTCGCAAGTCTTTCTAAAAGCTTAGCCGTATTTACTTCCATCACAAGATACATACCGCCTTGAAGATCAAGTCCTAATTTAACTCTCTTTTCCCGATTATCTCTTATGGAGGGATCGCTAACCATGATACTGTCTTCGATAAAAGTCAGGTAGGTACTTATTTGTTCATCTGTAGGCGGTGGTGTTAGTTGTTTTAAGCTGTCTTCAACATTACTCAATTTTTCATTTATCATTTGAGTATTTTGCATATCCGCATAGGTTGGATATAAGAGATAAACAGCTAGAGCCACTGCGGCTACTATCAAAATTATTCTAAATCTAAATTCTTTCATTATTTAGTCTTGTTCTTAGTTAAAAACTCTAATTTTTTATTTAGCAACTAATATATACAGACGATCAATTTTTACAAATAAAAATCTGATCGACATTTAATACTAAATTGATTTTTGAATTAACTTAGCATTTTATTATTTTGTACTATTCTCGAACAACCCAAGTTTTAACAACTGCGGTAACTTCATGATGAAGTTTTACATTTACACTATAAATTCCTAAGGATTTTATAGGTTCGCTGATCTCAATTTTTCTTCTATCAATATCATAACCTTTTTCCTTTAAGGAATCAGCAATCATTTGGGTTGTTACTGTTCCGAATATTCTGTCTTCTTCACCGACTTTTACCGGAATCGTAACCGAAACTTTTTCAAGTTCAGCTGAAAGCAATTGAGCACTTTGAAGTTCTTTTTCTTCCTTTTTGGCAAGTTGAACTTTTTCCTCTTCTAATGCTCTCAAGTTACCGGCTGTTGCGGTATAAGCAATTTGTCTGGGTATTAAAAAATTTCTGGCAAAGCCGTTTTTAACTTCGACCACATCGCCAATCTTTCCCAGTTTATCGTAATTTTTTCTTAAAATGACTTTCATACCAAATCTCTCCTATTTAACAGCTTCGGAAATGTAAGGCATAATCGCAATTTGACGAGCACGTTTAATTGCAGTAACCAATTCCCGATGTTGTTTAGCACTTAGTCCAGTAATTCGTCGTGGAATAATTTTCCCTTGATCCGTGACGAATTTTTGGAGTTTTTTAGCATCTTTATAATCGATGTATTCTTCTAAAACTCTTTTTGATCTTTTTGATTTCATTTTTGTTTAACTCCAGTTCTTATTTATCGTTGCTGATAAGATCGGCTTCGTCGTCTGATAAAAATTTATCGAATGAATTATCTTCGTAATCCGAATCTTCGTTAGAAGAAGATTCATAATCCTCCTCCGAAGAATGATTTTTCGAATTTTTATTGAGGAACTGAATACGTTTAGCTTTTATTTCAACGATTGTTCTATTTTTATCGTCTTCTGTTTTAAAAGTTCTGCTTTGTAATTCACCATCAACAAGAACAGCACTTCCTTTTTTTAGCCGGTCTCTGCAGCTGTCTGCTAATTTATTCCAAGCAACAACACCAACGTAACAAACATCCTCCTGCCACTGATTATTGCTGTCTTTATAACGTCTGTTTGCGGCAATATGAAAATTAACCACAGGGGTGTTGTTAGAAGTTTCTCTGAAAACCGGATCCTTCGTCAAGTTCCCGGCGATAATAACACTATTTAATTCAGGCATTTTTAGGTCTGCCATTTGCAACCTCCGTAAATCTTATCTTAATAATTAGTTATTCTCACTATCTGAATCATTCGAATCTATTACATCTGAACCAGCAGGTTCTGCTTCTTGCGTCGTCTCATCACTCTGCTCAGTAGTTTCTGTTTCCTCAGTTTTAACTGTTTCGCGTTCAACTTTGGATTTTTCAAAATATTCCAAGGCTTCTTTATCCATCGTTACGGTTAGATACCGCACAACTGTTTCATCTAAGCGAAGAAGTCTTTCGATTTTTGAAATTGCTTCAGTAGGAGCAACGTATCTGCAAATCGCATAGAAACCGGACTTGGATTTTTGTATGGGGTAGGCAAGACGTTTTCTTCCCCATTTTTCCAAATCGAAAATTTCGCCGCCGTTCGTTGTTATTATTTCTGATACTCTGGAAAGCGATGCTTCAATTTGATCATCTTCTAGTGCAGCGTTGATGATCACTACGCATTCGTAGTGATTTTTCTTCATCCTATTTTCACCTCCCTCTGGACATTTAATGGCCCTCGAAGTGAAGGTTTCGAGAGCAGGGTTAATAAATATTAAGTCAACAAATATAGAATTATTTTATCAATGGCGCAATAACTAAAGAAACTACAGACATAAGCTTAATAAGAATGTTAAGGGATGGCCCGGAAGTATCCTTAAATGGGTCCCCCACCGTATCGCCAACAACTGCGGCTTTATGAGCATCTGAACCTTTTCCGTATTTAAATCCGTCAATTGTTATTCCGCCTTCGATCAATTTCTTGGCATTGTCCCATGCTCCGCCTGCATTGGATTGGAAAATTGCCATTAACACACCGCTTGTGGTTACGCCGGCTAACATTCCTGCAAGCATCTCTTTGCTGAAAAAGCCAATTACAACCGGTACAATGACTGCCATTAGTCCCGGAGCAATCATTTCGCGGATTGCTGCTTTTGTTGAAATTTCCACACATCGTGAGTAATCGGCTTCAGCTTTACCTTCGCGCAAACCTTTAATTTCTTTGAACTGACGTCCTACTTCAATTATCATTTCTTTAGCGGCTCTTCCCACAGCACCCATTGCCAGTGAAGAGAACAAGAAAGGGAGCATAGCACCAATAAACAATCCGCCCATAATAACTGGGTTTGCGATATCAATCGATGTAATATCTGCTTGCTGCATAAAAGCAGCAAACAATGCGAGAGCTGTAAGTGCAGCAGAGCCAATTGCAAAACCTTTCCCGATTGCAGCGGTCGTGTTTCCGACTGCATCGAGTTTGTCCGTTCTTTCTCTTACTTCTTTCGGGAGTTCAGCCATTTCGGCAATTCCACCGGCATTATCAGAAATGGGACCGTATGCATCAACAGCTAATTGGATACCGGTAATAGAAAGCATTCCGAGGGCAGCGATTGCAATTCCGTAAAGGTTAGCCAACGAATATGCGGAAATAATACTTGCCGCAATAATTATTATAGGAGCAGCTGTTGACATCATTCCGACCCCTAATCCCGCAATAATATTTGTTGCAGATCCTGTAATTGACTGATTTGCAATTCCTCTTACGGGTTTGCCAGTTGTACTTGTGTAATATTCTGTAATTAATCCTATTAGTGTGCCGGCAATTAGACCGATAAGTGTCGCGAAAAATACTCCAATGCTTGAATACTGAACCCCTGCGTGTGACCAGTTAGATGGAAGGGCATAATCGATGAGAAAGTAAGATGCAACGATCATAAATCCCGTTGTGCCAAACTCACCCATATTTAATGCTCTTTGAGGATTACCGCCTTCTTTAACTTTTACGAAAAATGTACCAATAATTGATAAAACAATTCCGGCTCCGGCAATCAAAAGAGGAAGTATCACAGCTTCTAATTCCATGGCTGTGCCAGCAAACACTGCCCCGAGAACCATCGTTCCGATGATAGCCCCGACAAATGATTCGAAGAGATCAGCTCCCATACCGGCAACGTCGCCAACATTATCACCTACATTATCTGCAATAGTTGCGGGATTTCTTGGATCATCCTCAGGAATTCCTTCATAAACTTTCCCGGCAAGGTCAGCGCCTACGTCAGCTGCTTTGGTGTATATTCCTCCCCCAACTCTTGCAAAAAGGGCAATAGAAGAAGCCCCAAGTGAAAATCCGGTTACAACATTTATGACTTTATTTATATCCCAATCCATTCCTTGATAAAATAGAAAAAGTCCACTTAAACCGAGTATTCCAAGACCGACCACATTCATTCCCATAATTGAACCGCCCGCAAATGCAATATTAAGTGCAGGACTTAAACCTGTTCTTGCCGCTTCGGTAGTTCTAACATTAGCTCTTGTTGCAGCAATCATTCCCAAAAATCCAGCAAGTGCGGAACAAAAAGCACCTACAACAAAAGAAACTGAAATAAGCCATGAAGAATCTTCTTTAGTACTGTTAAAAACACCCAACAATACTGCTACTATAATTACAAAGTAAATAAGAACTCTGTATTCAGTTTTTAAGAATGCGATAGCACCAGCTTTAATGTTGTCGGAAATTTTGGTCATTTTTTCATTGCCGGTACTCTGTTTCTTAATCCAGGCACTTTTAATGTAGGAATAAAGAAGTGCAGCTAATCCTAAAAATGGAATGATGTAAATAAGATTATCCATGAGTGCTCCCTATTTAACCTCGCTGTTATTCGAATTGTTTAATGAATTTGCGTGTTTGCTGTTGTAATCAAGCATAGCTTGGAAACCATCTTTAATGAACTCAGTAATCAAATTTTCGGCAAAATTTAAATTTGGTTCAAGTGATTCAAGTTCCTCTTTAGTGAATTTACTTAGGACAAAATTTTTCATTTCACCTTGATTAAATTTGCGACCGATACCAAATCTCAGTCTGGGAAAATTATCGTCTCCCAAATTGTAAATAATAGAACTGATACCGTTATGCCCTCCGTCTCCGCCGGCTTGGCGAATTCTTATTTTTCCTTGCTTTAAATTTAGATCGTCGGTTACCACAAGAAAATCTTTTGGGTCAACGTCGTAATTATTAATAATATCAACTGCAGCGTTTCCGCTTAGATTGACATAAGTTGTCGGTTTTACCAAAAAAAATGGGGAAGCCGATGAACTGCTTCCCGCAAAATAATAATCGTATTTAGATGGTTGGAACTCAATATCAAGCTTGTTTGCAAGCCTGTCTAAAATCAAAAATCCTATATTATGTCTCGTATTATTATACTTGCTGCCGGGATTACCGATTCCAAATATAATTCGCACAATTATCTATAGATTATTCGTCTTCTTCAGAATCTTCTGCTGATTTACCCTTACCGATAACTTCCGGCTCTTTCATTTCTTCCTCGTCTTCAAGTTCAGGAGCAGCTTCTTCTTCAAGCTCTCTAGGTTTTAACATTGTAACAATTACAGATTCCGGTGAATTAAGAATTTCAATATTTTCAAACGATACATCTGCAACGTGGATTGTATCACCAATGTGAAGTCCGCTTACATCGACTTCAAGAGTATTGGGAATATGTCTGGGCAAACATTCAACATCAAGCTTGTGCATAAAGTGCTGTAAGTGTCCGCCTTCTTTAATTCCGGGAGCCTTACCTACAAACTGCAATGGAATTTCGAGTTGAAGTTTTTGTCCGGCAGTTAATCCAAGAAGATCAAAATGAATAACTTTATCGCTGACAGGATCGAACTGTACATCTTTAACAATACATTTGTGTTCGGTTTCTTCAATTTGAAGATTAACAACTTTCTGCTCGGAAGTAAATACTAACGAGTTTATAGCATATTCATCAACTGTTATTGAGATCGGCTCTTGACCTTTTATATAGTAAACACCTGGTACTCGTTTGTTATTTCTTAAAGTGCTTAATTCACCTTTGGTTTTGGTGTTTCTTTTTTCGGCTTTTACGATTATCTCTGACATTTTAAAGGGTTCTCCAAAATATATTTTCTAAATTCTAACTTTTATCTATTTCAAACAAAGAACTTATTGATTCGTTTTGGTATGAACGAATAATTGCTTCTGCTATAAGTTCCGATGCTGTTCTCACTTCAATTTTTGGTGATTTTGTCCCGTGCGGCAGGGGGATGCTGTCGGTAACAAACAATTTATCCAGTGGAGATTTTTCAAGCCTTTCAATTGCGTTTCCGGAAAGCAGTGGATGAGTAACTGCTCCGTAAATTGTAAGTGCACCGTTTTGTTTAAGTGCATTTACCGCATTAACAAAAGTTCCACCGGTATCAATCAAATCATCAACTAAAAGAACGTCTCTATTTTCAACGCTACCAATTATGTTCATCACTTCAGATTTGTTTGCGTCGTATCTTCTTTTATCAATCACAACCAAATCAGCGTGCAGTCTTTTTGCGTATGATCTTGCGAGTTTAATTCCTCCAACATCGGGTGAGACAACAACTAGATTTTTATTTTCATTGGCCAAAATTCCAGTGAAAACAGGCGATGCATACAAGTGATCGAACGGAATATCAAAGAAACCTTGAATTTGAGCAGCGTGAAGATCCATAGTTATAACACGATCGGCACCTGCCGTTGTAATCAAATTTGCTACTAATTTTGCCGTTAAAGCAACTCGCGGCTGATCTTTTCTGTCCTGACGGGCATAACCAAAATATGGAATTACGGCTGTAACTCTCTTTGCCGAGGCTCTAGTTGCCGCATCAATCATTATCAGCAGTTCCATCAAATTTTCAGCTGGAGGATGCGTCGATTGAATTATAAATATATCTCGTCCGCGAACATTTTCCTTAAACTTAACCCATATTTCACCGTCACTGAATCTTTTAAGTTCAACCAGTCCTTCTTCCAATCCAAGATAGTTAACAACTTCTTTTGTAAAGCCCGGGTTGGATAGACCGGAAACAATTATTGGACTTTGCTCGATCATGAGTTTTATTTCCGTTTAGGAAAATTATTTTCCACAAAGAAAACAAATATAAATAAATGTATAAGTGAAGTCAAATATATGTAAATAAAGGATTTAGCGGATTGTTTTATGCTTTTCGTTTTTTTAGAAGAAAGGTTATAACAATTAATAATACCAACAAGCAGAGTAAATAAATCCATTTTGGGGTTTCCTTTAGCAAAAAAGGTCTATACACAGCGGTTATTGTTTTACCGCTTCCGATTTCTTCGAGATTGTATTCCCAAGTCAGTTTATTTCTTGAGACATCAACCGCATTATGTTCGAGAATTTCACCAGGGAGGTAATAAATATAGCGTACTTTGAACTCCTCTCGGTTGATTCCAAAACCCGTTGCAAAAGGCATTATAAACTGTGAAAATATTTTTGTTTCTTCGGGTCCGTTTAAAATAGAAAATTTTGAAGCTCGAAAGACCGGTGAAAGATTAAGTGAATCGAAGTGGGCAAAAGTTAACTCTACCTTTGCATGGATCGTGCTGTCCCTGAAATCTCTATAAACCTCAATCTCGTCAATCGTTAAATAATCTGATAGAAATTCTTTTCTGATTGAATCTGCATTAAAAATTCCTAGACGATTGATAAAGAGTGAGTCTTCGGGATTGTCTAGTTCAGTCCAATAATGAACGAACATACTTCCGGAGCCGTCCGTTTTAAGAGTTGTTACCTGAGTATAATTTAAGCACCCACTCAAGAACAATAAAACGGTCATTGCTGCTAAAAGTAGTAATTTCTTTTTTAGAGTCATATTCTAAAATACAAAATATGGCAATCTTAAGTATGTTTGAAAATTTATTTTTCATAAGTATTTTTGCAACCAATAATATTTTACAATCGAGGAATAAATGCCAACATACGAGTATAAATGTCAAAAATGCGGATATGAATTCGATGAATTTCAAAAAATGACTGATGAGCCGCTGAGGATTTGTCGGAAATGCGCTGGTGAATTAAAGAGACTTATTGGTACCGGTGCTGGTCCGATTTTTAAAGGAAATGGATTTTATCAGACTGACTATAAAAACAACAACAATTCAAAATCAGGTTTAAAAGCGGAATCCCAACAAAGTGAAAGTTATACTAAAGATGTTGGTAGTTCTGCTGGAAAAGAAGCTTAGTTATTAAAAATCGTAGCCAAGCGAGATATAGAATTTGGGTTTGGAAAATTTATTAAGATCATAACTCCAAGCCCAATCAAATCTCCAAAGAAATAGAAAATAAATTCTTGCTCCGAATCCCATTCCCATAAGCAAATCTTTTGTTACTACGTTACCGTTTTCGTTCCTGCCGAACAATTGCAATTTTGAATTATCATACCAGGCTGCACCTGCATCAAGAAAAGCTGTTCCAATAACATTTTGAAAAAGAAGAGGAAGGGGACCAGTCAGCAAATATCGAATTAATGGCAATCTAAATTCCATATTTAACAAAGAATATTTAGTTCCGATTTTTTCCGAATAATTGTAGCCTCGCATCGGAAGTGCAGGGGTAAGGAAAGCAAAGTCTGCCGGAGATTCAAGCGGAATTGTTCCTGAAGCGAAGGATCTGTTGATCCAATTATCGACACCTCCTAGGAAGAACCTTTGTGGTGCAGCTCCGCCTGAATATCCACCGGATAATCTAAACACAAATGAGTTATCGTAGAAAAATCTGAAATACTTTCTCACATCAAAGATAAGCGAATAAAAACTGTTTGGTTCGCTGCTGCCAATTCCAGTATTTCCGAAAAGAGTAAATTTATATCGGCTTCCCTGGATAGGTGAGGTGTAACCGAATAATACGTCATCATATACATAAGAAAGCTGGGGAATAATAAAAGTAGCGTTATCCATTGGGACCAATTGGTTATCCAAATTTTCAGAGGTTACTCGCATAACGCTTAAACTCAAATCAAATCGATTGTAGGTATCGAGAGGGAGACTTGCCGAGAAAGCCGCGCCAAAATTTCTATATCTGTAAAGTTCAGTTCGGTTTAAACCTGCAAGATAAACAAATCTTGCAGTATGGAATAATTCAACTCCGTAATTTATCCGTTTGGGTAAATAATAATATGCTAAACCGTAATCGCTATTTTTTAAATCAACTTGAAGTCCTGTCATACCGACGAGCTGATGATTGCCAAGCATATCACTGAATGAGAGCACGGTGGTTCCCAACAACCCGTAATAAGTGCTTACGTAGGCGTTTGCATAAACCAGATCGGGAGTAAAGTTTATTTTATACTCATTAACCAGAAAATTACCATCGTCATCCAATTTTTGATTAAAAATATTTTTTGTTAATGCAGTTGTATCCGATTCAACTTTTCTGTTGGGGGAGAAAATGTAATTACTATAATCGGCTGTTCTTGTTGTATCTTTATCACCAACATATTTCCCTGTATAAATTTTTCTTCGTGAATTTGATGTGTCGGTTTCTGACTCCTGCGAATCAGAAGCAGAAATAAAATGATTCAAGACGTTATCAGTACTCTGTACGCTGTCAGGTAAATTGAATGTATCATCTGAAAACTCTTCACCGGAAGCAACTCGCTCCATAAAAGGAGTAAGTTGAAGAGTATCCGATTCCAATTCTATTTCAAATGGATTATTAATTGTGAATATGTTGTAGCCGGAATTAAAAAGGGAAGTGAAAGCAAGTTTTTTTCTATCTTCAGAAATACTCAACTGATTTATTCCGTTTAGGGAATTCGTAATCGGAACAGCAGGTAGATCAACAATTGAATCAACAGTATCTGCCGGTTCAATCTCAATTCTTTTTTTGTAGATATTATCGATCCCATTTTTATCACTCACAAACAAAATTGACTTCCCGTCTTCGGAAATAACTGCAGATTTCTGTGAACTGTATTCCCAATCTGTTATCCTTGATATTTTTCCCTCGGGGAATGTGACTGAATAAATATCTCTTTTAGAGTAGTCGTGAGAAATCATATTATACCCGTCGAACTTAAATCTGTCCTCACCAATATACTTATCTCTATCGGAGGAAAACACTAATAAACTTCCGTCCGGGGACCAAACAGGAGTAAAATCACTGAAAATATCATTTGTTAAGTTTATTAATTCTTCAGTTTCAAGATCAAAAACATAGATGTCAGACTGTCTCGCATTATGTGCGTTGAAGGCGATATATCTTCCGTCTGGAGACCATGCAGTGGTTTCGATACCCTGCAGTTCAAAGGGCAATTCATAGGACTCATCTTCAGCAACATCTACAATTGCAACAATATCATAACCTTGTCCTTTTTTTGAAACAGCCAATCTATTGTTATCCGGTGCCCAAGATACCGATGGGAAAAGAAGATTCAACTCTTCAAGATCATTTTGTCTTCCGAAACCATCTATTTTGGTTACTATCTCGCCGTCGAGTGCATTCATAACAAAGATATCAAGAAAAATATCACGATCGGAAATAAAAGCAATTTTATCTCCTTGTGGAGAAATAGCAGGGCTTGTGTTATAAAATCCACCAGATTCTTTGTTATCGGTCAATCTTTTAGCGAATTCATCAGGATCTTGTCTTAATGCGATTTCGGGCCAGTATTCTTTCTTGATCCATTTTTTCCATCTATTGTTAAGCTCTTCGATCGTTAAACCAATTGATGATTTCAATCCAGCTTCTAAACTTCCTAATCCTTTTGTTTTGTTTAGAAGTTCCCCAATTTTTTTTCTTCCGTATGTTTTTGAGATATAATAAAACAACGCTTGTCCGCCTCGATATGCGAAATAACCATAAAGTCCTTGTATATCGGGGAGGTATGTATTGATAATTGCGTCGCGAATAAACATATCGCTATTGGTTTCCCAGCCGCTTGTTAAAAATTCAGCCATACCTTCGTGATACCAAAGCGGGAGTTGCAGAGTAATGTTTTTCGCGATAATATTTTGTACGGTTCCGCCGTAAAGCATATCTCTCATTACAGCGTGAACAAGTTCATGTGAAATAACATGCCAAAATTTTTGGTAATCTCCCTCAAAGGGAAAAACTACTCTGTTCTTAAAAGGTTCGGTAAATCCCCCGATGCCTTGAGAAAGATAACCCTGGGTCGTGTTGGTTTCTGTAAAATCGTTATGTGAATTGTAAACTATTAAAGAAATTCGATTGTTTATCTCGTAATTGAGATCGCTCATTATATTTTCAAGAGCTTCTTCGGCAACATTTGCAGTAAACTCTGCTATGTCTCTTCCTTCTTCGGAAAAATAGATATCGAAGTGGTTGGTTTGAATATACATCCACTCAAAATCTTTATATTGAACTTTATTTTTTCCAAACTGAGCAACCACGCTTGATGTGGTAAAAATAAAAAAGGAAAAGAAAACTAATTTTCGTATCAACGTAAATACCCGGTTTTTTGTTTACAATTTTATAAGAATTTCAATCAGACAAAAGTGCAAAATCAATCTCTCTTTTCTCTTTGTCTACTCTTATTAGTTTGACGTTCAAACTGTCTCCTAATCTGTATTTTTTCCCGTTTCTTCTTCCTCGTAGAAGATAATTTTTTTCATCGAACACATAATAATCGTCTTCTAAATCTCTCATTTTAATCAAACCTTCGGCGAGACTTTCTTTCAATTCAACAAATAAACCAAAATTTGTGATACCGGAAATAACGGCTTCAAACTCATCGCCGATTTTATTTTGCAAGTATTCGATCTGTTTAATTTTTACCGATAACCTTTCCGCATCAACAGCAGCTCGTTCCTGTCTTGAACTGTGCTCCGAAAGTTTAACCAGTTCTTTATAAGTATAAGGTCTTTTTTTATTCTTCAATTTGCTGAATAAAATTTGATGAATTATTAAATCGGGAAGTCTTCTAATGGGGGAAGTAAAATGCGAGTAATGTGAGAAACCTAGACCGTAATGTCCAATATTGTCAGTTGAATAAATTGCTTTCGCCATAGATCTAATTGCAATTTCGTTTATTAATGATTCCTCTGGTGAATCTTTTATTTCATCCAAAAATTTGCTCAATTGTTTTGAACTTTTCCCGGATTCAGGATCAAATGAATAACCAAGCGATCTAACAAAGATTGAGAATTCAACTAGCTTTTCTTGTTCCGGTAAATCATGAACCCTGTAAATGAAAGGCTCAGGTTCTGAGGTATCGGTGTTTATAAATTTTGCAACTATCTGATTTGCCAGAAGCATGTATTCTTCAATCAGTTGATGACTGTCTTTTACTTTTTTTATTTTAACGTTAACCGGAATATTGTTTTCATCCAATTCAAATTTTACTTCGGGAGTTATGAAATTAATACTCCCTTGATCCATTCTTTTTTTCCTAAGCACTTTTGCAAGGTTGTTTAGCTCAGTTAATTTTTCGAAAAAATCCCCTTTACCTGAATCGAGAATTTCCTGCACTTCATCATAGTTGAACCTTCTTTTGCTATTGATAACCGATTTCGAAATTTTATAATCAACAAGTTTTCCATCCGGTGAGACTTCAGCGATTACGCTGAAAGTCAACCTGTCTTCGTTCGGGACCAAAGAACAAATTTTGTTTGAGAGATGTTCGGGAAGCATTGGTATTACTTTCCCGACAAAATATATGCTCGTAGCTCTTTCAACAGCTTCCGTGTAAATAGCATTGCCCTTATTAACATAATGCGATACATCGGCTATGTGAATTCCTACGCGAAAATTACCGTTATCAAGTTTCGAAATAGAAACGGCATCATCAAAGTCCTTGGCATCTTCAGGATCAATCGTAAAGATCTTTTCGTCTCTTAAATCCATTCTTGAATCTAGTTCAGATTGCGGAATATTGAGCTTAATTTTTTCGGCTTCGAGAATCACTTCATCGGGGAAAATAAACCTCAATCCCTTCTCATGAGCGATTGATGCAATTTCTGCATCATAGCTTCCTGCTTTTCCCAAGACCTGTTTAACCTTAGCAGTGGGATTGAGCTGTGGATTTGTCCATTCGATTTCATGAATGATTACCTTGTCGCCGTTTTTTGCGCTGTTTAAATCATCGGAAGGAACATAAAAATCTCTATGAATGTTTGAATCGTCAACCTCTACAAAATAAAAAGCTTTTTCCTTTGAGAGGATACCAACGTACTCAGTTCTTTTCCTTTCGATAACTTTTATAATCTCACCTTCGATGCTTTTACCACGCTGCTTTGCAAAAAGGGAAACCTCAACAATATCGCCATTTAATGCAGTGTTAAGAAATTTCTCCGGTATAAAAACATCTCCGAAAGCATTATCTTCCAACTCAACAAAAGCATAACTGCCGTCTTTGATCATCTGAACTCTGCCGACAAGATTTTTTGAACTGAATTTGTTTAGATAATATCTTTTGCCCTGTCTTGCCAAATAACCTTCGTCAAAAAGATCGTGAAGAACGGCTTTCATTTGAGCATAAGTATGTGGTTCGGAATAACCGAGTTTTTTAGCAAGAGTTTTCGATTTAATTTTGTTTGCGGGATATTTCTTAAAAAAAGATTTAATTTTTTCTTTCATTAGAATTCAAACCTGTACCTTAAACCGAGCTCATCTATTTTTAAGTCATTGCCTTCATAATAGATGACAGGGTTTTTTCTTTCATATCTCAAAGAGATATTTCGGTTAAATAAATATTGAATTAGTATGTTTGCTTTACGCATATCATTAAACGCTTCCGTCGTTCCGCCTATTTTATATCTGAAATTATTGTGCCTGCCGGAAATTCCAATTCTTGTATATTTTCCGGACTGACTTATTTGAACGTCATCTATAATGTTGCCGACTGCACTGTTAAGAAAGCTTGAAACAACGGGACCAAAAAACGATGCTGCTGCACCTGCTTGTTCTGCAACACTTATTTTGTCTCCCGAAGTTAAATCGTTTTTAAACCTTCCTACCAAGATAAAAGACATCGCATCAGATGCATCATACTGCATTGACGGAATCTCAGATTGAATATTTTTTTCGCCAACGTAAACTGTTAAACGATTTTCGTCAAGAGCCAAATTTTTGCTCAACGATGAAAGAGTTCCGTTTAAGCTAAGTTTTACCGCAACTCTTTTTGCTGATTCATTTTCGTTGTTGGGCGCTACATAATCCCCAATGTATTTAGCACTGATGTTTAAATAGGGATCGTATAAATTACTCTCAAATCTAATTGAGCCGGTTGCATCGAAGGATTTAAAAAATTCCAAGCGTGATCCGTCTAACAGAGTAAAACCTCCTTGTGCATCGCTCAGCCCATACTTGCTTCTTACTTGTAAATCACCGTTAGCTTTTACGACAAGTCTTTGGGCGATCGATTTATTTAAAATAAATATAAGTGAAGCTTCATTTTCAATAGTTACCAATAAAGAATAGTCAAATGGAATTGAGCCGGTAACTCTCGATGGTGCACCTGCTGCAAGTCTGAATTCAGAAATGAGATTTTCAATTTCTGCTTCTGCTCTGTCAATGTTTAATGAATCTTCTATTATTTCGTAAACGAATCCTTCACCGCTTCTCGTTACACCAGTTTGATTTAAAGTAAATGTTAAATCTACTTCCTTTAGTAAAATATCAGCAATTAAATTGAATCTGTCATCATCATAAGTAAATTCTGCTTTGTCATTGATATCTATAACAAGATCACCGAATAATTCAGGACTGACTGATTTAGAATTAGGACTTAAAACTGCAAGGTCTCCCCGAATGATGATTTGTATCTGCTCCAAACCCTCGTTTGAGTACTCAATATTTCCGTTTCCTCGCAACGTTCCACTGTAATTCGAACCCGAAGAATTTTGAATAGTTATATTTTTGAAATTAAGATTAGATTCTTCAGCCTCAATTTCAAACTCAGCGTTATAATAAAGATTATTGTCTCTAACCTTAAAATTACCGTTTTCCAACTTAAATGTGCCGTTAGTAATAATATTACTCAAATCTCCGCTGATGGCTATATCTGCAAAAATATTTCCTCTTTGTTCAGTTATGAAGGGGAGCGTGTTTCCAAAAATGGTGAAGTCAAATCCTTTAGAGATAAGCTGCATATCAATTTCAGAATCATCGGGAATTCTGTTTTCAATGTCTCCTAATTTTAGATCTATTGGAATTGTTCCGATTAATTTAAGAAGCGGATTCTCGAATGAATGAGTTGAGTCTACGAAGATAGCATTAGTTGTTATCAATCTATTTGAATAATCTGATGAAAACATCAGCGTTCCAAAAGTAACTCCGGAATAACTCATCTTTTCCATATTCAAATCAAAATCAATTAACGGGCTTTCGGTTGTACCGGTAATTTTTGCGGTAAGTTTTACATCACCACCAATTTCCGAATCTGAAACATCAGTAGCAAGAAATGTTAGAAGCATACCAGGCATATTATTTACCTCAACTTCCACGTCTATTTGTCCGGTGTCCATTATAAATCCAGTGACAGCCGCTTCTGCTTCACGGTGCATTAGTTTGAATGAATCAAAAGAAATTTTGCTTGCATCAAAATCGATAACAAGCTGTTCTTGGTTTTCCCAAATTACATTTTTATAATCAATTTTAAATGCATCTACAAAAACAGATTGAGAATTTGATGTCATTGAGATTGTTCCCTCACCCGAAGCATTCAGATCTTCATTTACAGCTGCGGAAAGATTATAGTAAAGTTTGCTTTCATTAAAAATGAGATCGAGAAAAATGTCGTGATACTCGCTGCCATAAATAATTTTATCTGTGCTGAGAGAAACTGAACCAAACAGGGCTTCAAAACTCCGGAGACGATTATCCCGGGTAAAATGAAAATCAGTTTTAAGGTCATTTACATAGATAAGTTCTTCGCCCGAGATGGTAAGAAAATGTTCAATATCTAGTTCGGTCGTAATTTCAAAAGATGATGCGCTGTTTTTTATTTCTCCTTTTCCGCTTCCGGCAAGATCAAGCTCTTTGTTGTTGAGTAATGTGCGAAATAGACTAAAATCCTTAAAATTAAATGTAAAGTTAAGATCAAATTCACTTTCTGCAATTTCCGGAATTGTTTCTTCAAGTTTCAATGAATCGTCGGCCAGAGTAAAATCTTGGAGTTTATTTGAAATAATTTCGCTTATCGTTTTACTTTCGTACATAATAAGATCGATCACAGTCGAAATTTTATAATCGCCGAAAATTATAAAATCCAGAAAATCAGATTCGATTGTTATAGTTCTTATTCCACTATCTTGAGCCAGACTGATGTTTAAATTATCACCATATATATATTCGCTGCGGATAGATGAAGAATCAAGATCAACTTTTAATTCTCCGATCATTTTATCAATATCTAAATATTTTCCATTTGCGACAAAGTCAAAATTTAAATTGGTGTTATAGAGTGAATCAGTAATGAATTCCTCCAGGTTAAGTTGATTTAGCTTTCCGTCAAATTTATATCCGGGATTTTTTAAATCAGCAAAATCAAAATTTCCTTTAATGTCGGAGATAGCGTTGTTTATTGTTCCTTCCATTTTGAAATCAATTAGTCTATCAAAAGCTGATGCCGAAAGTTCAAGGTGATCAATTTTATAATCGTTTATAAATGAATTTGAGACAGTAGTTTGAAAATCGGTAGCTAATATTTCCACCGAAGTACCTTTTCCTTTTAAAGACCCTTTTGCCGTAACGCTGCTTTTTTCCCCTATAACAGGGAAGAGATCAATTTTTTTTGTTTCGTAAGTGATGTCATATTCCAAATCATCCTGCTGCAAATCCAAATAACAATCGAAAATAATCTCACCTTTTCCAACCTTTGAAAAACCGACGGTTTTGAATTTTGTCGGCTCACCTTTATATGAGAAATGCATATCCTCGAGACGAATGTCGTCGAATCGCGGCAATTCCAATTCAGGAAGAAGTCCCAACACATCGGAGTAGTCAGTTCGTGAATTTACAATATTGACATCAAGAAACAATTTATCCGGTTGATGTAGATTTTTTACATGGCCAAAAATTTCAAAGTGAGTGTTATTATAGTCGAGATTTAATTCTTTAATATCAAGATCCCCAAAGTAGCCTTCTGCCTTCAAGTTTAATGAAGCCGAACCTTTTAAAAACTCAGTATCGTCAAGAAAAGATGAAAGATCGGCAAAGTTATAATTTTCAGCTCTGAAATCAAGCTTAATGGGATAATTTTCGAACCCTAACAAGTCAATATCACCGAATAAATTTAAGCTGTCCATTCTAGCTTTAACCGAAAGATCGACAAAATTAGTTTTTAAATTAAGATAATTCACCTCAGCAAAATCGCGGGTGAGGGTGAAACCACCATTGAATTCATTGAGCTTGAATCTGCTTAAATTTGGATTTCCGGTGAGATCATCAATTACAAGTCTGGCTTCTTGCTGCTTTAAGTTGGCAACAAGTTTTGCTTTTATGTTCAGCTCAGTTATTCTCAAATCGTCAGGATTAAAATGAAGATAATTCTTTTTGGTGTTTCTGTATTCATATGTCTTCCGGATCAGGTCTAAGTTCCTGAATTCGAGATTGTTGACAAGGATAGTGAAGGCAAAAGGTTCACTTTCGTCTGTTTCTTCCGTAGCTTCTTTTGTACTGTCCGCAGAAAATAATCTTGAAAAGTTAGTTGCCCCCAAACTGTCTTCAACTATCTTAAGATTAACATCGTACATAATTACTTCCCGGAGATAAACGCGGCTGAAAAGTAGTTCAAATGGGTTGGCTTTTATCCCTATCGTTTTTGCAGATATAACAGTATCATTTTCAAAACTTAGATTTAAGTCGTCCAAATATACTGATGATAATAATGTACCTCTAATCTGTCCGATTGAAAGCTTACCGTTAATTGATGAGTTGACGGTTTCAACAATTTCTTCGCGGAGCCAGTTTCTAAAGGAGGATGTTTGCATATATCCTATAAAAAGAATCAGCAAGATAACGAGAACACCGACAATCCCAATTATAGAATTAAGAATTTTCCTCGCAAGGGTGCGTTTTATTTTTTTCTTTTCTTTACTCAAAAAATTTATCTGTATCTTTCTAAAATTGTTTCAATTATTTCGCTTGAAGAAGTGTTTGTTACAAAATCAATTGTTATTACACTCCCTCCGTTTTCTTCTACAATTTCTCTTCCTATGATATTCTCAATTTCCCAATCCGAACCTTTTACTAAAATGTCGGGGATTAGGGTTTGTATAGTTTCCCCGGGTGTGTCATCATCAAAAAATGTCACATAGTCAACACATTTTAAGTTAGAAATAATAAATCCTCTCTGGTCTTCAGGAATGATAGGACGTTTTTCGCCTTTTATTTTTCTTACACTTTTATCGGAATTTAATGCTACAATTAAAACATCTCCTTGAAGCTTTGCTTTATTAAGGTAATCGACATGACCTGCATGAAGTATATCAAAGCATCCATTAGTGAAAACTACTTTTTTGTTTTCAGATTTCAGATTTTCTCTTATCTTCTTTAGTTCTTCGAGGGGAAGAATATTATTGTGGGTCATGAAGTTCTCTTAAAATTGTTTTGAACAGTTTTTCTTTATTAATTGGAACAATTCCAATTTCTTCACACACCAAGCCTCCAGCATAGTTTGCAAGATAAGATGCTTCAAGTATATTTGCGCCGGCAGCCATCGCAACAGTTAATGTTGAGATAACAGTATCACCCGCACCGGATACATCAGCGACTTTTCTTGCTATTGTAGGGATTCGGCGTTCAAGATTTTCGTTATCGAAAAGCGCAATTCCGTCCTCGCCTAAAGTCAGCAATGCATAATGCGGTTTCAATTCTTTCATTAAGAGTTCACCGGCAGAACTTATATCCTCATCATTTATTATTCTAATTCCGAAAGCATCTTCTGTTTCTTTCCGGTTAGGTTTAAAGACTGTTGCATTTTGGTAATCAAAAAAATTATCGAATTTAGGATCAACGGTTACTATAATTTCGTTTTTATTGCAAAGTTCAATGATTTTTCTGATGAGTGAGTGTGTAAGAACACCTTTATTATAGTCTTGAAGGATAACAGCATCAAAGGATTTAATTCTTGCTGAAAACATTTCAAAAATTTCTTCTTCTATATCTTTCTTTATATCACTACGATTTTCTTTATCAATTCTAACTACCTGTTGCTTTTCAGCTATTATTCTAGTTTTGGTTGTTGTCGGACGGCTTGTGTCAACTATCAAACCTTCAGTTACGATATTATTTTGGCTCATTAGATTTTTCAGAATCTCTGCATTCGGATCATTTCCAATTATACCGAACGGAAAAGCTATTGCACCTAGTGTAACAATATTGTATGCAACATTAGCCGCACCGCCGAATCTTGAAAATTCCTCTGCTACTTCAACCACAGGCACGGGTGCTTCTGGGGAAATCCGTTTAACTTTTCCCCAATAATAACTATCGAGCATTAAATCACCTACGACGGCAATCTGTTTCCCGTTAAAATTTTTTTTCAGTTCATTCAATCTTTCAACAGTAAACTGAGGCATTTTTCTCCTTTGCTTTATTAAAAATTTGGTATAAAACTATTTGTGAGGTCTAAATTATAAACTCCGTCGCTTGTGCCAAACCATAAAAATTTTCCGTCAAAGAATAGTTTATGGACATCGGAATCAAGACTACTGTCATTTATCATCCGAATTTCATTTGTCATTCGATCAATAATAGCAACTCCTTGACCATATTGTTCCTTCTTTTCAAGATCAAATTTGTATAAAGATGCCCAAATATATTTTCCAGTCACTTCCAATGAATAAATTCCGTTTGCGGCTAAACCATCAGTTATATCAAATCGTTGCCATTTATTAAGTCTGTCGAATTTGTAAATTCCTCCGATATTGTACTCGGGGTTTTCTCTCGTTAAAAATTCATCTAAACCAATCCACACATTTTTGTTTTCAAAAGCAAAGTCTGAAACAGAAATTTCTGCTTTATCGTTATTAAAATAATTGTGCGAGTTATTATAGAATTGTCTCCCCAAAGAATTTTCTATATCAAAACGTTTGTTGTATTTATGTATTCCAGATTCGGTTCCAAACCAAACCAAACTATCGCCGTCAACAGCAATTGCGGTTATTGTGTTTGATTTTTCTTCTCCGTCTGTAGTTAAATCGTAATCGGAAAATCTTCTGCTTGATATGTTAAATGCTGACAAAAATTTAAATCTTCCAATCCATAATACATTTGCATATTTGTCATAAGCTAAGGATCTAATCCAGTTGCTAAGTTGACCGCCGAGCCCGAACTTTCTTTTTGTCCAGCTATTTCTTCTTTTATCAAGAATAAAAAGTCCATCTGTAGACCCTGCCCAAACATATCTATCGCTTGAGGATATGCAGTAAAAAAAATTGTGAGAAAGGTTGTTTTCGGATGTTGAATAATTACTCCACGTTTTGTTTGTATATGAATATTTATAAATTCCACTTCCGTCTGTCGCAACCCAGATAGATTCACCGTCGGAACTTATATCAGTTACATTTTTCCCCTTCAGAAAATGCTCGAACAACGTGTTTTCCTGCGCAATTAATACGGAGAAAAACTGAGATAGTAGAAAAATTGCTATATATAGTTTTATTTGCATTATCTATTAAAATAAAATTAATCGAAAGAAAAAAAGTAACCAAAAAAAAGAATAATTGTTAGGTGATAATTCGATCGGCAACAACCGGCATAAGAGCTTCGTCGGACATGGTTTGGTAATTATTGACATTCAATTCAGAGAAAAAAGTATCTATAATTATGTTCCTTAATTTATCATAATCTATTTTTTCTGAGAGAATTGTCTCTAATTCAATTGTTTTTTTGTTCATTTCTTTAATTAGCAGCGTTTTTTCATCATACGAAGAATTAATGAATTCCGGCAGTCTTCGGTGATAATTACCTATAAGTATTGAGCCGTGCTGCAAGACGACATTTTTAATTTTCCTCTGAGCGCTTCCTATTATTTTTTTCCCTTGGTGCTTAACTTCACTTTTTGCCGTGCTTGCAAAACAGAGCATTCCGGAATTTTCTTTTAGCAAATTGCGGAAGTCTGGCTGCTTGTTTTCGAGTTCAAACATTCCGCTCAATCTATTATCGTAGTTAATAATTGCTTTGATGAGTATGTCTGAAATCTTTTCATAAATTTCTTTCGGTTTTAGTCCGATCGAAAGTGGAACAACAACAGAATAAGTTAGTTCTTCCGCATGTAAAATTGCTCTACCACCGGTAGGACGTTTTACGATATCGATTTTGTTTTGGGAGGCAAGGTCAGTGTTCACATCTTCAAGTTTTTGATTTGCCCCGAGGGAAATGCAATAAGGTTTCCATCTATAGACTCTGAAATATCCGTTTTCCGAGGGACAGTTCTGTGCGAGCGCTAAATCCAATTCCATATTGAAAGCACCGGTTCTGAATCCGCTTTCAATTAGATTCCATCTCATCTTCTAATTATAGCTCGGTTGCTTCTGTTTAGGAAGTCTAAAATATCCTGTGCTAAAGGATCATGAGGATAAGTTTCTTTAATCTTTTCTTTAGCCATACTGAAATTCAATCCGGAGTTATAAAGAATATCGTAAGAAGATTTTAATACTGTAATTTGTTCACTTGTAAATCCACGTCTTCTCAATCCAATCACATTCAATCCTTTGTATCTAAGCGGAGCATCTCCGGCTAAAACATACGGTGGTACATCAGCAGCGACCTTAAAACCTCCTCCTATAAAGGCATGTTTGCCAATTTTACAAAATTGATGAATCGGTGAATCCCCGCCGACAATAACATAATCATCAATTTCAACGTGACCTCCTATTTGGACTGAGTTCGCAAGTATACAATTATTGCCGATAATACAATCATGTCCTACATGAGTATAGGCCATTATCAAACAGTTTGAGCCTACAACTGTTTTTCCACTTTCAACCGTTCCTCGATGCAATGTGACAAATTCTCTTAGTATTGTATTCTCACCGATGTAGAAATAAGTTTTTTCGCCAGCGTACTTGAGATCTTGTGGTGCGTTTGAAATGGAGGCGCCTTGAAAAACTTGGACATTACTGCCTAGCCTTGCCCCGTCGTAAATAACAGCATGGGGTTGAATTTTACATCCGTCGCCAATTTGAACATCGTCGTAAATTATTGAAAATGGTCCGACTTCAACATCGTTGCCTAATTTTGCTTTACTGCTGACTATAGCAGTCTTATGGATTTTTGTGCTCATTTTTATTCCGGTTGTTTATTCAGCCTATCGACTACGCCAGCCATTAGTTCGGCTTCGCATACAATATCATTGTTTACAAAAGCCTCTGCTTTAAAAATCACTATGTTTCTTTTTTGACTTACAAACTCAGCTTCAATTCTTAACTGATCTCCGGGAACAACTTGTTTTCTGAATTTTGCATTTCGTATCTGCATAAAAAGAACAAGTTTATCCTCGGAATTTTCAACCGAGTTAAGTAATAAAATTCCTCCTGTTTGAGCCATCGCCTCAATGATTAGAACTCCTGGCATTATTGGCTGTCCGGGAAAATGACCTTGGAAAAATGGTTCGTTTGCAGTTACTGATTTTATTCCAACAACTTTTTTATCAAGCTCCAGTTCAGTAATTTTGTCTACAAGCAAAAACGGATATCTATGAGGAAGTATCTTGTGAATTGCTTCAATATCGAGAACGACACCTTCCTTTTTAACATGTTGGTACTTTCTAACCAGTTTCTTCTGTTGGTATAATTTCCTAATTTTTTTTGCGAACTCTACATTCGCTTTATGTCCTGGACGAGCCGCAAGGATTTGAGCTTTTATCGGAGCACCAATCAATGCAAGATCGCCGATCATATCCAAAAGTTTATGTCTTACAGGTTCATTTCTATATCGTAAAGATTTATCATTTAAGAATCCGGATTCACCAACTTTAATTTTTTGTTTTAGTCCAAGCTTTTTTGATAATTTATCCAATCCTTGTTCGTTTAGATCGTGATCTACAATAACAACAGCATTATCGAGATTGCCGCCTTTAATTAATCCTTGATCTGCTAACAGTTCGACTTCACTTAAAAAACAGAAAGTTCTTGCTGGTGCAAATTCTTCAACAAATTCTTTTTCAAGATCAAATAAGCCACTATGCTGACTACCTAAAGCAGGATTTTGGTAGTCGACCATTACAGTAATTCTGTATCCATCTAATGGAAGAGCAACAATATCAACCTGTTCATCCTCGTTGTGATACATCACTGTTTCATCAATTATTAGATAATCTTTTGGAGCTTCTTGAACCACGAATCCGGCTTCGAGAAGTTTTTCAACATACGGCATAGCACTGCCGTCGCCTACTGGCGGTTCAATTCCTTCGAGTTCAATTGTTATGTTGTCGATCTGAAGTCCCATAATTGCCGCAAGAACGTGTTCAACAGTGTGAACTTTTGCTTCACCGATTCCCAGTGTTGTTCCTCTTGAAATATCAATCACATATTCAGCGAGGGCAGGAATAGTTGGGTTTCCGCCTAAATCAGTTCTCACGAAATTTATTCCGGCTCCTTCAGGCGCAGGTTTAAATGTCATCTTACATTTTGTGCCGGTATGAAGACCAAGTCCTGTTATTGATACAGATTTTTTAATTGTTCTTTGTTGTTCGAGCATTAATTGTCCTCATCAAGTTTTGCGAGTTTTTCTTCGAGAGATTTTAATTTTTTTTCAAGTCTTGAAATTTTATCGGCATACTCAGGGAGATATTTGTAGTGAGTCATCAACCTCAAAGTAGTAGAGAGATCAAGAGCGGGGGAACCAAAGTATTTTCCAGGTTTTTTTATTGATTTACCCACTCCAGATTGAGCACCCAACAAAACTCCGTCCGCAATTTCTAAATGGTCAGCTAAACCAACTTGACCTCCCATCACAACATGGTTCCCGACAATTGTGCTGCCCGATATTCCACTTTGTGCAGAAATAGCTGTGTGCTTTCCGATTTCAACATTATGACCTACTTGAACGAGATTATCGATTTTTGTACCGCTTTGAATTATTGTTGCCCCAAGTGCTGCTTTATCAATCGTTACGTTTGCGCCAAGTTCAACATCGTTCTCTATAATAACCTTTCCGATCTGCGGTATTTTTGTGTATACTCCATTTTTATCTGGAGAATAACCAAACCCATCTGCTCCAATCACCGTTCCGCTGTGGATTATTACATTATCTCCAATTTCAGAATTCTCACGGATTGTAACGTTCGGATAAATCAACACTGAATTTCCAATTTTGCAATCTCTCAAAATAACAGTGTTATGAAATATTGTAGTATTATTGCCTATGATGCAGTTTTCTTCAATTACGACATTCTTTCCAATTGATGTATTTTGCCCAATATTTGCAGTTGGATGAATAAAAGCACTTTCATCAATTCCATTCAAAGTAATTGTGGGATTAAAATACTTAATTAGTATCTTATAAAAACCTTTTGCCGAATCTTCAACTTCAATATATGTTAAATCGGTTCTTGTTTTTTTGATGCTAGGATTTACTATAATTGACGAGGCTTTTGTGGTTTCTAAATATTTTTGATAAGCAGGATTGTAAATAAAAGTTAAATCCGTGGGAGCAGCATTTTTTATATCGGCTAGACCGGTGAAGACAACATCCGGATCGCCGAAAATTTTACCGCCGATAAGCTCGGCGGCTTGAGAAACTTTAATTTCCATAATTTATTTTAATTTTTCTAAGACTAACGGTGTTATGTCATATTCTTCTTTAGCGTATAAAAATAATATATCGCCGCTTCTATCAAAGACAAAATCCAAGTCCATCTCTTTAGCTACTTCATTTATAGCATTAAATATTTTGTTTTGAACTGGTTTCATCAACTCTTCCTGATTCTTAAAAAGATCACCGTTAACACCAAATTTTTTCTGCCGGTATTCGGAAATATTATTTTCCAATTGAACTAATTCTTTTTCAACTTCTGCGCGACGTTGCTGGCTCATAATTAACTTTCTATTTTCATAATCATCATACTTTGTTTTCCATTCATTCTCAATTTTTTTCAGTTCTTCATTCCATTCCTGAATTAACGCATCAAGTCTTGTTTGAGCGTCTTGTGCATCCGGAAGTTCCTTCATAATCGCATCAGAATCAATGTAACCGATTTGAATTTGTGCAGAGACGGATCCGGTTACCATAAGAAAAAACGATACAATTAATATACTCAGCTTTTGCATCTTAAACACCTTTTAGAATTATTTTTGTGTTTTAAGTTTATCCAAAACTTTGAATGTTAAATCATATGCAGGGTCTGCATAAAGAAGCAAAACATCACCGGCTTTATCAAACACAAACTGCATCCCTTCATCGGCTCCAACCGCTTCAATTGCTGTATAAATTTTTTCTCTTATGGGTGCCATTAATTCTTCCTGCTTAAGTGCAAGTTCTCCGCCTTGACCGAATTTCTGTTGATTGAATTGCTGAAGTCTTTGATCTTTAACAAGAAGCTGCTGCTGAATTTCGCGCTGTTTTTCCGGAGTCATCGTTGCTTGTTGCTTTTGATAATTTTCATATTCAGTCTGTATTTCAACGGTCATACTATCTATAGAAGCTCTCCATCTTGAAGCCATGTTTTCAAGGTCGCTTGATGCCTTTATTGCTGCGGGATATTGAGTAAGAATAATTTGTGTATCGACAAAGCCAATTTTTTGTTGCATCTGAGCAAAACTGGTTGTGAAAGCTGTTAAAAGAACTAATAAAACAACTAACTTTTTCATGTTACCTCTTTTATTTTTGTTTTAGAAACCTTTACCAAATTGAAAGTGAAAGATCCATTTCGGATCAATACCGTCAACAATTTTTCTATCAAAACCATAACCGAAATCAAATCCTATTAAACCAAGCGGATTTATTAGCAAACGAGCGCCCACACCTGCCGATCTTCTTAGATCGAACAAATCCGTGCTGGGAAGATTTAGAAAAGTATTACCTGCTTCTAGGAAAGTCAAGAAATAAATGGGGATTGGATTCAATGTAATAGCAGCTCGCAACTCGGCGGTATATTTTGTCATCACACGTCCACCGATAATATCTCCGAACTGGTTTCTTGGGCCAACGCTTCTATCTTCGTACCCTCTTAAAGGAGATGTTGCAATGATCAAACCGTTTCCTCCCATAAAGAAAAACTCAAAAGGCTGAATAATTGTACCTTGATTAAGTTCTTCCAAATATCCGATTTCCGCTCCGAGATAAAACGCTAGTCGGTTCGAATTAAATAATCTTTTATACCATTCGGTTTTGAAATTAATTTTATAATAATCAACATCGCCCGGAAGCAGCGGACCGCCTGATAATTCTCCATTCAACGAAAATTTTGAACCCGTAGAGGGGAAAATCGGATTATCTATATCGGTTCTTGAGATTGTTGCACCAAGTGTGTATTGTCTTGTTTGACCTTCGGCATAAAAATTTCTTCCGTCTATGATATCATTATATTGAAATCTGAATAATCCTTGTATGTAGAAATAGTTATCGGGCCATTTTAATCTTCGACCAACTTTAACAGTACCGCCGGTCTGACGGAGATCGTAAACATATCTTTGACGGGTATCAAAAACGTCAAATCCAACAAGTGTCGGTGTATCGAGAAACCAAGGTTCGGTAAATCCGAAAGTGAAAGTTCTATAATAGTTACCAACACCAAACATCCAACTGAAATTTAGTATTTGTCCTCCGCCAAGTTGAAAAGGTTCGGCAAGCGAGAAATTGGAAAGAGTAACACCTATCGAACCGCTGAAGCCAAACCCGCCGCTGTAACCAACAGATGCATTAAGATAATCGCTTGATTTTTCTTCCACGTTGTAAGTTATTGCAACTGTGCTGTCGCTTGTAGGTTGAGGGTTCACACCGTTTTGATATAATCCTTCAACGTTGAAGTACTGCAGGTTGGCAAGCTGCTGAATGCTCCTTAAAATTCCGGCTCTGCTGTAATAATCACCAGGGATTGAATATAATTCTCGACGGATTACTTTTTCTTTTGTCTTATCGTTTCCGGTAATATTTATTTCGTTGATTTTGTATCTGTTGTTTTCTGTTATTCTAATAGTTAAGTCGACCGAGTCTGGTTCTATCAATTTCTCACCGGCTTCGACTCGCGAAGTGAGATAACCGAGATCTTGGTACATAGAAGAAATATCAGATTGAGTTTCGTTAAAGTAAAGATTTAGATTAAGTTTCTCGAAATTGTAAACATCACCTTTTAGAAAACCCAGTCTATCGGTAAGCTGGTTGTCTGTAAAGACGCTGTTGCCTTCCCAATTAATATTTCGAATTTTATATTGAGGACCCTCGTAGACAGAAACGAGAATATCAACCTCCGATTTGTCATTATTGAACAACAAAGTATCACCCAGTACCTCGAAATCCCGGTAGCCGTTTTTTCTGTAAAAATCTACAAGAAGATTTTTGTCTTTCTCGAATTCTTCTTTGTTGAAATCGGCACTTCGCCAGAATTTCCACCAAGAGCTTTCAACTGTTTCGTCAAATTCACTTTTTAAGTCATCTTCGTCAAATTGTTCGTTGCCGATAAAACTTATATTGTTAACCTTTACTTCTTCCCCTTCCTCAATTTCAAAAAGTAGAAGAACACGGTCATTGATTTTTCTTACAAGGTCCGATGGAATTTCGGGATCGTAATCATACACAGTTTCGTATTCTTGCGAGAGATCTTCCTGGTTTCTCCAAATAACCGTTATTTCGTTATCAGAAGTATCTGTTTCGAAGAAGGAATATTTATATGCTTTAATCTCTGCATTAAGAAATCCTTCCTCTTCGTAAAGTTTTTTGATTTTGGTTATTGAGTTATATATATCCTGCGGTTTTAGTATATGGCCTCGGCGGAAAAGGATTTTCTCCTCAATATCATCATCATCAATTTCATCGTTGCCGGAAAGCGCGAAGTCTTCAATCCTAGGATGTTCCTGCACTTTTATAAGAAGGAACACACCGTCCTGCACTTGCTGTTCAACGACAATTTCAATGTCTGCAGTAAATATGTTAAGAGCCCACAACCTTTTAATTGCGTTAATTGTGGCATCGCCGGGAACCTCGATCTCATCGTTTACTTTGAGTCCGCTGTTGGCAATAATCGTGTTAGCGTCGGCAGTTACATTTCCTTCGACTCTTATACCCAAAATTCTGTAGTTAGCCCTTTCCGTCTGTGAATATAAATCAGCTGAAAAGAGAGCTAAAATTAGAAGGCTGTATTTAAGCAATCGATTTAGGGAGTGATCCAACATTATGAGTTTTTTTGGAGTTTTTCGATATTTGTTCACTTACAAGTCCGAATCTTCTTTCTCTATTTTTATAATCCTTAATTGCATCAATAAGTGCTTCGGTCCCAAAATCAGGCCAAAGTAAGTCAGTTACATAAATTTCCGAATAAGCGATCTGCCATAACAAGAAGTTGCTTACCCGATGTTCACCGCCGCTTCGTATTACAAGATCAGGGTCGGGTATATCCTTCGTGTACAAATAATTTGAAATAAGTTGTTCATTAATTTCAGATTTTAATTTTCCAGTTTTTGCATCTTCTGCAATCTTTTTTACGGCTTCAGTAATTTCCCTTCTCCCACTGTAACTAAGAGCAAGATTTAATACCATTTTAGCATTATCCTTGGTTTTCTCTTCTGCATCTAATAATTCTTTTTGAACATCTTCAGGTAGATTACAAGTTTCACCAATCGATTTTAACTTAATGTTATTCGCATGTAGTTCATTTGTTTCGCTTTGGAGACTTTTAACTATCAATCTCATCAGTGTAGAAACTTCTGTTACCGGGCGTTTCCAATTCTCTGTTGAAAATGTGTATAATGTCAAATATTTCACTCCAAGAACAGTGCAAGCCTCAACTACATTTCTTACGGTTTCAATTCCATATTGATGTCCGGCGACACGGGGAAGTTTTCTTTTTCTCGCCCAACGGCCGTTACCGTCCATGATTATAGCAATATGCTGAGGAATGTTTCCCTGATCACGAACCTTTTCAAGTAAATTGATCTCTTTTTGCTTTAATTTTCTTTTGAGCACTTAATATTATTTATTTTAATACGACTGCGTAATATACCTTAGGGTTGTCTCAATTTCAAGAAATCATAAATACTATATCTTTTTAACCAACAACTGACCTTATACAAAGCATATTTGAAAAGGTGTCAAAAAAAAAGAAATTAAATAGAAAAAATAACGGGCAAAAAAAACTCCCCGCAAGGGGAGTGAGTTTTTAGTTATATCTTTGGTGGGAATGTGGTACCACTTTAATGAATTTTCTAATTTCTTCCGGAATTAATTTTATAAGTCCGCGTGTCCGTTTTATTAGATTGTTTTCGACCCCCACGAACAGCATAACCCGGTTATTCGTGTTGCGAGTTTGTCGAGAGGCAAGGAACTCGATTTTACGTCTAAGGTTAGGGTCATTCAAATCATTTTCATTTAAAGTAATTCCGATAGCATATTTTTTAACCTTTTTTCCGACAACATCTACTTCGTAATTCCCGATTGGTGAAGGTTCCGGCAAATAAGTTCCATATTTTCTGCTTAGTGTTAAATATCCGTTTTTCCAGAATGTCTTAATCAATTGGTCTACTTTTTGCTCTTGAGATAGTTGTTTTTTCATAACATCCCCCGTTAGTTTACCATTGCCATCAACGGGATAATAGGTGAGAACTGAGGTTTGGCAATTAGTTTAATATTAAAAATCTTTTCGAATTCAAACATTTTTATTTGGCTTGAACTTATAACTCTGCCAAACACAACTTTTTTACCGGAATGATTGAATCCGATATAATAAGGTTCAAGTGTAACTTCTTTTGTGTCGTAAAAGAAATTAATTCTATTTCTATTTCGTATTGCTTTCTCAAAAATCTCGGTCTTCATTTTTTCTCTCTTAATTATAATGTCTGAAAACACCTATTACTTTACCGACAACCGAAAAATCGTCAGAGTCTTTTACTTCAATAACGTTGTATTTTTCGTTTTCAGGAATCAAATTGATTTTAGAATCATCCGGCTGCGAAAATCTCTTTACCGTGGATTCATCACCAAGTAAGGCAATAATAATTTCACCTTCTTTGGCTTCTTTCTGTTGTTTAACAATTACAAGATCACCTTCTAGAATTCCGGCGTTTATCATACTATCACCTTGAACTTTTAAGGCAAACACTTTATCCCTACCATACACGAGTGAAGAATCAATATTCAATATTCCTTCAATATTTTCTTGAGCAAAGATGGGATAGCCTGCCGCAACGCGACCTACAACTGGTATTTCAACGGAATTTGAGTTTGATTGTTTTTCCAGCATTTTTTCCGCATTAACAAGCGAAAGAACCCGGCTTGAATTCCGTTCCGAGCTTAAATAACCTTTCTTAATTAATGCGTCTATATGTCTTTTAACACCAAAAGTCGAAGAAATATTGAAATGTTTGCCTATTTCTCGATATGTTGGAGGGTAGCCGTTTAACTCCAAATAACTTTCAATGAATTCTAATATTTCTTTTTGACGGTCTGTTAATTCTCGGCTCATAATATAGTGTCCTTTTGTTCACTACAAATATAGTGTACATATGAACACTTGTCAAGCAAAAAAATAACCCGCCGGAGCGGGTCATAAAAAAAAGTTGTTCTTGAGTCTAATCAATGTATGTGAGCCAGCCTCGAAGGTCTTCTTTTCTTCCGTAATGAAGGTCTGTTAGTTCTTTATAGAGCTTTTGACCAAGTTCTCCAACTTCGCCGTTATTAAATACAGCTTCGAAATCTTTATATTTTAATCTTCCTACTGAAGAAATTACGGCTGCAGTACCAGTTCCAAATAGTTCCTTTAATTTGCCATTTTTGTGGGATTCAATAACCTCATCGATCGAAATATTTCTTTCATTCACATTATAACCCCAATCTTTTAGAATCTCAAGAACGGACATTCTTGTAATTCCGGGAAGTATTGTACCACCTAATCCGGGAGTAGCTACTTCATCTTCGAAGTGAACGAAAATATTCATTGTTCCAACTTCTTCGAGATATTTTCTTTCGAGTGCATCCAGATAAAGCACTTGTGTGAATCCTTCTTTTTTTGCTTCGGCTTGTGCAAGAAGACTAGCCGCATAATTGCCTGCAGTTTTACAATCGCCAACACCACCGCGCACAGCTCTTACATACTTATCCGATGCGAGTATAGGCACCGGTTTGAAACCTTCAGGGTAATAGGGACCAACTGGACTAAGCATAATAAAGAATTTGTACTTGCCTCCAGGTCTGACGCCGAGGAAAGGGTCATAAGCAAAAACCAATGGGCGGATGTAAAGCGAGTGACCGGGTTTTGTCGGAATCCAGTCACGATCAAGACTTATCAATTCTTTAAGTGCATTGAGTACAAAATCAATATCGATTTCTGGGATACACATTCGTTTTGCAGAACTGTTCAGGCGTTCAAAATTCTTTTCCGGTCGGAAAAGGGCAATTCTTCCGTCATCCTGTTTGTAAGCTTTTAGTCCTTCAAAAATTGACTGACCATAGTGGAAGACAAGTGCTGCGGGATTAATACTCAACTCTGAAAATTTTTTGATTGTAGGATTCTGCCATCCTCCCAGTTCTTCATCATATGTCATTTCAAAAAGGTGAGTAGTGAAAGTGCGTCCGAATATTAACTTATCGGGAATTTTTACATCTACTTTTTCTACTGTTGGAGCAATTATAATTTCAGCCATAAATTACCTCTACATATTTCTTTAATCAAATAGTACAAACCAACAAACATATTCATCAGTTTGTTTATAATTTATTCTAAAATATATAATTCCATGCAATTAAAAAAGAGTTGGATGTAGGAATTAAATTTGCCCAATTAAATCTGCAATTTGGTATCTTTGAAAAATTTTTTAGGAAAGCAAAATGCTAAGTTTTATCGGCAGAAAAATGTTAAAAACTGTTGCTGAAATCGGTCAGGTAAGCACGTTGTTTTTTAGGATATTTAAGTTTTTCCCATCAATTGTGCGAAGCAGAAAACTTCTGTTCTACCAAATGGAACATATCGGTGTTAATTCAATTCCACTCGTTTTTATAATAGCTGTTTTTACAGGAGCTGTTGCTGCCTGGCAAGCTGCATATCAATTGAAAGGCGTTGCCCCGCTTTCGTTTATTGGAACTGCTACAAGTAAAGCTATTTTCACGGAACTTGGCCCTGTGCTTACTGCTATTGTAATTGCAGGAAGAGTAGGTGCTTCGATTGCCGCAGAATTGGGATCGATGAAAGTAACCGAGCAAATTGATGCATTGGAAACAATGGGAATTAGTCCAATCAGATATTTGGCAATGCCAAGGTTTTTTGCATCAATATTTACAATGCCAATTCTTGTTATATTTGCCAATGTAATTGCTGTTGCAGGGGCTTATTTTATCTCTAATTTTTTTCTTGGTATAAGTTATGCTGTTTTTTTTGATTCTGTTCAAAGATTTTTTGTGCTTGGAGATTTATTTTTCGGAATCACTAAAGGAATTATTTTCGGTGGAATTACAGCGCTTCTCGGCTGTCATATAGGATTGAGAACTGAAGGTGGTGCAGAAGGAGTTGGTAAATCAACAATTAGATCTTTCGTGTTAAGTGCAGCATTAATTCTTATATTCGATTATCTGCTTTGGACAATTACTTTTTAATGATGCATGGAATAATAAAAAATATCGTTGATAGGTTTGCGGCTTTATTGCTTATAGCTTTACTTATGCCGGTTTTCATTTTTGTTTCCGTTTTGTCCTTTTTCTACACTAAACAGTTTCCAATTTTTCTTCAAGAGCGTGGATTATCTTTAGATAAATATCGATTTAGAATTTTTAAGTTTCGAACTTTAAAAAGAGATCCCGAAGAGCATCTAAAGACAAAAGAACTTAAGCATATCTTTTTGAAGGATGAATTGAACAGTCAAATTCACGGAGTGCTAAAATTTATTCGAAAAACCGGTTTGGATGAACTGCCTCAGTTGTTAAACATTATACTTGGGCAAATGAATTTTATTGGACCTCGTCCGTTAATGATCAACGAACTTGAACTCATAAAAAGAGAAAAAGAAGAATGGTACTTGCTTAGAGATAAAATAAGATGCAAACCCGGGATTACAGGTTTATGGCAAGTATTCGGTAATCGAAATGAAGGAGTTGAAAATTTAGTCGGCTTAGACCTTTTGTATGATCATCTTAAATCTTTTAGATTGGACCTAAAAATAATTTTCTCAACTTTAATGGTTATCCTAGGAGCCAATAAATCCGATGCACTTGAATTGACTAACTCCGTTCGGAAAAATTATCCTTTCAAGATTTTTTCTGATGGTTCCTCATTCTCGATAGATATTCTTTCCGATCATTATGATGATAAAAGTTTTATTTATAAGATTGACTTACCCGAGAGTTGGTGGTACGCTAGCGATACTTACAAAACTGTTGACAAAGATCAATCAACAGTCCGTATTATCAAACTTCCTCCGGTATCAGACGAAGAGGAAAGTAAAACCGGTTGATACTCTATTTGATAAGCATCATTTTCTTGGTGATAACGCTTCCCGAAGAGATAAGTGAGTAAAAGTAAATTCCCGACGAAAGTTCCCCGCCGTCAAAACTTATATCATAGCTGCCTTGCTGAATGTAATCATTAAGCATTATTTCTATTGTTTCACCAAGTAAATTCGAAACAATCAATTTAATATAATCCGGTTTTGGAATTGTGAAATTAATAGTTGTCTCCGGGTTGAACGGATTCGGATAATTTTGACTTAATTCTATTTCTGTTGGAATTGTAAATTCATCAACCGATGTTGATACCCCAAAATAAAACTCAGCAGCGACGGGCAGATGATCTGAGGCAAAAAACAATGCATTCGCAACCTCAGCGGATACAGCATTATTAGGAAGCTCGTTTATAGATTTATTAAAATGTGCTCCATCATTACCTATTGGTTTATAGGTCCCTTCAATGTAATCTATTCCTCCATAATCCAAAACAGACTGTGATATTAAAATCATATCAAATCTATCATCTAATCCTCCGCTCGCACCGCCATCTCCTATATTATTATAACGAGTTGATTGAGTGTGAAGATAGGCGAAGTTCGGATTGTTATTCCAATCACCGGGAGCGTTAAGAGGATCAAGAAAATACCCTGCAGCAGATTGATCTAATAATCTTTGAAAAGCCGGTTCATTTGATGTGTAGATGTTAAAATCACCAAGAACAATATAATTTGCATCACTTTGAAGTCTATCGGTTACTTCTCTCAGACTGTTCACTTCGCTCAACCTCTGTTGTTCATAACCTTGACTCGACTTAAGATGTACCGAATATATTATTATTGTATCGGCAGTGATTTTATGAACAAGTGTAAATTGATTAATATCACGCAATACAGTTGGTATCGCCACATTACTTATGAATTGAAAAATATTGGTTTTATAATAGATTGCATTATTCAGAAAATCGTTTTCGTTGAAATCGCCTGCGGAATATGAACCATCCAAGACTTGAGACGCAAACATATTGAAGCCTGCGTTGGTTTTCATTTCCTGAACAACTATTATGTCCGGATTTACTGTGGCAACTACTGTTTGGAAATATTCGTTTCTGCTTGCATAATTGTTGGGATACTGGAGAAGATTGTATGTCATAATTTTCACCTTTTCCTGTGCTTGCAAAGAAAGAATAAAGAGTAATAAAAGGCTGATAATATTTTTCGAGATTTTTCTCATTCCAAAATTCCGATTTCTGTTTTTTACAATTCCGCAGCAGATTTTGATACGATTTCTTTTCCGCGACTTAATTAAAAAATAAATAATGGAATTCAATTTAATTTTTTGCCATAAAGTTAACAATGTTAGATAATTATTTACTTTTACAAGTAGTTAGTATTTGATATTAAATAGAAACCTAACTTTTTCCGATTATTAGCTTTTTTGTGAATTCGACAAAGATGAGCGGGTGTATAAACTTAATCTTGACATTTTTTTCCAGATTGATTAGGTTTAACTTTCAAATCAGAAAGAAAAGGGTAGATTAAATATGAGTGACGAAAAAAAGGTTCTCGATGAAGTTACGAAATCCGATTATAAATGGGGTTTTGTATCTGACATCGAAGCTGAGGATTTCCCGATTGGATTGAACGAAGATGTTATTAGGATGATTTCTGCAAAGAAAGAAGAACCTGAATGGATGACCGAATGGCGACTGAAAGCTTTTAGACATTGGCAAACAATGGAAGAACCGAATTGGGCAAAGGTA
>JAGFIY010000168.1 GCA_024103215.1 Melioribacteraceae bacterium | reverse complement strand
TTTTTGCCGTTTTACCTGTTATCACTTTATCGGCATTATACTTTGTAAACAAAATGGTATGCCCGGTTGATTTGGAAAAGTCATAAATCGTTTGATTAAAGTAAAAAGAGTAAAACAGATTTCCTCGATTATCATTATATTAAAATAAAATGGACTCTAAAAATTTACATCATTAGATGAGGTAAACATGTTTAGAAGAATATTTTTTTCAATCGTTTTGCTCGGATTAAATTTATTTGCACAGGATCATTCCGAATTTATCGAAGGACCTTTTGAACGCCCTCAAGATGTTACGCTTCAATGCTTAGATTGTCACGATGTTGCGGATGAAATACTTGAATCACGCCACTGGAAGTGGAGGGGAGATATTATTGAAGACGGAACCCATGTAGGTAAATCACTCGGCAAAGCTAATTTTATCAATAACTTCTGTATTGCCGTAACTTCAAATCAACCAAGGTGTACAAGCTGTCACATAGGATTTGGTTGGAAGGACGATAGTTTTGACTTTTCGAATGCAGAAAACATTGACTGCCTAGTTTGTCACGAGCAGACAGGAACTTATGTTAAAGTTCCAACAGCTGCGGGGATGCCTGCTGAGAATGTTGATCTTTTAGCAGTTGCTCAAAGCGTTGCAAATCCTACGAGAAATAATTGTGGAATTTGTCATTTTGACGGCGGCGGTGGAACCGGAGTAAAACATGGAGATTTGGATGATAGTTTGTACGATCCTTCCCCTGAACTTGATGTCCATATGGGCGGTCTTGATTATCAATGCACAGATTGCCACAGTGATGGAACGCATGAGATATTCGGAGCTTCACATGCTTCAATCGCTGCAAACGAAAATCATTTTACTTGCGAAAATTGTCACGAAGGAAACGTGCACGAGAAAGAAGTGTTGAATAAACATCTTAAATCTGTTGCCTGCGAGACATGCCACATACCTATGTTTGCAAAGGTGGAACCGACAAAAATTTGGTGGGATTGGTCAACCGCCGGAAAGGAAGAAGACCCCAAAGTTGATAAGTACGGCAAAGAAACCTATTCAAAAATGAAAGGTGATTTTGAATGGGAGAAAAACGTTCAACCGGTTTACGCTTGGTATAACGGATCCTCCGATTATTATCTCCCCGGCGATACTGTTGATGGCAGCGTTGTAAAATTAAATAAACTTAACGGCGATATAAGCGATCCCAATGCAAAGATATATCCGTTCAAGTTGATGAAAGGAAAACAGCCGTATGATCCGGTTAATAAGTATTTGATTATCCCTCATCTGTTTGGAAAGGAAGGTTATTGGAAAACTTATGATTGGGTTAGTGCTTCGGAAATAGGGATGGAACAAGCGGGACTTGATTTTTCCGGAGAGGTTGATTTTATAGTGACCGAAATGTACTGGCCGCTTAACCACATGATTGCACCCGCTAACGAAGCAGTAAAGTGTACGGAGTGTCATGGATCAAAGGAAATCAAACGAATGAACTTTGAAGAACTTGGATATAAAGGAGATCCTATAAAAACCGGGAGTAGATTAATAGAATAATTTTTAATAAAAGATATTAAAAAAAAATTATGATACGGCGCTATAACTGTACTTGTTTTTATACTCGATCGGGGTTAATCCGGTTATTTTCTTGAACGTATTGCGGAATGCTTTTGGGTCCGAATAACCTACTTTATACATTGCATCTGTAACACTTTCACGTGAAGATTCCAAACTTATTTTTGCCGCTTCAATTTTTACGCGCTTGATATATTCTGAAATTGTGTTTGATGTAGCCTTCTTAAATCTGCGCTCTAAATTTCTTCTGCTTAACGCAAATGTGGAAGCAAGTTCCTCTACTGTAATCTTTTTTTGAAAATTATTTTCAATAAATTCTTGTGCTTTCTTTATCGGCTCGTCGTTGTGATCTTTTTGCCCTCTAAACATAATAAAAGGGGATTGACTGTATTTATCCAAATCAATCATAAAAGATTTTGCAGTCATTACTGCAATTTCTCTACCTGCATATTTTTCAATTAAATAAAGAATCAAATTCAGATATGAATAAGCTCCGCCGCTTGTATAGATCCCTTTTTCTTCGGTCATAATTTTATCGTCGAGTAAAATTACATCGGGATACATTCTCGTAAACTCGGCGGAAAAACGCCAATGGGTTGTTGCACGCTTTCCCTTCAGCAAGCCGGTTGCGGCTAAAAAGAACGATCCCAAACAAAAACTCGCAACCTCAGCCCCGTTTTTATATTGATTAATTATCCAAGGAATAAATTCTTTATTGCGTTCAGCAGCTTTGTATTGATCACCGTGAATTGCCGGGATGATGATTAAATCTGTTTTTTCAACTTC
>JAGFIY010000100.1 GCA_024103215.1 Melioribacteraceae bacterium | reverse complement strand
GCAAGCAACGGAATTTTATTCAACCATGAATCACCCCGAAGAGGAAACACGTTTGTGACAAAAAAAATAACAACTGCTGCTGTCAATATCGCAAGAGGAAAACAGCAGAAACTCATTCTTGGGAATCTCGACGCAAAAAGGGACTGGGGTTATGCTCCTGAATATTGCGAAGGAATGTGGAAGATTCTGCAGCACGAAACCCCCGAAGATTTTGTGCTTGCTACCGGAAAATCTCATTCGGTAAGAGAATTTGTCGAGTGGACTTTTAACGAATTAGGAATTTCACTCGAGTGGGAGGGAAAAGGCGACGCCGAAAAAGGTAAAATTTCGGAAATTAATTTCGATAATTATTATAAGAAAACCGGGTTGGATTCGAATTCAGTTGTAAAAACCGGAGATGTTGTAGTTGAAGTTTCTCCTGGTTATTATCGACCCACAGAAGTGGAGCTGTTGATCGGGAATGCTGAAAAAGCCGAAAAATTATTGGGCTGGAAAGCTGAAACAAGTGTTGAGGAATTGGTGAAAATAATGGTTGATCACGATTTAATAATGATGTGTTAGAGAAGAGCGTAAGACTATCCCATTTTGAGACTTATTATTATTTATGTAAATTAATTACAGGTAATTTTTACTCAAAAACTTCTACTGCTCAAATAAATGGATAATATTTGAGCAATAATCTAACTTCTATTCTTGCACGATTTTTGCGGTTGTTTAATAAAATAAATTAGACGTTTTTATGAATACCGGTCAAATGTTAATTACAATTGGGGCTATGTTTCTTCTTAGTCTCACAATCCTTAATGTCAATAAAGGATACCTGAACAATAGTACAGTTGTGATGGAAACCAAATTTAACATCATGGCAATTTCGCTTGCCGTATCCTTAATTGAAGATGCAAATGGAAAGTCATTTGATGAGAATACTTCAACCGCAGCAATAATTGGTACAAATGCTCTTTCTGCAATTGGTAAGGACTCCGGTGAATATTTTATTTCAAGAGATAATAACAATTTTGATGATTTCGATGATTATGATGGTTTATCATACTCTACTTCTGGCGATTCAACTTTGATCTCCGCAGTATATTATATTTCTTGTTCTGTTCATTATGCAAAGGAAACACAACCGGACCGGAATGCGGGAGCTAAAACTTGGTATAAAAGATTGGATGTAGAAGTGACTAGCCCTACTATGGTAGATACAATAAGAATGTCAACTATAATGAGCTATTTTTATTTTAGGTAGAAAATGGGATTTAGTTCGCTACTAGACATATTAGGATCTACGATGATTGGTGCGCTGCTCCTACTAATTTTATTTAGGATGAATGACGTAGCCACTGAAAATACTTTTACGCATGCCGCAGAACTTCAGGTGCAGGAAGGATTAGTGGAAACGATAACTGTACTTGAGCATGACTTTAGAAAAATGGGTTATTGTTCAGATTGGACAAAGATTCCAATTCCAACCCGCGCTATTATCCGTGCGGATACCAATGATATTACGTTTTTAACCGATGTAAAAGAATCTGCATCTATCTCCGATGTAGGCGACGGAGATGTTGACACAATACATTATTACGCTGGGGAAACCTCTGAACTACCCGGAACTCGTAATCCTTATGATTTTCCGCTTTATAGGGTTGTTAACGGTAAAAATCCTCGTGGAGCAAATATTGGGTTAACAACTTTCAGATTACGATACTATGATGTTGATGGTAAAGAACTAAGTACGCCGATTTCCTTACCTCAAACCGGTGCAATTCATACAATTCAGATTGATATAGAAATACAAAATACAGCAGCATATGACGATAAATATTCCAGTGTATTTTGGAGACAAATTAGATTAGCAGCAAAAAATCTTCAGAACAGATAGGAGTTTATTATGGGCGGCAAAGCAGCAATTTTACTTGTTGCCGGATTTAGTATAATATTTATGGTCTTAGGTAACAACGCGAACAATCTTTCCGTAAGATCCGTCGATAATGTTTATAAGTATTATTATATGTCGAAGGCACACAGTATTGCTTCAGCAGGAGCTAATATAGCCGCTAGTAAAATATTTTTTGACAACTCATGGCGGGCCGGATTTTCAGAAATCGAATATGATGGCGGGTTATATAATGTAGATATTGAAGTTTTGGATCCAATACGTAATGTTGTTCTTATTACTTCTGTGGGAGAATATGGCACCGGATCTGATAAACAATATCACTCTGTTGAAGTAAAACTCCAACCCAGCAGTTTTTCCCGATTTGCATATTTTTCGGAAAATGAAAAAACAGGCAGTTCTACAATTTGGTGGACTACACAAGATACTGTCTGGGGACCCTTTCACACAAATGATAGAATGAGTATTGATGGAGATCCGGTTTTTATGGGAAAAGCAACCAGCCATGGCGGCAGATATATGACTAGAGATTCGGACCCTGAGTTTAACGGAGGGTACGAAGAAACCGAGGAACCGCTTCCCATCCCGACAGATGGCGTTGATCAATTAGCTGATGCGGCAGCTGATGATGGGTTGTATATAGAAAATGATGACGGAACAAAAGACACAGTCTATTTAACTTTTAAGGGCGACAGTCTGGGGATAAAATATAGTTACTCCGAAACAGAAACAATCGTAAAAACCTCCGAAGCAGCTCCAAACGGTACAATTTTTGTCGAAGGTGGAGATATTAGAATGAAGGGGACTGTGAGCGGGCAATACTCTGTTGGTACAAAAGAACAAGAAATTACAACAACCACTACAACCGGTTATTGGAAGTGGGATAGAAGAAGAAGAAGATATGTTTGGGCTGAAAGTACAACAACAACTACTACTATTGCTGGCGGGCAGGTGTGGCTTGATGATGATATCGTTTATAATGATGACCCGACCGATGGAAATTTTGGTAATCATACTTATCATATGAACGGCTTAGTTGGCTCATCAACCGATCTTTTAGGAATTGTTGCGGAAAAAGAGATATGGATAACCGACAACGCAGCAAATAGAAATGATATAAATATACATGCAGCCTTATACAGTGAAACAAAAGGATTTGGAGCCGAGAATTATGATTCCCGTTCCGTTAGTGGAAATATCAATTTGCTTGGCGGCATAACTCAAAACTCCAGAATGGCAGTTGGTACGTTTAGTGGTTCCACAACTATATCCGGATTTAATAAAAGATACTATTATGACAACCGATTAATGGTTATGTCGCCACCATTTTTCCCGGGCACGGGTAACTTTGAAGTTGTTTCCTGGTATGAATAATTTTTAGGGAAGAGGACTTAAATCCTCTTCCTCCTCTTAATCACTCCTTATTTCTCAATTTCTATTAAATGTAAATCTACCTATTTTTCACATTCAAATTTTTAGGAGTGTTGATTTTGTCTGCGAAAAAATTCTATGCAAATGCTCAAGCATACGACCTTGCATTCTCCGATAGAGAGTTCGATACCGAATGTGATTTTTTAATATACTGTTTAGAGAAATACGGCAAACTTAAAAATCAGGATGAAAAATCTTATCTCGAAATGGCATGCGGTCCGGCACGACATGCTCGCGAATTTGCCAAACGAGGATGGCGATCCGTGGGATTGGATATTTCGGAGGATATGATCGCGTATGCTTTTGATGAAACGAAAAAAGAAAATCTGAACGTAGAGTATCTCGTTGCCGATATGGTAAAATTTAAGCTGAATAAAAAAGTTGCTCTTGCAACTACATTGATGGAAAGTATTGCACATCTTGTAACTAACGAACAGATGGTAGCCCACTTCAAGTCCGTGGCAAAAAATTTAAAGAAAGGCGGATTGTACATTATTGAGGCAACTCATCCTATGTTCTTTTTTCCAGATGGCGAAGCAAATACTTGGAAAACGAGAGTTAACGGGACACATGTTGAAGTCACTTTCGGACTTCCGACAGATCATTATGACAGCGTTACTCAACAGTGGATGCTTACGTCTAAGCTGCATATAAAACAAAAAAACGGAGCCGATATTGTTACTGAAGCAAGACATCCTGTAAGATGGTATCTTGCTCAGGAGATGAGAGCATTAATTGAACTTTCGGGAGTTTGGAGCAAATACTGGTTTTTTGGAAGTATGTATTTTACCCCGCCAAAACCACTTGACGATTCAGAAGATTCCGATGCAATGGTTATCGTATTAAGAAAATAATTATTTCAATGAAACCCAGAATTTTATACACAATAGTTGTTTTATTTTTTTTCGCTTCTTTTGTTTTTCCTCAAACTCTAAAGGTGCATGGAGTTGTTTCGGATAAAGCAACAGGCGTGTTGTTAAGCTATGCTAATATTAGAGTTCAAAACAGCACGTTGGGAACCTCGGCAAACATTAACGGCGAGTATGAATTAAAACTTCAACCCGGGACATATAAGCTGATTGCTTCTTTTATAGGCTAT
>JAGFIY010000095.1 GCA_024103215.1 Melioribacteraceae bacterium | reverse complement strand
ATATTACAAATTGGAATTTTGCTTCCGATGATTGGCACTGTCCGAGTGCAGAAAATAATTTGAGGATTGGCGGTAAATTAAAAAGCAGGATGGAAGCAAAAGACGGTACTTTTGGTTTTGATTTCGAAGCTGTTTATGATGAAGTAATTGAACACGAAAAAATTGCTTTTACGTTACTTGACGGAAGAAAGGTAGAAACTCTTTTTGAAATTGTTGATGGAAAAACAAAAGTAACAACTACTTTTGATGCCGAAGAACAAAATACTGTTGAGATGCAAAGAGACGGCTGGCAATCAATACTTGATAATTTTAAAACCTACATAGAAACAAAGTAAGCTTGATCCGAAAATAAAGTAGGCAAATGTTTATTAAGAATTAACGAGGACTAAATGAACAAATTAAATTTTTCAATCGTCATAAATGCACCCAAAGAAGAAGTTTGGGATTCAATGCTAGGTGAAGAAACTTATAGAATATGGACGGAACCGTTTGCGAAAGGTTCTCACTTTGTTGGTGAGTGGAGCGAAGGAAGTAAAATATATTTTCTTGGTCCAGACCCGGAAGGTAATATGTCAGGTATGCTAAGTCGAATAAAAGAAATTCGAGAATATGAATATGTATCAATCGAGCATATCGGATTTGTTAATAATGGAATAGAAGATACTTCAAGCGATGCAGTTAAAGATTGGGCTGGAGCAATGGAAAATTATTCATTTAAAGAAAACGATGGTAATACAGAGGTAGTCGTAGAACTAATCGGAAATATTCGGGATGAATACAGTGAAATGTTCAAAGATATGTGGCCTAAAGCGCTTAATAAACTTAAAGAGATTGCTGAGAATTAAGTATTTCTGAATTAAAAAATAATCCATTCAAAAAAATATGAAGGGTAAATTTTATAATGAGCAGTAAAAATAAATTATCAAACAAGCAGTGTGATGAATTGCTCCACAAGTTAAAAACTCGTTTTGAAAACAATATGAATCGTCATAAAGGTATTGATTGGGAAAAAGTTCAAGCAAGAATTGAAGCCAATCAAAAAAATATGTGGTCTCTATGGGAAATGGAAAGAACCGGTGGTGAACCGGATGTTATAAACTTTGATAAGAAAACCGGTGAATACATTTTTTATGATTGCTCTCCTGAAAGTCCAAAAGAAAGAAGAAGTCTCTGTTACGACCGTGATGCATTGGAATCAAGAAAGGAGCATAAACCAAAGGATAATGCTCTCGATGTTGCTGCTTCAATCGGCATCGAGATTTTAACTGAGACGCAATACCGCGAGCTTCAAAAACTCGGTGAATTTGATATGAAAACTTCAAGCTGGATTAAGACACCCCCGGAAATCAGAAAACTTGGGGGCGCACTCTTTTGTGATCGCCGGTATAATACTGTTTTTGTTTATCATAACGGAGCAGAATCCTATTATGCGGCAAGAGGTTTCAGAGGCTCATTAAGAGTATAGATTTTAAGATAAAATGCTTAGCAAATATTTATCTTCGAAAAGATAAATTTTGTATTTAATAACCGCTAAAATACTTGCTGCCGATAATGAAAGAGAAAAACACTGTTGATAAAGAATCTGCCAACAATGAGATTTTAAAACATCAATCAAATTTTTTTTGGTATCAATTAAAAGATGCTATCCGTGGAAGCGAAGCTGATTATACTCAAATCCCGATAGGCAAAGCAATTTTTCTGCTCTCCGTTCCGATGATACTTGAATTAATAATGGAATCAACTTTTGCCGTTGTCGATATTTATTTTGTGGGTACTCTCGGAGCTTCGGCGGTTGCAACTGTCGGTCTCACCGAAACTTACTTATTCCTTCTTTATGCCATTGCAATGGGTCTGGCTATGGCTGTGACTGCTATTGTTGCAAGACGAATCGGTGAAAAGGAAAAGGATAAAGCAGGCATTACAGCCGTGCAGTCAATATTTATCGGTGTATTAGCATCCCTTCCGTTTGCATTAGCCGGTATTTTTTTCTCTAAAGAATTACTTGTTTTGATGGGTGCCGATCAATGGATCTTGGATCACGGTTACAAATATACTCAATGGATGCTGGGCAGCAACGTGATTGTTATGCTGCTGTTTGTTATTAATGCAATCTTCCGCGGTGCGGGTGATGCCGCTATTGCTATGCGAGTCCTTTGGATTGCAAACGGTTTTAATATTCTATTAGATCCTATTTTAATTTTTGGGTTAGGTCCTATTCCTGCTTTTGGTGTGCAGGGAGCCGCGATTGCAACAACAATCGGGAGAGGTATAGGCGTTTTCGCTCAAATTTATCTTCTCTTCAAAGGTGGGAAGCATATTAAGATTTTAATTTCGTACATCAGAATAAATTTTACAATTTTAAAAAAGATAATTCAGACTTCCTTAGGCGGAATCGGTCAGATGATTATCGCTATGGTTTCCTGGGTATTTATTATAAGAATTGTTGCTGAGTTTGGAAGTGAAGCTGTTGCCGGAACAACAATCGCTCTACGCATTATGATGTTCACTATGATGCCGGCAATGGGACTGGCGAACGCGGCTACCACTCTCGTCGGACAAAATCTTGGTGCAAAAATGCCCGACCGTGCTGAACGCTCAGTTTGGATTACCGGTTTATGGAATATGTTCTATTTAATAGCCGTTTCTTTTATCTTCTTCTTTTATAATGAAGAATTGATTGCAATCTTCACCACTGATTCGAAAGTAATTTCAATCGGCGGCGAATGGATGAAGATCATTTCATATTCCTTCTTTGTTTACGGATGGTGGATGGTTGCCGTTCAAGCTTTTAATGGGGCGGGTGATACAGTGACTCCAACCAAAATAAACTTTTTCTTTTTCTGGCTGATTGAAATCCCACTCGCTTATTTTATGGCTAAAATGCTCGGAATGGAATATACAGGTATATTTTGGGCAATTTTTATTGCCGAAACTTCAGTAGGACTTTTTACACTTTGGCTTTTCACAAAAGGAAAATGGAAAGAGGTTGTTGTATGACATTTCACTCTGATATTCCCTTATTGCCGTTTTCATCTCAAAAGAAATGGAGAAGCTGGCTTTCAAAAAATTTTGATAGAGTCGATGGCATTTGGATGCTTTTGTATAAAAAAGACTCCGGAGTAAAAAGCATAACCTACGATGAAGCTTTGGAAGAAGCACTTTGCTTTGGATGGATTGATGGTTTGAGAAAAAAATATGATGAAAAATCATATATACAAAAATTCACTCCACGCAGGAAAAGAAGTATCTGGTCAAAACGAAACAGGGTAAAAGTTGAAAAGTTAATCAAAGAAGGTAAAATGCATAATGCCGGATTAGCAGAAGTTAAAAAAGCAAAGAATGACGGAAGATGGGATAAAGCATATGATTCGCATACAACTATGAAAATACCTGACGACTTTGTTAAAGAACTTTCTAAATATCCTGAAGCTTTAGCTTTCTTTAAAACACTTAATAAAACTAATCTCTATTCTATCGGATTTAGACTTCAAACCGCAAGGAAGACAGAAACACGTCAAAAAAGGATGCAATTAATAATTGAGATGATGAAACAAGGAAAGAAATTTCATTGACACTTTTTAGAAAGTGTATTTTTTTAGTCATAAATCTAAAATAATCATCAAAGAGTTCTAAACTTTTTTCAATTCTATAACGGTTATTTCCGGCGGCATTCCAACACGACCGGGAAATCCAATATATCCCAAGCCAGTATTAACGTTCAACTTTTGCTTTCCTTCCTCGTAAAGACCGCCCCATCTTTTGTAGCGCATGTTGACTGGACTCCATCTCCATCCCGGAATTTCAATTCCGAACTGTGCCCCATGAGTATGTCCCGAAAGCGTTAGATCAATATCCGTAAAATTTAAAACTTGTTCGTCCCAGTGTGTCGGGTCGTGAGAAAGAAGAATTTTAAAGGATTTATTTTCGGTTTCACTTAAAGCCATTTCAAGATTACCATATTGTGGAAACGGAGGAAGTCCCCAATTTTCAACTCCTATAA
>JAGFIY010000050.1 GCA_024103215.1 Melioribacteraceae bacterium | reverse complement strand
GTAGGATATACAACTAGCAATACAACTTTAATATACTTCGGAAAAAATTAGATGATTAAAATCAAAAAAAGTTTAATGAAATAATTTGCCGCAAATAATAATTGTCCTTACTAAAACAACAAACTTCTCAAATAAATGTAGAAATTTGATAAATCAAATCTCTGCCAACAAAAAATCCACTGCCAAACCCTCAGATTACAGATTTTCAAAACCAATGAATACTTAAAATAAAAAAGCCGGTACAACTTCTACCGGCTTTTGTAACAATCGAAAATCTATAATTTATTTTTCAGCGTTAAGTTTATTGACATATTTTGTTATTGCTGATTTTTTACGAGCGGCGGTGTTTTTATGCAATCGACCTTTGCCGACAGTTTTATCTATAAACGAAACGGCTTCTTTATATGCCGCTTCTGCTTTTTCTTTATCTTCGAGAGAATAAACTTTCTTTATAAGCGTGTTTAATTCCGATCTTGCTGCTTGATTTCTTACGCGTCTCTTTTCGCTTGATCTAATTCGTTTTTTAGCCGACTGATGAGTTGCCATTTTTTTCCTTACTTAAATTTTTTTTAGTCAACAAAACTAATATTATTTCGATTTTATGTCAAATATTTTGATTTTTTGATTCGATGTTTACTTTCTAAAATTGTTTAATATGGTTATTTTTGCGGACATTTTGGAGTGCAATGCTAAAGATTAACGAAATATATTATTCAATTCAGGGTGAAAGCAGTTGGGCGGGACTCCCGTGTGTGTTTGTGCGCCTTACCTTCTGCAACTTGCGCTGCACATACTGCGACACCGAATATGCGTTTTATGAAGGTAAAGATATGTCGATCGATGAGATTTTGGCAGAAATTGGCAAATATAACTGCAATCTTGTCGAAATTACCGGGGGCGAACCACTGGTGCAGCAAGGGTCTCTGGATTTGATACATAAATTGTGTGAAGCCGGATACAAAGTTCTGCTGGAAACCGGAGGCAGTCTTCCTATAAAGGAAATTGATAGAAGAGTGAACATTATTCTCGACCTTAAATGTCCTTCGAGCGGAATGGAAAAGAAAAATCTTTACGATAATTTAGATTATATAAAACCAAGTGACGAAGTAAAATTTGTAATCGGCAGCCGAGAAGATTATGAGTGGACAAAGGAAAAATTAAACGAATATGATCTTACAAACAAAGCGAAAATTCTTTGTTCGGTAGTATTCGGAAAACTTGAACCACTTACATTGGTAAACTGGATTTTAGAAGATAAGCTGAAAGTAAGATTTCAACTTCAGATGCATAAATTTATTTGGAAACCCGAAGAACGAGGTGTGTGATGAAAATAGCAAAAGAATTTAAGTGGGAAATGGGGCATAGACTTCCCTTTCACAAAGGGAAATGCAAAAACATTCATGGTCATACTTATAAAATTATGATTGAGTTTGAAGGTGATTTGAACGAGAACGGAATGGTTATGGATTACTATGACGTTAAGGATGTTGTCGGTCCCATAATCGACGAACTCGATCATTCATTTATGGTCAAAAGCGACGATGCTGATATAATAGACTTTTTAGAAAAAATTAACTCTAAGCATACCATTGTGGAATTTCAAACAACAGCCGAGAATATATGCAGATATTTCCTGAAAAAAATTTCCGAAGCTGATTTGCCCAAAAACATAACGGGTATTAAAGCAAAAGTATTTGAAACAGAAAACACTTATGCCGAGGATTCGCTTCAACTTTAATGGCTTACCGAGAGGTAAATGGTTTTAGTTTGGTTTGAACACGGCAGTTTCATCTCTTCCGGTTGATGAAACAATAAGCCTCTTTTCGCTTCCGTCAAACTTCATCATCCAAATTTCCGAATTGCTCCCAGCAACTCTTGTGTATGCGATATATTTTCCGTCCGGTGACCATTGGGGCCACCTGTTGTCGTCTATCCCTTTTGTTAGATTTGTTTCGTCTGAACCTTCGGCATTCATCACAAAAATATCGCACCTAGTTCCGAAACAGCGGTGAAAAGCGATTTTGCCGCCATCGGGTGAAAAAACACCGAGCCCTTCAAATTCTTCGGTATCAGTCAATCGTGATTCCTTGCCGGTTGAAATTTCCATCAGCACCAATTCGCCGTTTTGGTTCTGGGTTGAATCGGGATTGATATATTGACGCGTGAATATTATACTTTCACCATCGGGTGAGAACGAAGGACTTCCCTCGTAAACATTGTTTACTGTCAATCGCTTGATCTCCGTACCATCGGAATTCATTATATAAATTTCCCGGCTGGGCGTATCCATCTCGGAAGTGAATACGATCTGCGATCCGTCAGGGGAAAAAGAACCGCTAATCTCTTTCTGCGGCGTGGTTGTCAGTTGAATTGTCTCGAGAGTGTTAACATCAACCACAAAGAGATCCGATCCAGTTCTTGTGAAGTGAGTGAACAAAACCTTGTTTCCGTCCGGGTGCCAGCTCGGAGAATAAACGAAATTCGGATTGTCGGTTATACGCTTTGAAAAAGTTGTGTCGGAATCGGTAATATAAAGATTTGGATTTCCGTCTTTCGTCGAGAAGTAAACAAATTCGTATTTATCCTCGCTGCACGATGCAGCTAATAATAGCAACATAAAGAAAGCAATAATTTTAATTATCTTTTTATAAATCATATTCATCTTTCATAAATTTGTTAAAATATTTATTCAACCACGTTTAATATTTTTTGTAGTTCTTCCTCGCTTACGGTTAACAGCCCGGGTTTTATCAGTCTGGGAATTAAAGCGTGCCAGTTCATATTCTTTACAAATATTTCCTTGAAAAGGGGAAGTGATTCTTCGAGCCTGCCGTTGTTTGCGAGTGTTACTGCGCGCCAGAATTTCATTTCCAAGTTTTCGGGGAACATTTTTTCGGCAGCGGAATATTCTTCCATCGCAAGCTGCATATCTCCATGTTCAACTGCAAGGTCGCCGCGGTTCATATGTTCGTAAGCTCTATGAACTTTCAACACTCGTTTAATTTCTTTAAGTGGTTCGGGGTGGTCTTCAATCCGCAGATCAACAAGTCTATCCTGCCAAATTTTTCCGCTGGACTTTGGTGCAACCACTAAAATAGCTGCAGATTGTTTTCCTCTAACATCTCCGCCGGCATCTTGTGCAGCTTCGAGCGCAGCAAGCATTCTTTCGGCTAACGGAAGTCCGGCATTTTCAAGATATGATTTTTTCATTGCGGGCCAAACATCGGGCGATGCCATTAAATTTGCTTGAACCGTAAAACCGTTTCCTTCTATGTGTCCGGCATACTGCACACATTTTTCACCGGTAAACACAGCAGTATTTCCGTTGTTGTCTATAATGGCAAGCTGTCGAACCTCCCTTGACTCGTCGCTTGCTATTAAAATATCAAGTGCTTCATCAGCGGTTTTACCTTCCTTAAGAAGCTTTAATCCATCAGGCCCGAATGCGGGATTAACAAAAGATTGAGTTGCAATTGCGCCAACCCCGGCTTCCGCCCAGGTTACTATTGTTCCTACAGAAAACCAATTTGATTGAACTGCAACTCCCATTTCACCTGTTTCGGCATCCCGCGCAACAATAGAATAAGTGTGAGCAAAAGGTTCATTCCCGTAAGGACTTTGAGCAGTTAAAGTGAAGCTAAGAAGTACTAATATTAATATTAACTTTTTCATTTCAACCTCGGTGTTGTTGATGCCGGATTTAAATTTTATAAAATATTCAACAATTGATAGTTGTTAATAAATATATATCGAATTAAAACTCAAATTTCAAAGCTACAAATTAATAATCAACATCCACTTTTTTCAACCAGTTTATAATCTTTTGTGAGAGAAGAATTCTTTTATCGGAAAAAGAATGCCCGGATTCAAATATACTTTCAGTTAAATTTTCCTTAGATCTTTGTTCTAGAATATTCTTCAACGGTGTGTGATGGATTTCTGTCATTGCAAGCTGATCGTACTTTGCCCCGATCATAAGAATTTTTTTCTTAGAAAGCGAATCTGAATAATTAAGAAGATTAAACTCGCGTGAGTTTTCTATCATTTCGTTCAGCAGATCATCTGCATCGGCACCGTTTATAAACTTAATGTTCGGTTTCATTCGTTCGATCGAGATATTCTTAAGCATATCGTTTTGTTTTATCATCTCGGCAAATAATCCAAAGTTGAATCCGGCAAGAAATGCAGCTTTCTTTACTTTAGTGTTCTGATATGCATTCATCAATCCGGCAAATCCGCCCATACTGTGTCCAACAATAATAAACTCGTCGGCTCTCACCCTGTTTGATTCGGTTTGTGAAAGTTCTTCAAGAAATTTAACCGCACTCTCTACATCCTCAACTGAATTTTTCCATCCGAAAGTACCTTCGCTTCCCCACATGCCGCGGTAATGGAAAACGAATATGTTGTATCCCGCTCTCCTCAGAACATGTGCAATATCAAAATTTACCTCGTTGCCTGGGAATCCGTGAAGAAGAAGCACTGTTTTATGAGGTCCTGCTCCGTTTGCTTGAAAGAGGGTTGCCAACAATTTTGAGGATTTACTTTTGAAAGCAAGCGGCAGCATACCAGGCGGAAAATCAGGATCGGTTTTTTCGATATCATGTATTACTGGATTAAAATTCATAGCTTACCATTTTTTAGGAGTTGTTATTGCATCAACTTCAATCTCAACAAGTAGATCATCATTTATTAATTTATTAACCTCTATCATTGTTGCCGTTGGTTTTATGTCGCCAAAAAATTCACCATGAGCTTTTCCTACTTTTTCCCAGTCCGAAATATTTGTTACAAACATTCTGGTTCTTACAACATCATTCAGGCTGCTTTCCAAATCTCTCAAAACGAAAGCTATTTTCTGAAGTATAAATTTAGTTTGTTCGTAAGCATCGTTTTTCCCGATTACGTTTCCTGCATCATCTACCGATGTTGTGCCGGAAATAAATATTTGATTTCCTACTTTAACTGCTCTGGAATAACCTACCGAATCTTCCCACTTTGTTTTTGTTGTATAATTTTTTCGATCGGACATTTTTATTCTAAAACCACTTTTGAAATAAATTCCTTAACCGGCTGCCAATTGCGTGCATCGTCAATTAATATTGAGGACCCATGATTTCCGTTATTCGGAAGATAAAACCTTTTAAGATCGCCAGGAATCGCATCATAAATCGGTTTTGCTTTATCCTGCTCTTGCGCTCCGCAAGTAACAAATACAGGAATTTCTTTCACCTTCGAAGCCCATTCGGATACTTCTTTATTGTTTGATCTTACATATTCCCCGGGAGAAAACGAAAGTATAGCGGAAATTTTATCAGGGTGATCACCTGCAAGTTTTAAAACTAGTGTCGCTGAGAAAGAAGAACCCCAAACTATTATCTTACCAGTATATCCTTCATCAATAACGTACTGAAGTGCAGCTTCGAGATCGGGATAAACCTCGGGGTAATAATCTATGGGTATATCCTCGTTATTTATTGAAGTAAGATTTTCAACATTGTTCCATCTATCGGTTCCGCCGGCTCTTGTATCGAATGCGATTGCATTAAATCCCATATCGTTCAGGATTGGTGCAATGTCTCTATATTCTCCTCTACTAGAACGGTATTGATGAAACAATAAAAATACCGGAGTTGATTTATCTTCGTTCGGATAAATATCGGCTGATATTTTTATTCCATCCTTTCCGGTAAATGAAATAGTTTCAAATTGATCGGCAGCTTGCCCGAATAACTTTGCAGATAAGAAACATGCCGCGAATAAGATTAAATAGATTTTTCCTCTCATTGTTATCCTTTAATTTTCATAAGAAATTGTTAAATCTAAGAAAACCTTTTCGAAGTTCAAATCAGTTGATTTTTATTTGGGAGTGCCATTTCTTATTTTTGCTGGATTGTTTTATCACATTGGATCGAAAATGAAATTAAGCAAAGCATTTATTCCCACATTAAAAGAAAACCCGGCAGATGCTGTAATTCCAAGCCATATCCTTATGTTAAGAGCCGGCATGATAAGAATGCTCTCGGCAGGTATTTATTCATTTCTTCCGCTTGGTTATAAAGTTATAAAGAAAATAACACAGATCATCCGCGAAGAAATGGACGCGATCGGCGGACAGGAATTTCATCTTCCTGCACTTAACCCACGCCAGCTTTGGGAAGAAACCGGAAGGGTAGAAGCTTTCGGCGAAACAATGTATCACGTTAAAAACCGGGATTATATTCTTGCTCCGACTCACGAAGAAGTTATGGCTTACCATGCAAAGGGAGTTGTTAAATCGTATAAAGATATGCCTCAAATCTGGTATCAAATACAAACCAAGTTCAGAAACGAAGCAAGACCGAGAAGCGGCGTAATTAGAGGCAGACAATTTTTGATGAAAGATGCTTATACTTTCGATGCAACACCGGAAGGTTTGGATTATACATACGGGCTTCACGATAAAGCATATCGAAAAATATTTGACAGATGCGGTTTGGACTATTTTGTCGTGGGAGCCGCAAGCGGGGCTATGGGTGGAAGCCAGTCCGAAGAGTTTATGGTAAAATCAGAAGCAGGAGAAGATACTGTTGCTTTCTGCAGTAAATGCGGTTATGCAGCAAACATTGAAGTTGCTCGGTCTGTAGTTGAAAGCATCTCAAGAAAAGATGAAACAAAAGAATTTTATGAAATTCACACACCAAACATAAAATCGATTGACGAACTTTGCGAGTTTTTGGGAATAAACGAAAATGAAACGGCTAAATCCAGAGTTTATATCCACAATGATCAACCTGTCCTTGTGCTTATGTCCGGCAACGAAGAAGTGAACGAAAACAAGCTGCTTACAGCATTAGGCGGAACAGTGAGACCTGCACATCCCGAAGAATTGATGGAGATTTCTGGTGCCGAAGCCGGTTCGATTGGACCCATAGGGTTTAAACATAAAATAATTGCGGACAACAAATTGAAAGGCGCAAACATGCTTTACAGCGGCGCCAACAAAAATGATTATCACATAGGGGGAATTGACCTAAAACGTGATGTTCCTAATGTTGAATACTTTGATTTAAGAAGCGTGCAGTCCGGTGAAAGCTGCACTAGATGCGGGGCGGAACTTGATGTATTCAAGGCGATAGAACTTGGCCATATCTTTAAACTTGGCACAAAATATTCCGAAGCTCTTGGCGCAAGATTTCTTGACGAGGAAGGAAAAGATCATCCGATCATTATGGGAAGCTACGGTATTGGTGTGGAAAGAGTTCTAGCATGCTATATTGAACAAAACTATGACGAACATGGAATTATTTGGAAAAAGCCGCTTGC
>JAGFIY010000020.1 GCA_024103215.1 Melioribacteraceae bacterium | reverse complement strand
CAACATCTTCTTTACATCTCTAAAACTGCTGCCTTCCGATTCTGCTTCCATAACATATATGTATAATCCGCTCGAGATGTTTTCAGCTCTCCATTCCACTTCATAATATCCCGCTTCTTCTATTCCGTTTACTAGCTCTGATACTACCTCTCCCAAGGTGTTGTATACCGATAGCTTTACATTACTTCTTCCCGGCAATGCATATCTTATGGTTGTCCTCGGGTTAAATGGATTAGGATAGTTTTGCTCTAACTTGTAATGTACTGGGATTATCTCTACCTCTAATTCTTCGCTGTAACTGTATGTTCCGTCGTAATCTATCTGCTTCAACCTATAGCTTACCTTTCCTCCCTTCATCCCCTTATCTTCATATCTGTAATTGCTCTCCTCACTCTTTGTGCCTCCTCCTTCTACATAACCTATAACCTTCCATCTTTCTTCTTCTGAGTTCTGCCTCTTCTCAACTTCAAAGCCCTTGTTATTCGTCTCACTTGCCGTTACCCAGCTTAAAACCACCTCTCCTTCTCCTACTACATCTGCACTAAACGAGGTAAGTTCTACCGGTACCGGATCGTTTACTGTTAACGTTACCGGGACAACTACTTCCGTCTTTTCCGGTGCATTGCTCGTTATTGTTATGTCCATACTATATTCTCCCGGCGGTAGTCCCGTCGTGTTGAAGTCCAACTCTATATCCGCATTATTCCCGTTATAAAGTCTTCCCCCTCCCAAGTCCGTTACTTCCATCCATTCCGGTTCTTCCATAAACTGCAACGCTGTTCCGTCTGACGGCGGGTAGCTCGAGTTATACGCTACTTGCAGTCCCATATCTCCCGACGGGGATTCTATGCCCACTGTCCCACTGTTCGTCTCTCCGTCCATCTCCTTATAGTAAATCTTTATCCTTCCGCTTTCTTCCAACACCAACTGGAACGTATAATGTCCTCTGCTTCCTCCTTGGGCTGCCGAGTAATACTTCTGTAAATCTTCCCACTGTACTGTGAACTTGCCCGCTTCGGCTAAGTAATAAAAGCTCCCTTGGTCTGTTCCTAACAAATCGTCCCAAAACACTGCTATTATTCCGTTCGGATCCCCATTATCCGGGATCTGGGTGTTGTTCCTATAGCTGTTTATTATGTTCGCAAACGACACAAATCCGTTTGAGCTTATTTTTACATTGTTGTATGTCGTTCCGTAATAGTTGAAGCTGAATCCTAGGTTTATATAGTTTGTATGTCCGTCGTCTTGATTTCCGTTCGGAAAGTTTATCTCTACTCCAACATCTGATATATCGTTCCACACATACTCCGGTCCGTCTGATTCTTCACTGTCTTTCCAGATATAGCCGTATCCATCCGGGCCGCCTAACCCGTTTATTGTCTGCCCTCCTATTGGTTCTGTGTTGTCCTTGGAGGAACTTGTTTTATTCAGCCAACTATTTACTTTTGGCGTCAGCTTTGCACGTACAACTCCCATCGGGAATGTGTGGTTGTTGAGACTTACTTCATAATCTAGCGTTGATGGAGCTGTGGCATCGTTTTCTATATTTATCGCATCCGAAAATGTTTCTCCCTCGTCTGCCGTGTGTGTTATCTGCTGTGGGGCTACACTCATTGACGGTGCCGAAAGTGTTGTCCCTTCTACTACGTTGGACATTGCGCTGATGTTGCCAAAGGTGTCGAAAGCTTTTATTGCGTAATACTTAGTGTCATTAAAATCCATTCCATCAATTACAAGCTCTTCCGATTGTCCGGCTTCGGCAGGCGTACCAAAAGGAATTTGTTCGGCATTATCAAACTGTGTGTCGTTTGTTATCGGATTATTTGAGCGTCTAATATCATAGCCGACAACACCGTTTCTCGATGTGTCGAGCGGGGCAGTCCATGTAAGTTTATACCCATTAGATGAAACGTCTGTTACTGTTAAATCGGTTATAGTGGTCGGTGGAACATTATCGGGCGGGGTCGATACAAGCAACACAGAATTATAAACGTTCAATCTTCCACCGGTCACCGTAATTCCATCAAGTGAAGCAATGGGATCAACTCCGTCAAACAAGTGATCTCTAAAAAGAAGAGCCGTTGCTGCTGGGTTGTTCTTATATGCCTGCATTAATGCGTTATTTGCTGCGCTTACAATAAGTCCTATCGCACCCGCAACATGAGGAGTTGCCATCGATGTACCAGTTAAATTTCCGTATGAATTTCCGGGTAGGGTTGCATAGATGCTCGTTCCGGGAGCGCCTAAATCAATTGTTGTTGCACCGTATGCGGCACCGCTGTTTTTGTTGTCCGAACTTGTTGTATTTGTAACTGCTATCATATATTCGCTTGGGCAGGCTGTTGGGACATCTCCTTGAACATCAACATCGATATTCAAATTTGCTGTTGCGCCGCAGCTTAATATTCCAGCTTCACCGAGATCGTCATATATTCCGCACCAAAGAGGATAATTAGCCGGATCACCAAAATCCACTCCGAACGAGGCATTCGTTGAAACAATAAAGGCGCCTTCTGCTCCGTCGGTTTCGTTATATGTTGTTCTCATTTCGAGAATATAGCTATACGCCTCAACAACTGTGGCTTCGTTTGATGACGAGCCTTGAACGGGCATTACTTTCACCCCCCAGTTAACCCCGGAAACACCTTTAGAGTTGTTTCCATGTGCAGCGGCTATTCCCGCAACGTGTGTACCATGACTGTCGCTGGTAATATTTCCGCTGTGCGTGTAGGCATTCCATCCATCATAATCGTCAATGTAACCGTTTCCATCATCGTCTATTCCATTACCTGGAATTTCAAGCATGTTTTTCCAATAAACAATGTCTTCATGATTAAGGTCGAAGCCTCCGTCTACAATCGCAACAACTACTTCATCCCCTTGAGCAGACGTTCCGCCGGTTGCAAAATCCCATGCTTCCGGTGCGTCGATATCTGCATCGGCAACCCCGCCGGTTTGCCCGGTGTTATTCAATCCCCACTGCTGACCGAAACTCGGGTCGTCGGGGAAGGTGGTGCTTAACATTAAGTTTTCTATTGTTTTTTCTTGAACACCAAGTCTTCTTTGAATTGTATGGTTATGCTGAACTACTTTAACTCTATCGTTGTCCATCACAGAATAAAGAGCTTCGGTCGCATTTATATTGTTATCATACTCGACAAGCCAAATATTCAAACTTTTAGAAAGTAGTCTTTTTGCATTTATTTTCAGCGACTGCATTTCTCTCGTAAAATCTTCAATGGATTCATTTGGTTCAAGTCTAACCAGAAGTTCACCATGAATTATTCTATCATCTGTTTGTGAAAAGAGTGGAATTGAAACAACCAACAAAAGAAATACTATCCTTCTAATCATTTTTGCCCCGCAAATTTTATTTAATGTTACGAAAAGTGAAGATAAAATTTATCTTGGTAAATTTCACCAAAATTTTTGATAGAACGATTGTTTGAATAATCATTAGTAATTTTACAAATTGCAGCGTTACTTAAAAATTGAGGTATTATGGAATACGGAAAAATTGAATCTGTTACCAAGGATAAAATTTGTACAATCACATTCTCACATCCTAAGAGTAATTCGCTTCCAGGAGATCTTTTAAGAGATTTAGCAAAGCAAATTACATTATGTGGAGAATCCGACGAAAACAATGTAATAGTAATTAAAAGTGAAGGTGAAAAAGCCTTTTGCGCAGGCGCTTCATTCGACGAACTTCTTGACATTAACGATTTCGAAACAGGAAAAAACTTTTTTATGGGATTTGCTCTGGTTATAAATTCAATAAGAAAATCGCCGAAATTTATTATCACAAAAGTTCAAGGTAAAACTGTGGGCGGCGGAGTGGGATTAGTTGCTGCCTCTGATTATGCTTTGGCGCTAAAGAATGCCTCGGTTAAATTAAGCGAGCTTGCTCTGGGCATTGGTCCTTTTGTAGTCGGACCCGCCGTAGAAAGAAAAATCGGTAAAGCGGCATTTACAGAAATGTCTGTGGATTTTGATTGGCGGACTGCAGCTTGGGCTAACCAGAGGGGATTGTTCACCGAGGTTTATAACACAATTAATGAATTAGAAGATGGTGTAGAAGTTATAGCTTCAAAACTTGCTTCGAGCAGCCCAGAAGCAATGAAAGAACTGAAGCGAGTTCTTTGGGAAGGAACAGAAAATTGGGACGAACTCCTAGAAGCACGCGCCGAGATTAGCGGTAAACTGGTGCTGTCAGATTTTACTAAAGAGTATATAAAGCAATTTAAGAATAAGTAATTCTTGGAAACAATATGAAGCAATTAAATTATTTGTTGATACTTACAATAAGTATAACGGGTTTGTTCGCTCAGAAAAAAATAACAGAAGTTGATTTTTTAAAAACGATCGGTGTCAAAATCAATTCCTCAGGACCTGTTCTTCTGCGCATGGACAACGAGCGAAATAGAATTATTTGTGCAAATGCTAATTCATCAAGTATTTCGTTGATAGACGGATCGACCGGAAAAGTCAGAAACATTCCAACAGGAAAAAGAGCTCTTCAGCACTTAAAAGATGAATCTTTTTATTTGGATGAGTTGACAGGCAACGCTTATTTAATCGGGGACAAATGTATAGTTGCTGTTTATCCCGATAAAAATATTTCAAGCGTAATTGAAACAGTAAAGCAATACGAATCAGTTACTGTTGATAAACGCGGAATAGTTTTTCTTGCCGGAAGAGAAAGCAAAAACATTGCCATCGCCGATATAAAGAACAATCAAATCGATCATATAAACTGGGTCGATTTTACAGAGCCGCTTGTAAACCTAAACCAAACTCCGCCTCCGCCGATTAGAAAAGTCATTTATTTACCGAACATTGATAAAATTGCAGCGCTGGATGGATATAAATCTATGTTCTATCTCATTAATCCCGAAACTTATGCCGTAGAAAAAGTTAGAACTCTTAAAACCCTTACCGCCGCGCGCTGGCATTTTGCCGGTATCGATAAAATAAAAAATCGTATTTACATGGTTATTGAAACGAAAGAGAGAAAGGTTGTTCAAGCGGTTGAGATTGATGCATCAACGGGAAAAGATGTTTATGTTGATTTGCCTGGCTTCACTGAGGGTGTTGGTGTGATTTACAATTCAAAACGGAATGAAGTATATATTCCTTACGACAATCATGCTTCGGTTCATGTTGTTGATTTTAATAAGGCCGGCGGAAATATGGCCGAAATAAAAATTCCGCTTTACGGAAACGATGGCTCAGCTTTGGATATCAATAAGGATATTCTATATATCGCAAGCTGGGCTTATGGTGAAATTGAGATTGTAGATTTAAAAGAAAGAAAGTTTGTTGATCGCATTTCCGGTCTCGGAATAATCCCTCATATGTTTTCGATGGAGTTCAATCAAAACAATGGACTAATTTATTTGCCGCTCGGAGCCACCGCCGTAAATGGCGTTTTCGGTTCGGCGGTGACTTCAGTAAATCCCAAAAGTAAGGAGGTAAAAAAGATTTACACAGGCTGGAATCCTGTGGAAATGATAAAACGAAAAGGAACTGATGAAGTAATTGTTTTTAATTCAGAAGACGAATTTGCTGTTGTAAATTCAGACGAAAATTTTGAAACACATAAAATTCCGTTTAACTATCCCCACAAAGCCATATACAACAATGAAGGAAATATTTATTTAAGCTACGGACCACATCAATCCTATTGGCCGACAGTATACATTTGGGGAGCAAAGAACGGTATTATGCAAATTGACCCACATAATTTAAACATAACAGATAGAAGAATTCCGCGACTTGCTCAGGATTTGATCTTAACCGACACTGGAATTCTTTACGGGCTTCAGAACAGTTGGGGGAAGGAAAAGCAATTTATTCTGGAATTCGAGGACAACATCCGGGAGTTTAATCCTCAAACGCTATTAAAACTTGATGAAGAAATTGAGCGAGAAACAATCCAAACTATATTAAGATACGATAAAACCGAGAATTTACTATATCTTGTTAAGCTTGGCGAAACCAATAATGATGCCGGGGCGCTTCAAATTATAGATCTCGAAAAACGATCTAGAATAAAAACTGTTGAGCTTGAAATTACTCCGACTGATTTAGAGTACGACGAAAATTTTATTTTTGTTGTTAACTTTGATTCAAATTCGTTGATGAAAATCGACAAAAAAGATTATTCGATTGAAAAGTTTAAAACAGAAGAAAATCCGCTGGGGCTTGAATTGGTCAAAGGTGTTCCTTTCGTCATTAATCATGGATCAAGCTCTTTACAAATGTTCGGAGAGGAACTCGTCAGTTTCAAACTCCCGGAAGACGAATCCATTGATAATATATCATACGAAAAAGGCAGGCTGATTGTTACAGGACATTCCGCCAACAATTTAGCCGTTTATGAGTTTGATCTTATTGACAAAAAATTTATTGAACTTTTTAATTATGAATATCCTTTCGGCGATACTTCCTTTAACACCTACAACAATTCGTTTTATCTTAGAGGACAATTTGCCGATACAATTTATGAATTGAACAAAGTAATTATTGATAAAAATAAAATCTGGATAACAGATTTTCTCGCGGGAAAATTGTTTATAATTGAATAAGTCAGTGAATTTATTTTTCGGAAAGTGCTTTTTTCATAAGCATCAATTGTCCTAAATGATAAGAATTATGACTTGCAAGCATAAGTGCTTCTCTGTAAATGGTGTACTGCGGGGCATGCGGTATCGGAGCAAAAATGTCAACACCCTTATTTTTGATTAAACTTTCCATCTCGTCCAATCCAGCAAAAAACTCTTCTGAAAGTTCTTTCCAATCGTTTCCTGAAGCGGTTTCTTTATCTGTCCACAACCCTTTTGGCCATTCTGGAGATTGATGTTTTGGATCACTGATAAACCCGAGAAAATCTCTCTGTGCCCGGGCCAGATGATCTAAAAGCTGATAGGGGGTGTACTCAACTCCGGAAATTTTTTGATTAATGATTTTGATCGGATAATTTTTTATCGCACGTTTAACAGGAATGTGCGTGTTGCCGCCCCTCAGCAGAAATAAAATTTGCTTTTTTACTATTGTGTCTTTTTTCATTCATTAAACAAAATTTATTTTTTATTTCACGAGCAACATCTTCTTAACTGAATGATATTTATCACCTACATCAATTCTATAAAAATAAGTTCCGCTTGAAAGATTGCTCCCATCAAATATTACTTCGTATTTGCCCGGTGAAAGATTTCCGTTTACAAGCGCTGCAATTTCTCTTCCGAGAATATCATACACAACTAATTTTGTGGTTGGCGTTTCATTTTTTACGTTTGATGGAATTGCAAACCTAATTGTCGTGCTTGGATTAAACGGGTTCGGATAATTCTGCATCAATATAAATTCAGTTGGGACAACATCATTGCTTTGCTCGACGGATGTAGGTATGTCGTTATACTTTTCTTTTGCATAGCCGACAACTGATTTTAATTCTTCAAGACTTTCTGCGCCGCATAATGCAAAAACAAAATTAACATACTCTCCGGCTGGAATATTAACCGGACCGCCCGAAACCACCATCGAAATATCATCGGGACCTGCTTGTGTTCTTGCTTCACCGCTGGAAATCAAAATCCATTTTTGTGAATCCGAAAAATTTCCTGTTATGTTTAGGCTTCCGTTCGAGCCGTCATTATTTATTGCATAAAAACCCCGATTTTGTTCGGACAACAACACAACCCCGGCATACTGTGTTTCCTGGTCGGAATTGTCATAGACAAATCCGAACTTATCTGTTTGATCGTAACCGACTACGTCTTCAACCCAGGGTTGTCCACTTTCTGTTCCCGGAATATCCCAATCGAAGAAAAGTCCGGCATAAAGATTCTGAATATCATCTCCAGTGTTGTTGAAAAGAGAATAACGTAAAACCACAAACTGAGAATAAGGGACATCGGAGAACGAATAAGAAGTTAAAGCAGTTGTGATCCCTAGTTTTGATACTCCGGCTCCGTTATCGTTGAAAACAGCTCTCCCTTCTTGATCGGCAATAAGTCCAGGAGTTTTTATATTGAACGGCAATGCAGATTCAAAATCCGTGCTTTTTGTTGCAAGATATTCAATATGTGCCGCGTCCATCAATTTGGTGTTTGAGTTGCCGTACATAAACGCTGCCTCGAAGCAAAGATTGTCCCCTTCCAAGAACCTAATTCCTTCTCCAATCTGCGGCGAGGTGCTGTGGTCATCAAAAGCAAGATTGCCGGTGCTGGTAATTGTTACGGCTAAATCATTTGCATTTTGAACATCGTATGTTGGATTAATTCTTTCTACTAACCACTCAAAATCCGAATAATTTCCATCATTAAATGAAATTAAAAATTCAACTTCTGAATTTTGAGGAATATTTTCTGCAATAGTAAAAGAAAATTTATTTGAAAAATTATTAAACGAATTTAATGTTCCCGCGGATCCGGCAATAAATTCCGAGTTTGTAAAACTTATGTCGGTATTTGTGGTCTCGATAGTAATCACCAAGTTTGACATAGGATTAAGATAGTTCATAAAAGTGAGTTCAATTTCTGCGTCTTCGCCAGCTTCGAGAACACCGTTTCCATTTCCTTTATCGACGAATCTTGTTGAAGTTATTCTAACAGACTTTTTATTCGTTTCAGTTAAAGCACGATGAGCGTTTATTCTCCCGTACCCTAATTTCTTTTGATAAAACAGATTGATCCCGTCAATATTATCAGATGTTACTCTAACTTGCTCTAACGCTTGGAGTGCGTTGTATGTTGGAAACTGATTCATAACAAGGGCAACTAAACCTGCAGTTAAAGGTGTTGCCATCGATGTTCCGCTCATACTCCTATAGCTATCATTAAACCATGTTGAATAAATTCCAACTGCTGGGGCCGCAACATCAACCGAAGTTCCGTAGTTTGATGCAGTATATCTTACATCACCATTCTGCGTACCGGCAACGGAAAACGCATTTTTATAACTTGCCGGATATGCCAATTGATCTGTGTTGTCGTTGCCTGCCGCGGCGACAAATGCGGCACCGTTCAATGTTGCGTAATCAACAATTGCCTGTTCTGCTCTTGAGTAACTAAATCCGCGCCAGCTGCAATTTATAACATCGGCCCCGTTATCCACAGCATATTCAATCCCACCAAAAGGAAACGGAAAGCTTCCGGAATTACCTTCTGTTATTTTCACCGGCATTATTGATGTGTTATAACCGATCGAAGCAATTCCGATTCCGTTGTTGGTTTCGGCACCTACAATTCCGGCAACATGTGTTCCGTGCACGGCAGCATCCTCCATCGGATCGTTGTCTCCGCTTCCGAAATCCCATCCTCTTACATCATCGATAAATCCGTTGCCGTCATCATCAATTCCGTTGTTCGGAATTTCTCCCGGATTTGTCCAAATTTTATTCTGCAGTTCGGGATGATCCCAGTCGACCCCGGTATCAATAATTGCAACCACGATATCCGTACTTCCTTTATTTACATCCCAAGCTTGTTGAGAAAAAATTGCATCGAGAAACCATTGCGAGTTATCCAAATATTTCGGGTCGTTAGGAACAAATGTAATTTCTCGTACGTAATGAGGTTCAGCCCATTCAACCGAAGAGTAAGTTTTTAATTTTCCTGAAATAAAAAGCGGATCGTAAGGTGCCGAATAATCGAAAATGTAGATGCGGGAAATTTCTTGCAATTTTTTTTCGTTTCCGGAAAATTCATTTTTTATAATTTTCTTCGAGTTGATTATCCCAAGAAAGGAAGCTTGATTCACAAAATTATTTACATCGATTAATTTATCTGAAGAAAGCTTAACAACAATTCTACCCGAAACATATTTTGTGTTTCCTCTTTCAATAAACTCGTTTGATGCCAACAGCAGCGTTGATGCAGCAAAGAAGAAAAGAATTACGTTTTTAATCATTCCGATAATCTCCGAATCTTTTGGATTTGGTGTTTAAAATAAAACATTCCATCTCTTTATGAAATGGAATGTTTTAGAAAGATAATAATTCGCTTAAGTTTATTTTATTTCGTAAAAATTATTTCCGTCGTTCGAATCGGGAATATAATCGTTGCCAAGTTTAATGGTTCTTATATCCGCGGTATTTTCAAGTTCAACTACTTTTTCTTTGTCACCGGTTTTCCAGAAATCGTTAACAAATTTTGTGGACAATGTTTCGCCGTTTTCCGATAAAGTTTCAAGATAGATAGGAACAGGTTGTCCGCCTATTTTTTCAACTGTCACAATAAGTTTTCCATCTTTGTTTTTAACTTCTTTTATTCCTAAATCCGGGAAAGAAAAATCATTGAACCAAGGATTCCAAAACCAAGCTAAGTCATCTTTTAACACATCGTTAAAAGTAAAATAAAAATCCCACGGCGTTGGATGTTTGCCCTGCCATCTGTTCAGATATCCATGAAGCGCATTTAGAAAGAGTTCTTCACCTAAAAATTCATAAAGCATCAAGTACGCAGCAGCAGACCTAACATATGCGGAATTTCTATAAGTGTTTTTCAGTTCTGTAGATGGAACCAAAAGAGGCACGTCGTTTTCGGTGCCGGCAATTCTCTCATATCCAGCAATTGTTGCCAGCTTCCTATTATGCTCGCCGTTTGATTCATGAATTTGAAATTCGAAAGGAAGCATTACCGCCCAGCCTTCGTCCATAAAAGCATACTTCCTTTCGTTTGTTCCCATCATAAAAGGCATGTATTGATGTGTTATTTCGTGACTTGTAACACCGATTGTTCCTGCAATAGTGCTTGATGATCCGTCATTTATCATCATTGGAGATTCCATTCCTCCGCTTCCGTTAAATACAGTAAGCGTTGGATAAGGAAATGGATATGCCGGCATGGTGTTCGAAAAATATAATATCGATTTTTTTGATATTTCGGCAACTTGATAAAAATCTTCGGATTCTTTTTTATATGCCGCACCAATTACCGTTCGTCTTCCAGAAGAAGAATCAACCACTGTGCTGGTAAGATCCCACAGATAATGATCGCTTGTTGCGAAGACAAAATCCGGAACATATTCGGCGTTAAACTTATATGTGTTTTTTCCTTTATTTGTAACGATTCCCTCCGAATAAGTGGCGGAATCAATAATGCTTATAATTTCATCGGACGTAAGTGCTTTTTGATATTTTTCGAGGATCCTGGCATCGAAAACTTCTTTGGGATTTTGTAAAACTCCAGTGCCCCAAACGACAAAATTTTCCGGAACAGTTATTTCTACTTCGTAGTTGGAAAAGTCGTTGTAATATTCCTGCATTCCTCCGTAATTGAATGTATCCCATCCGTCAATATCATCGAACACGGAAATTTGAGGATACCAATATGCTACATAAAACGAAGTCTCGTCATAGGTTCCCATTCTCAATCCTCCTTTTTCGGGAAGAACAAAACTCCATCCTATCTCGATCTTAACAGATTCGCCCGGAGCCAGAGAGTCCTCAAGAGCAACCATGAGGTTAGTCATAATTCTGTTGAATTCTCTGCTTCTCGATTGAGTGTCGTATTCTTTTCCGTTTACAACAAATCTATCGATAATCATTCCTTCATTTATATCATTTTCGGGCAGCGGAAAATCTCTTGCAGCACCTTTTTTATAAATGTCTTGATATAATCTAAATACAAGACGGTTCAATTCGTGAGGACTGTTGTTATAATATGTAATTTCTTCAATTCCTTTTATCTTTCTCTCGGAAGGAATTACTTCAGCAAAGATTTTATAATCCGAACCGTTCTGCCAATATTTATCTCCAGGTTTTCCATCGAAAGATCTTGTTCCGGTATTATAAGCATCAAGAACATTGCGCGGGACAAAAAGATTAGATGGTTGACCGAATATATTTGCGGCAAAAAAACTTATCAGTAAAAGTACTACTGTTCGCATTTTTGTTACCTCAAGATTATTTATTGTTTTTTTTGATTAAGCTTTTTCAAGTGCTTGTTCCAAATCAGCAATTATATCTTCAACATTCTCTATTCCGACCGAAAGACGCACAAGCCCATCGGTTATTCCGGCAGATTCGCGTGCTTCTTTTCCCATTGAAAGATGGGTCATGCTTGCCGGATGTTGAATTAGTGTTTCAACTCCTCCTAAGCTGACAGCAAGTTGACAAAATTTTACTGAATTCATCACTGCCTCTCCGGATTTAAATCCACCCTTAAGTTCGAACGAGATCATTCCACCGGGAGCGGCATGCTGCTTTTGAGCAACTTCGTACTGCGGAAAAGATGTTAATCCGGGATACCTTACCCATTTAACCTTATTATGTGATTCGAGATACTCCGCTAATTTCATCGCGCTTTCGGAATGTCTTTTCATCCTAAGTCCGAGCGTTTTGATTCCACGATGAACAAGGAATGCGTTAAAAGGATCGATTACGCCTCCGAGCTGATTCAAAACTTTTCTGAAATGTGTGTAGGTTTCTTTGTCCTTAGTTACGATAATTCCCGCAACAACATCTGCGTGTCCGTTCAAAAATTTTGTCATGCTATGGAGAACAATATCGGCTCCAAGTTCTAACGGTCTCTGTAAAACGGGGCTCATAAAAGTGTTATCGACAACCAGCTTTGCATTTGCCGCTTTTGCAATTTTTGCAGCTTCAGCAAGGTCTGTTGTTTCGAGTGTTGGGTTCCCCGGTGTTTCGATATAGATTACTTTTGTCTTGTCGGTCACTGCATTTTTAAGTTGATCGAGGTCCGAGGAATTTACAAATGTGGATTTAATATCATAATTACTCAACACGGTTGCTATTAAAGTTGCAGTAGGTCCATAAACCGATTTAGAGCAAACGATATGTTCGCCGTTTTTTAACAAAGAAAGAAACACTGTTGATATTGCCGCCATTCCGCTAGCACAGCCTAGGGCTTTGTAACCGCCTTCCAAAGAAGCAACAGCATTTTCCATTGCTTCGATGGTGGGGTTGCGCATTCTCGTATAAATATAACCGTCTTTCTCCCCTTTGAACAAGGCTCCACCGTGTTCTGTAGATTCAAACTTAAATGTTGATGTCTGATAGATTGGAGGCACAACAGGACCAAACTCATATTCGCCTATTCCTGCATGAACACACTTTGAGTCCATCCCGATTTTTACTTTTGAGTTTTCCATAATAACTTCCTCTTTATTTCTTTTTCAATTATTTGTTTTTTGGGGAAATGTAAGCCGGAGAGCTTATTTATATATGAGGCGGAGAAATGGCTGTTCTCCGCCGTAGATATTGAGTTGAATTTATTCAAGAATCATCGATTTATTTTATTCGTCTTCGTCCTCTGACACAACTTTTGCGATATCGGCAATCGAATCACCTTCGTTCAATCTAATTACTCTAACTCCTTGTGTGTTGCGTCCCATAACTCTAAGATCACTTACGCTTTGTCTGATTACCATTCCTTTCGTAGTAATTATCACTAACTCGTCGTTATCGTTAACTTCCATCATAGCAATCATCTTACCGTTCCTATCGCTTGTTTTAACCGTAATAACTCCCTTGCCGCCGCGTTTTGTGATTCTATAGTCATCAATTTTGCTTCTCTTTCCAAAACCTTTATCCGTAACAACAAGCAGCGTGGAAACGCTTTTAATTACGATAAGACCGACCACTTTATCACCGGCTCCAAGTTTAATGCCTCTCACACCGGTTGCTGTTCTTCCCATATCGCGAACATCTTTTTCGTTGAAGCGTATTGCCATTCCGTTTTTTGTTCCTATTATCAGGTCGTTTTTGCCTTCTGTAAGTTTAACTTCTATCAACGAATCGTTTCCTGCAAGGTTTATTGCTTGAATTCCGCCGCGACGAACATTTGAATAAGCGGAGAGCACTGTTTTCTTTATCGTTCCGTTTGAGGTAACCATGGTAAGATATCTATCATCCGAAAAATCCTTCACAGATACAAATGCTGTTATGTTTTCATCCTTATCTTTTTCTAAAAGATTCAATATTGATCTTCCTCTCGCGGCTCGTCCACCTTCCGGGATTTCGTGAACCTTAAGCCAATAGACTTTTCCTTTGTCCGTGAAGAAAAGGATATAGTGATGAGTCGAAGCAATAAACATATGTTCGATAAAGTCTTCTTCTTTTGTTCCTGCGCCGGTTACTCCTTTGCCGCCTCTTCCTTGTCTTCGATAACCGCTAACCGGAAATCGCTTTATGAATCCGCGATGAGAAATTGTAACAACAACATCTTCTTCTGCTATTATATCTTCAAGAGAAAACTCAACGGTGTTGTGAATTATCTCTGTTCTTCTTGCATCGCCGTATTTTTCTTTTAAAAGAAGCAGTTCTTCTTTTATAATTTTATTTCTTTTACTTTCGCTTTCCAAAATTCCTTTTAGTTTCTCAATAAGTTTAATTGTTTCTTTATACTCATCCTCTATTTTCTTTCTTTCCAAGCCGGTCAATCTTTGAAGACGCATATCCAGGATTGCCTTGGCTTGAATTTCGCTCAACTTGAATTTTTTTATCAAGTTGTTTTTTGCTGTTTCGACATCTTTCGACTTTTTAATAGTTTCTATTACTTCATCGATGTTATCGAGAGCAATTA
>JAGFIY010000181.1 GCA_024103215.1 Melioribacteraceae bacterium | reverse complement strand
AGCAATCAAACAGTTGCAGTAATAAGCGTGATTTTAATCGGACTTGGATTTGCTAATATTTTTCCGATTGTGTTTTCAATAACCGTCGATTCGATGCCGGAGAAAAGCAACGAGCTTTCCGGTCTGATGATCACAGCTATTGTCGGCGGCGCATTCATCCCTCCAATAATGGGTTTTGTCGCTGATTCTACTTCTGTTCTGCTTGGTTTTCTTGTTCCTCTCGTCGCGGTTATCTATATCGCATATACTGCATTTTATAATATTAAGAAGGTTTAATTAAAATTATATGAACTATTCGAAAGATAAAAGAGTTGTTTTAACTCTCGATGCCGGAGGAACGAACTTGGTTTTTTCCGCTATTCAAGGTAATGCACAGATTGTTGAAGATTTTACACTGCCGACTTATCCGGATGATCTTCAAAAATGTCTCAATTCAATTTTAACCGGATTTCGTGAAATAAAGAACAAATTGAAAGAAAAACTATCCGCAATAAGCTTTGCTTTTCCCGGTCCGGCAAATTATCCTGAGGGAATAATCGGAAATTTACCGAACCTGCCTGCATTTAGAGGAGGAGTTGCACTTGGTCCTTTTCTGCAGCGTGAATTTAATCTCCCGGTTTTTATAAACAACGATGGAGATCTTTACGCATACGGTGAAGCTATTTCGGGCTTTCTTCCCGAAATAAACAGTAAACTCAATGATGCCGGAAATCAGAAGGTTTATAAAAACTTACTGGGATTAACTCTGGGTACAGGTTTCGGTGCTGGAATTGTGAGGGATGGAAATTTATTTATTGGGGATAACTCAATCGCCGGCGAAATTTGGCTGATGAGGAACAAACTTATGCCGCAATCCAATATAGAAGAGCATGCGAGTATAAGAGGCGTGAAGAAAATTTATTTCGAAGAAAGCAATTCTGTTCCCGATCCGAATATTACTCCAAAAGACATTTACGAAATTGCAAAAGGAGAGAAGGAAGGAAACAAAACTGCTGCATTAAAAGCTTATGAACAAATGGCAGAAGCCTGTGGTGATGCAATCTCGAATGCAATCACTTTGATTGACGGACTTGTTGTGTTAGGAGGTGGACTTTCGGGTGCTGCTGATATTTTTCTTCCCAATATTGTCGATGAAATGAACGGCAATTTTACAAAGCACGACGGAACAAAATTTAAAAGACTAGTTGCTGATGTTTATAATCTTGAGGATAAAAAAGATTTAAAGAAATTTCTCTCTCCCGATTATACTGAAATTGAAATTCCCGGGACGAACGAGAAAATTAAATATGATCCTAAACCTAAAATCGGTATCGGCATTTCAAAGATCGGCACGAGTAAAGCTATCGCTCTTGGAGCGTATGCATTTGCATTAAATCAATTGGACAAAAATTAAAACGGGTTTTCGATGAACAAAAAAATAATTTCTTTCATGTTGCTTTTTACAGTTGTCATTTCCTCAACTAATATTTTTTCACAAACTGAAATAAATAAAAAATTGTATGCGGAGAAAGTTAAAAGTGCTTTTCTTGATTCTTGGAATGCATATAAAAAATATGCTTGGGGTCATGATGCATTGAAGCCATTGAGCAAAACATATCATAATTGGCACGAAGTATCACTGCTGATGACTCCGGTCGATGCTTTCGATACTATGATTCTAATGGGATTAACTTCAGAAGCTGAAGAAGCAAAAGAACTAATCTTTAACAATCTATCATTCGATCACGATCTTGAAGTGCAGAACTTCGAGATAACAATAAGACTTCTGGGCGGTTTGATTTCAGCATATATGTGGGACGGTGATGAACGCTTTAGGAGTCTGGTTATTGATCTTGCGGATAGACTTCTTCCCGTTTTTGATTCACCGACTGGAATGCCATACACATTTGTAAATCTTAAAACCGGAAAGACAAGAGGTGAGATTAACAATCCCGCAGAAATTGGAACTCTCATTCTGGAGTTTGGAGCTGTCAGCAAATTGACAGGCGATCCCAAATATTATGAGAAGGTAAGAAAAGGAATGTTGGAATTGGCAAAACGCAGTTCATCGAAAGGTTTAGTCGGGACAACAATAAATGTCGAAACGGGTGAGTGGATAAATACTGATTCGCATATCAGTGGAATGATTGATTCATATTATGAGTATTTACTTAAAGCAGCAATATTATTCGACGATGTTGAAATGATGAACGCATTCAATAAATCAATTGAAGGCATAAATAAATATCTTGCCGATGAAGTTGATGGAAGACTGTGGTATTCCCACGTAAACATGGAAACCGGTGAAAGATTAAGAACTCAATTCGGAGCACTAGATGCTTTCTTTCCGGCAGTGCTTGCTTTGAGCGGGGATGTTGAGCGTGCAGCCGCTTTGCAGGAAAGCTGCATTTGGATGTGGAATCTCCACGGAATTGAACCGGAACAATATGATTACGCTGCGGATAAGGTTCTCTCCGAAGCATATTATTTAAGACCCGAAAATATTGAATCAGCATACTACCTTTATCAAATAACAAACGATGAGAAATATCTTCAGATGGGTGCTGTTTATTATGAAAGTCTGATCAAATATTGCAAAGCCGATGAAGGGTTTGCACATCTTGAAAGCGTGATAACAAAAAAGCAGTCCGATAATATGGAAAGTTTTTTCCTTGCAGAAACTCTTAAATATCTTTACTTAATTTTTGCTACCGAAGGAACTTTGGATTTCAATTCAGTTATATTCAACACCGAGGCACACCCTTTCAAAAAATCAATGATGAAATAAACGGATGATTGAATGAATCTTCATCTCATTGATTGGATAATCGTTCTATCGATGATCGGCATCATGTTGTGGGGAGTTCTTTACACAAAGAAGTTGATGAGAAGTGTTTCAGATTTTCTCACAGCAGGCAGAACCGCAGGTCGTTATCTTATTAGCATGTCATTTGGGATGGCACAGCTTGGAGCAATTACAATTGTGGGAATGCTAGAAGTAAACTACATCTCCGGATTTGCTCTTAGATGGTGGGAGTTCACAAACGGTTTGGTGATACTAATAATAACAGTATCAGGTTGGGTTGTTTACAGGTTTCGTCAAACTCGTGCAATGACGATGGCTCAGTTTTTTGAAATGCGTTACAGTAAGAATTTTAGAGTCTTCGCCGGAATTCTTGCGTTCGTTTCGGGAATTATTAATTTCGGTCTATTTCCAATTGTAGGTGCAAGATTTTTTATTTACTTCATAGGTCTGCCGAATACATATAATTTTTTAGGAATTGAAGTTTCTACATTTGCCACAGTCGTGCTTGTTCTTCTTTCGATATCACTTTTCTTTGTGTTTTCCGGAGGACAGATTTCTGTAATAGTTGCCGATTTTATACAAGGACTTTTTGTTAATACTGTTTTTGTTGTGATTGCAATTTATTTTGTGATTATTATCGATTGGCAGACAATTTTTGAAGCTGTTTCATCCGCGCCAAAAGATGCTTCTCTTATTAATCCATTCAAAACAAGCAACATAGAAGATTTCAATTTTTGGTATTTCTTCATCGGGATGATCGGAATTTTTTACGGCAAGCTTTCCTGGCAGGGACCGCAAGGCTCATACACTTCTGCAAGAACTCCGCACGAAGCAAAAATGGCGGAAGTACTAGGGAATTTTAGAAATATTCCGCAGTGGAGTTTGTTTTTGTATTTTATTCCAGTGGTTGCTTACACTGTAATGCATCACGGGGATTTCAGTTGGATTGTTAACTCGATACAACCAATATTAAACGGCGTTGAAGAAGAAACCGTTAGAGTCCAGTTGACCGTTCCGCTTGTTTTAACAAAGCTGCTGCCCGTCGGCTTGATAGGATCGTTTGCGGCTATAATGATTGCGGCTTTTATAAGCACTCACGATACCTACATGCACTCGTGGGCAAGTATCTTTATACAGGATGTTCTGCTACCGTTCACAAAAAGGAAGCTCGACCATAAAACTCACATTCGTTACTTAAAATTTTCTATTCTCGGCGTTGCTATTTTCTTGTTCCTCTTTAGCATGTTCTTCAATCAAACGCAGTATATTTTTCTGTTCTTTGCAATCACAGGCTCTATATTTGTCGGCGGTTCCGGGGCAGTTATCATCGGAGGTTTATATTGGAAAAAAGGAACAACTGCCGGAGCATGGAGTGCGATGCTAACCGGCGCAGTGCTTTCAATCGGAGGACTGATTATTAACGAATCAATTCCTAACTTTCCAATAAACGGGCAGATGTTTTGGGGAATTGCAATGGCAGCTTCTTCGCTTGTTTATGTTTTTGTTTCTTTAGCTTCAGGCAAGAAAGATTTTAATCTCGATAAATTGCTTCATCGCGGTAAACATCAAATTGAGGATGATCTTCAAGTTGTAAACAAAGAACCGCTAAAAGGCTGGAAAGTTTTCGGAATGGGAAAAGAATTTACAACTGGAGATAAAGTAATTTATATTGCAGCTTATGCTTGGACTTTTTTATGGACGATTGCTTTTATTGTTGGAACAATTTATAATCTCACAAATGATGTTAGTGATAACATTTGGATTAGGTTTTGGGAAATTTTTGTTTATATAAATATCGCGGTATCGATTGTTATTGTAATCTGGTTTGCAATCGGAGGCACTATTGATGCAAAGGAAATGTTTAGAAGATTAAATGTACTTAAACGTGATTATAATGATGACGGTGTTTTACAAAACAGCATAGATCATAGTGATGATTAAAATTAAAGACTTGAAAATAATCTATGTGTGTTTATTATTCCTCCTTGGCTGTTCCGGCAGCGGTGATGAACGATATTCAGAATACGTAGATCCCTTTATTGGAACCGGCGGACATGGACATACTTTCCCTGGTGCGACTGTTCCTTTCGGTATGATTCAGTTGAGTCCGGATAATCCTTCAAAAGGCTGGGATTGGACTTCGGGATATCATTATTCGGACTCGGTTCTGTTGGGATTCAGCCACACTCACTTAAGCGGCACCGGAGTAGGAGATTTGCTTGATATTCTTATCATGCCTTTCGACTCGGAATATCCCGAAAACAGTGAAAATAAGTTTAATCGAGTTCATTCAATCTATAAGCACAATGACGAAATAGCCGAGCCGGGTTATTATTCGGTATTTTTGAAAAAGGACAGCATAAAAGTAGAGTTAACCGTAACTGAAAGAGTAGGGATTCACCGCTACACATTTAAAGGAAATGATCAAGGTAAAATTCTTCTTGACCTTGGTTATTCACAAAATTTTGATAGAGCGATTGAGACGCGAATAGAGATAATCGACAGCACTAAGGCGGTTGGTTATAGAATCTCTAAGGGCTGGGCAAGCTATCAGCCTGTTTATTTTGCAATGGAATTTTCGCAACCATTTACCGCAAAACTTTTTAGGGATAAAATCGAAACTGATGAATATCTTATTGAAGGAGAAAAAACTGAAGCGGTATTCTCTTTTGAACTTAGAGAAAACACTCCATTATCTTTAAAAGTATCGATTTCTTCTGCAAGTATTGACGGAGCCATAAAGAATATTTCTTCTGAGGTGAAATCGTGGGATTTTGATAAGTACAGACAAGCAGCTTCCGATGCTTGGGAAAAAGAATTATCAAAGGTGAAAGTCTATTCAAATGATGTGCAGAAGAAAAATATTTTTTATACTGCTCTTTACCACAGTTTGATAGCTCCAACACTCTTCGAGGATGCCAATAACCAATATACCGGTGCTGATAGTTTGGTTCATACAACAGAAGATTATAGAAAATACACTCTCTTTTCTTTGTGGGATACATTCAGAGCGCTGCATCCGCTGCTTACAATTTTAAAACCGGAAATTGTTAATGATTTTATTCACTCAATGCTGAGTTTTTATGATGAATACGGATTGCTCCCCACCTGGGATCTCCAATCGAACGAAACAGATGTGATGATTGGTTATCATGCAGTTCCGGTTATCTATGATGCTTACAAGAAGGGAATAACAAATGCTGACCCAGAAAAAATTCATCAAGCAATGAAAACCTCGGCGATGCAGGATAAATTCGGATTAAATCATTTTAAAGAATACGGTTACATTCCTTCCGATCTGGAGGTGGAAGCAGTTTCCAAAGTTCTGGAATATGCTTATGATGATTGGTGCGTAGCACAAATGGCTAAAGATCTCGGCTATGAAGATGATTATATTTATTTTTTCGAGAGGTCTAATGCATACAAATTACTTTTTGATAAAAACACAAACTTTATGCGAGGTAAAGATAAAAAAGGCGAGTGGGTTAAGGATTTTAATCCGGTACGCGCTGATCATAGATCGAGCGATTATACTGAAGCTAATGCTTGGCAGTACACGTTTCATGTTCTTCATGATGTGCCTGGTTTGATCGACTTGTTTGGAGGTGAGGAAAACTTTATTTCAAAATTAGATTCTCTTTTTACTATTAGCTCAGAACTCGAAGGGGATGTTTCGCCGGATATCTCCGGCTTAATTGGTCAGTATGCACATGGTAACGAGCCATGTCATCACGTTGCTTATCTCTATTCGTTCACAAATCAGAAGCAGAAGGGCGAGGAAAGAATAAAACAGATTATGCAAACGATGTACAAAACAGATCCGGACGGACTTGCGGGAAATGACGATTGCGGACAAATGTCTGCTTGGTATGTTTTTTCTTCGCTTGGTTTTTATCCTGTTAATCCCGCTGACGGAAAATATTGGTTTGGCATTCCCGCTTTTGAAAAAATTGAAATCATGATTGATAGCGATACGGAATTTGTGATAGAATGCAAAGGAGTAAGTAAAGACAGCAATGTTGAAACTGTTTTATTAAACGGGGAAAAGCTTGATCGAAATTACATTACACACATGGAAATTATGAACGGTGGAAAATTGGAATTTGTTCTAATAAATCCGGAGAGTTAAATGAAACGATATTCCGGCAACCCGATTTTAACAAGAGAATCGATTCCCGAAGTTGGAAATGAAATCTGTAATGTTTCATCAGTGTTTAATCCAGCAGCGGCGAAAATAGAAGATAGATATTTACTGCTTCTGAGAGTGCAGACTCGCGGGAGGAAAACTTATTCGATGCTTGCCGAAAGCAGCAACGGTAAGGACTTTAAGGTAATACCGGAAATTGTTGAGTTTGAAGGTCTGGAACATATTGAAGCGAAAGTGCACCATATTTACGATCCAAGAATTACAGTGATAGAAAACAAAATATATGTTACTTACGCACTCGATTTTGACAACGTTTGTAGAATTGGATTGTTCACAACAACCGATTTTGAGAAAATGAAATTTATCGGGTTAATCGGGGAGGATGACACACGTAACGGCGTACTTTTTCCCGAAAAATTTGATGATAGTTTTTATCTTCTCGAAAGACCGAATGAAATTAAAGTTGAGAACGGACCAATAACCGGTAATCAAATTATACTTTCAAAATCTAATGATCTAATTAATTGGGAAAGAGTAGGTACTGTTGCCGAAGGCAATTTTCATTATTGGGATGAACTAATAGGCAGCGGTCCTCCTCCTGTTAAAACAAAGAAAGGGTGGCTGCATATTTATCATGGAATCGCGCTGCATTATTCACCGGTTTATCAAGCAGGAGTTATGCTTCTCGATCTTAATGATCCCACAAAAGTTATTGCAAGAAGTTCACAAAATATTTTAGAACCGCGAGAGGTTTACGAACTTACTGGTCAAGTGCCCAATGTAATTTTTCCAAGCGGTTTAATTGTTGAAGAATATGATGAAGCAGGTTTTGCTAAAGAATCATCCGAAGTAAAACTTTATTACGGTGCTGCAGACACATCCGTTTGTTTAGCATATTCCAACATATCCAGACTTATTAACCAATGCTATGAATAATAGATAAATCATTTATGAAATTTATTTTCTTACAAATATTTATTTTATTTCAGTTGATTTCTTATGCTCAGCAGAAAATTTTTCCGATTCCCCTAATTAAATTCAATCCTAAAAATTATGTCTGTTATAATACATCTCAAAAGATTACCATCGACGGAAATATTGATGAGGAAGCATGGCGGTCAGCAGATTGGACAGAAAATTTTGTCGATATTGAGGGAAGTTTAAAATCTGATCCTTACCTCAACACAAAGGCAAAAATGCTTTGGGATTATGAATATTTCTATTTCGCAGCCGATCTCGAAGAAGATCATATATGGGCTACGCTGACGAAGAGGGACACTGTGATTTTTTATGACAACGATTTTGAAATCTTTATAGATCCGGACGGCGATACCCATAATTATTATGAGTTGGAAATGAATGCATTCAACACTGTTTGGGATTTACTTTTAATAAAACCCTACCGTGATATCAAAAATGCCGCAGTCACGGATTGGGATATTAAAGATTTGAAAACTGCCGTCAAAATTAAAGGGACAATTAATGATCCTTCAGATAAAGATAAAAGCTGGACGATTGAAGCTGCGATTCCATGGAAAACATTTTCAGAACTTTCCGAGGTTAATCTACCTCCAAATGATGGAGATACTTGGAGAGTGAATTTTTCAAGAGTTCAATGGGAAGCAGAAATTATTGACGGAGCTTATCGAAAAAAAATCGATCCCGTTACGAACAAACTCATACCGGAAAACAATTGGACATGGTCGCCGCAAGGCTTGATTGCAATGCACTATCCCGAAATGTGGGGGTATGTTCAGTTTTCAACAATTCGAGTTGGCGAAGAAAAAGCAGAATTTTTGCAGGATCCTGCCGAAAGAGTAAAATGGGAGCTCAGAAAAATTTATTATGCACAGAAAAATTATTATTTAATGAACAATAAATTTACTTCTTCTCCTGCTGATCTAAGGAATTATAAGAGTCCGGAAGATTTAAATATTATTGTTGAGTCATCAAGTTTCGGATTTAAAGCATCGGTTGAGTTAAATGGGAAACAGTATGTAATTTATGATGACGGAAAAATTGTTTCTATCTCAATCGATAAATAATTATTTGTAAAATTTTTGTGAACACTAAATGAATAGTTTCATCTCAAAGCCTTATAAGTTAATTGGAAAGATTCAATACTACGATTGGGGGACTAAAAACGAAAACGCTTTCATCCCTAGACTATTAGGCATGGAGGCGGAAACGGATTTGCCTTATGCGGAATATTGGATCGGCGATCACCCAAAAGCGCCTGCCGATATTTTAGTGGAAGGGAAGAAACAATCGCTTGCTGAAATGATTGCTAATTATCCAAAAGAAATTCTCGGGAAAAAAGTTGTAAAGAAATTTGGTAAGAGACTGCCGTTTCTGCTGAAAGTACTTTCTATTAATAGAGCGCTTTCAATTCAAGCACATCCGGATAAAAAACTTGCACAAATTCTCCATCAAAAAGATCCGCAAAATTATCCTGACGATAATCATAAACCCGAAATAGCAATCGCAATTGATGAACTTAGCGCGGTCGTTGGGTTGAAAGAGATCAACGAGATAAAAAATGTTTTCGATTATTATGAAGAACTTTATTCGTTGCTTGATAAAAAATCTGCTGCGGATTTGAGAAGTCTTATTTCTCGAAGCGATGATAGATTGTTGAAAAAAATTTATTCGGAAATAATATTTTCTAATGAAAATTCTTTAAAGCAATGTATACTATCGCTCACTCAAAAAATTATAGAAAAACCGAATCGTACAAAGATTGAACAATTATTTTTGGATCAATATGAAATTTATGGAATTGATGTCGGATTGATATCAATTCTTCTGTTTAATCAGGTTAAGCTAAAATCTTCTGAAGCAATTTTTACACCGGCTGGAATTCCGCATGCTTATCTTAAAGGAAATATTATCGAATGCATGGCAAATTCGGATAACGTTGTTAGAGCGGGCTTAACTAAAAAATATACGGATCAAAAAACTTTACTAGAAATGCTCGTGCTTGATAACAGCAGAACCTTTGTGAATATCGAAGAATCAGAAAATGGGAAATTTTACAAAACTACTGCCGAAGAGTTTGAAATCGTTAAGTTGGAAATGACTAAGCAAAAACAAATTATACAGCAAAAAGGGATAAACATAATTTTGGTTGTTGAAGGTTCTGTGGTGATCTCAAACAGTGGATTCTCTATAAATGCAAATCGTGGTGATACAATTTTAATTCCGGCAGCGATTAATAATTATTTGATAGAACAGATAAAAAATGCATCAATATTTCTTGTAAGAGTTCCGCTTTAATCATGATTTCTAGAAGAAAATTTATAATAAACTCCGGGATAACAGCTCTTGGAATTTCTGCCGGTCTATCGGCAAAGTCCTCCGAAAATAAAGGGAGATATAAATTGTACGAATCAAATCGTCCACCGCTTGGTGAAAGAAAGTTTGTAAGCAGCGTAGTAGAAGATACAATTTCCGAAGTATCAGCATCTTTGAAGAATAAGGAACTCGCATGGATGTTCGAGAATTGCTTTCCTAACACACTTGATACAACGGTAAATTTCAAAATGACTGAAGGGATTCCCGACACATTTATAATAACTGGCGATATTCCAGCAATGTGGCTGCGGGATTCCACTGCTCAAGTGTGGCCCTATCTTTCTCTGGTTAATCAAGATGAGGATTTGAAAAATCTTATTAATGGACTTATCCGAAGACAAACAAAGTGTGTTTTGATTGACCCTTATGCAAATGCTTTTAATGATGGTCCGAAAGGCAGCCATTGGGAAAGTGACATTACTGATATGAAACCAGAACTTCACGAAAGAAAATGGGAAATCGATTCGCTTTGCTACACGATAAGATTAGCTTACGGTTACTGGAAGGAAACTGGTGATATTTCCTGCTTTGATGATGATTGGTTTGAAGCACAGAAACTAATTTTAAGAACTTTCATCGAGCAGCAGCGGAAAGAAAATCCTGGTTCCTACAAATTTCTAAGGGAAACAACTGTTGCAACAGATACCGTTATGGGCGGAGGTTACGGCAATCCGATAAATCCGGTTGGATTGATTTGCAGTATGTTTCGTCCTTCTGACGATGCAACATACTTCCCGTTTCTGGTTCCCTCGAACTACTTTGCAGTTGTATCGCTTAGGCAGATGAATGAAATGCTTCGTGAAATAAAAAACGAAACAGATATTTCTCGCAAAGCCTCACAGCTTGCTGATGAGGTTGAGGGAGCTCTTAAAAATTTTGCTGTATTCGAACATCTAAAATTCGGAAAAATTTTAGCATATGAGGTCGATGGTTTCGGCAATAGAATCTTTATGGACGATGCAAATATTCCGAGTCTTCTATCGCTCCCATATCTAAATTCAATAAAACGTGATGACCCGTTATATGTCAGAACAAGAGAGTTTCTTTTCAGCAAAAATAATCCTTGGTTTTTTGGAGGAAAATCTTGGAATGGAATTGGAAGTCCTCACACAGGTGTAAATAAGGTTTGGCATATGTCGATCATAATGCGTGCTTTAACATCGCAAGATGAATCAGAAATAGCTGAGGCTATAAAAACATTATTAAGTACACATGCCGGGGCGGGGTTTATGCACGAATCGTTTTATATCGACGATCCTTCGAATTTTACTAGAAGCTGGTTTGCATGGGCAAATACTCTCTTTGGAGAACTTATTCTAAAATTACATAGAGAAAACAGAGAATTGCTCTATTATATTTAGTTCAGAGTAAATTTAGACAAACCGAAAAACTCTTTTGAAAAATCTGAAACTTTACTATGTTAAAATTTTATATGGAGGGTAATTCACTAAGTAATTTATTATAAGGTGGAACACTTGACAAAATTCAACGATATCGCTTTACTAATTTTTAGAATTACGATCAGTTCATTTATGCTGTTCGGTCATGGACTTGGAAAATTTAACCGTCTTATTTCGGGGAATGAAATAAAATTTTTCGATCCATTCGGAATCGGTCAGCAATTAAGTTTAGCTCTTGCAGTGTTTGCGGAATTTTTTGCTGCGGGCTTAATTATACTTGGAATTTCAACAAGAATCAGCTCTGTTTCATTAATAATTACTATGTTTATGGCAGGTGTAATTTATCATGCCGATGATCCATTTGGGAGCAAAGAAAAAGCACTTATGTATTTAGCAAGTTATATTTTATTATTTTTTACAGGACCGGGAAAGTACAGTCTTCAGTCAATTTTAGGAGAGAAAATTAAATCGAAAAACCGAATAGCCAGGTTTTTCCTTAGTTAGATCAAATCTGGAGTAAATTTAAAAAATCAATTTACTCGGATTTTGAATCGGAATTATTTTCTTCCCCGTTTTGGATGTTTGTTACAAATCGAATAGTAAATGTCAATAGGAATCCGATTGAAGAAATAAATATCAAATCACTCGTCTGATCAAGGGCTGCTTCGTTTGAAAAAATTGCGTTGGCTAGCAACCTAATTGATGAGATTATAATAATAAATGCCGCAAATCCGATTAAGCCATCCCTTAAAGGTAATATTAAAAATAACTTCAATTTTTGCATAATATCCTCTAATAAATCAAAAACAATTAATGTTGCGGTTTTGCAACATTAATTGTTGCAGAAAATGCTATATTATTGTAATTAAATTTTAATAGTTCTTTCGTTCGAGTCCTCATCATAGAATAGTTTAATAAATTGATTTTTGAGAAAATCCGGCTGGATAGATGAACATTTTTGAACTTGAGATTTTAAAAGATAATATTGCCGTTGAAATTTCAAGCTCAATTTTACTTAAGACAAAGCTGTACAAGTTGTCCGATTTTGTCAAAAAAGTAGATGAAAATCTGCCTCAGCACTTAAAATCAGCATTTCTAGCCGATGTAATCGATCCCTTTTTTATTTTGCTCTCAAGATTTTCAGCTCACGGCGTTTCCATCGATCGTTCAAAAGAAATCCTAAATTCAGCAAAATTGCTCCTCACATTTGACGAAACTTCTGAACACAGGCGAGAAATAACCTCAAATCTCGACAACGAAATAAGCTCAATAGAAAGTTTTATAAATAAGGGAGAATCATCAAAAGAGGAAAAATTTAACGGATTATTTTTCCCCGTGGTCGAAATAACAAAAAATCCCGTAAGAAAATTCGGATCACTTGAAAAACTTGAATTTTTTCTGGAACAAAACAAAAAATTTGAAGATTACTTCGATATAATTCCCTCAACGGGATTGATAGAGGAAAGGCTACACCAGCAGATTAAAACTTCCTGGAGCTTCGCAAAAAAATATCTGCTCGGTCATAAAGAAGGCAATTATTTCTTTGATATAGTAATAAAATTCGGACAGCGTTCGGTTGATTATACTGGTGATTCCCTCGGGGCAGCTTTAACACTTGGATTTATTGAACAGCTTGCGGAATTCCTCGGTCTGCGGGAGATCATAAAAGTGACAAACAGGGTCGCTATTACCGGAAGTGCTGATGAAAGCGGAAATATCGGTTCGGTCTCCGATTCAACAATCAAGCATAAACTCGAATCGGTATTTTTCAGTTATGTCAACATGTTTCTTGTTCCTTCCGAAAATTATGAAACCGTTTTAAGGCACTTTTCGGAAATGAAAGAAAAATATCCTAATCGTGATCTGAAAATTATAAGGATCGATAATATTAATGAAATTTTGCTCCGCAGAGACCTTGTATCTATAAAAAAACAGAACATTATTTTTTGGGCTGCTCGAAAAGCCAGCAAACCCAAGTACTTAGTACCGCTTCTGTTGGGATTGATAATCTTTACCACCTCAATATTTTA
>JAGFIY010000170.1 GCA_024103215.1 Melioribacteraceae bacterium | reverse complement strand
GGGACTCGAACCCGCAACCTGCTGATTACAAATCAGCTGCTCTGCCAATTGAGCTACACCAGCATTTTTAGGACACAAAATCTAACACAATTTATTCTTCTTTTCAATATCTATTTTTCGTCGTATTTTGCAATCTCACATGACTGCAAATGAATTGAAATATTATGCATCGCTGCTGCAAAAAAAATACCGCCAACGGGAAAAGAAGTTTTTGGTTGAGGGAGAAAGATTAATAAATGAATCATTATCATCTGATCATTTACCGGAAAGAATATTTTATACCGAAGATTTTCTTCGCCGAAATGAATACTTTATTCAAAGGCTTAATGAACTAAAAGTAGCATCGGAAAAAATAAAATCTGCTGAATTCCAAAAAATATCTGAGACAAAAAATCCTCAGGGTATTGGAGCGATTTTTTCTTACTTTCATTCCCCGTTTCCAGTCGATTCAACAAGTAAGGTAGCCCTAGAAAATATTTCCGACCCCGGGAATACTGGAACAATCATTAGAACAGCAGAATGGTTCGGAGCTAAGGATATTATTTTAAGCAATGATTCTGCAGAACTCTACAATCCGAAGACTTTCAGAGCGACAATGGGTGCAGCGTTTCATTCTAATATTATTATTCCGGATGATTTTTACGGTACTCTCGAATTGTTAAAATCATCTGATTATGAAATTCTATGTGCGGATATGGAAGGTGAAAGTCTTTATAATTTCGAAAAGAAGAAAAAATTTGTGCTTGTTTTAAGCAACGAAGCCAATGGTCCCGGAAAACAATTGCTTAAAATAGCTGATAGGAAGATTACAATTCCAAAATTCGGTAAAACCGAATCTCTTAACGTAAGCGCTGCCGCAGCCATTCTTCTTTCGGAATTTAGAAGAAAAAGTTATTGATCTTTTCTTGCGTATAGAATAAAATCAAGCTGGAGCGGTTCAATATTATTCTGCCGAAGCAACTGATTAATTTGACCACGGTGATAAAATGAATGAGTAATCACGTGTGTTACAATGTCAATCAGTTTATTTTCGAATTCGTCACCCTTGCTGTTCTTATATTCTACAAATTTCTGAAGCGAATCCTCACTTTTTTTTCGAAGATATTTCAGCCAATTTTCAGAACTGTTTTCGGACATAACCTTGCATTCTTGAATGGAATATTTTTCCCAAATCGGAAGCAGAAAATCTGATTTGCCAATGATTCGATCAAGCCAAACGTCCTGGGCTAAAATAAGATGACACATAATTTTTAAAACTTTATCCGGAATTTTTTCAAGTCCGGCTATGTAATCGATTATTTTCGAATTCGCCCAATCGTTGTATTCAAATTGACGAAGAATTTGTGTTTTCATTTTATTTCATCAAAACCATTTTGTTTGTTAGCACAAAATTATCTGAACTTAATTGATAAAAATAAATTCCGCTTGCAAGTCCCGAAGCATCAAATTGAACATGGTAATTGCCGGGAGCTTTTTGTTCATTCACTAATGTTTTAATTCGTTGACCAAGCGTGTTATAGATATCCAATCTTACCTTTTGGAATGTATTTGATTTCTTGCCAGTAGCCGGAATTGAAAACGTTATAGTTGTAGTTGGATTAAACGGATTAGGATAATTTTGGTTCAATCTGAATTCCATAGGAATAGATTCATCCGAAAGGTGAATATTTGAAATTATATCTTCCTCCGTATCGGGGAATTTTTCTGTCGAGTAGATATGAAATTCACCCGGGTCAAAATTCATCATCATATTAACATCTTCAACGTATAAGCTGTCGTTGCCAAAATAATCATACCACCAACCAGTTGTTTGAAATTGAGGCGCACCCTCTGTTTCCGTAACCCCAAAGTTTCCTGCAATCACAACGTGATCATCATTTTCATTTAGATGAATTTTCTTGAAAGCTGTTGAAACGTTCATCGAAAAATCATCTGTTGAAAAGATTGAGTAATTATTCTTTAGTAATATCAGAGCCGAGAAAGTTTTGTAAAGATTTTTTCTGGTTTCAACCTGGAAATAGTTCCACAAAATCGGTTTATTGCAGACACGGCAAGGATCATCGATGGAAATATCATATCCTAGTTCACCAAACTGCCAAATCATTTTTGGGCCCGGAACTGTTAAGAAAAATGAAGAAACAAGTTTTATTCGGTTTAGCGCAATGTTAAGTTCTTGTATGTCGTAATTGCCGCTCGAGTTACCATATTGAAGGTTCTTATACATTAATCTTTCCTCGTCGTGACTTTCCATATAACCCACAAGATGAGGGACAGTCCAGCCGCGTTGTTTGTAGGACACTCCGCTGAAGTTCGATTTACCGCTGTCGTGATAACCCATTGCGGCTTCACTGTAATTATAATTCATATTTCCCCAAAGAAGCATTCCGTAATTTGCCAACTCGCGTTCCTCCGAGTTATCAGTAAGATGTTCAAGTATTACGTAAGCTGAAGGATTAGTCTGCCAAATAGCATCAGCCATGCGTTTAAGAATTGCAATACGTGTTGCATCGTATGCCCAGCCATCGCCCGGTTTGTTGGTAAAACCTTTTGTAAAGTCGAACCGGAAACCATCAACCTTAAATTCGGTTAGCCAGTATCTGTTTACTCGATCTACAAACTCTTTTGTGTACTGACTTTCGTGATTGAAATCGGCACCCCATTTATAAGTCTGATTAGGGGATTGAACATTAAACCATGGGCTTTCCGGCAAAGATATTATTTCATCGCTTGCGTAACGATCGAAATATAATCTTACCATAGAAGACTGTCCGTAAGAATGATTTAAGACCATATCAATAATAACTGCAATTCCTCTCGAGTGGCATTCGTCTATAAATGCTTTTAAATCTTCTTCCGGACCATAATATTTGTCGGGAGCAAAATAGAATGAAGGATTATATCCCCAGCTTTCATTTCCTTCAAATTCATTTATAGGCATTAATTCAATGGCGTTGATCCCCAAGTTCTGCAGATAATCAAGCGTGTCGATCAGTGTTTCATAATCGTGAGCGGCTAGAAAATCTCTGATGAGCAATTCATATATAATTAAATTTGTTTTCTGCGGTTTGGAATAACTCGTGTTAGCCCATTGATATTCCGGCTTTGCCGGTTGAAGTACAGATACTAGTTCCGATGTCTTTCCGTATGGATAAGGCAAAAGGTTCGGATAAGTGTTGCTGCTTATCCAAGGATCGTTATTAGGATCTAGGATTAACTGTGTGTAAGGATCGGCAATCCTTAAATTTCCCTCAACATTATATTGAAAGGCATATTGCTGACCAGGAGTTAATCCCGTTATATCAATCCACCAAGTTGAACTATCGGGTGTTAGTTTCATTTCGCTTTCTGGGGATTCGCTCCAGTTGTTGAAATCTCCGATGACATAAACAAATTCTTTAAATGGAGCATGTAATGCAAGAACACCAGATGTTTGACTTGTATAGTTAATCCCGAATTCGACATCGTCAGGAAGATCTTCCAAAACAATTTCATCTCGCGAAATGACATAAACAGTATCGCTTGCAACAGCTCTTCCGGCGTCGCTTGCAGTTGCAATAATCTCATATCTGTTTCGTTCGGTTATATTAAGTTCATAATTAACTGAGTCAGTAACAGTATTCGATACTTCTACGCCGTCAACAAACAATTGAAGTAAATCCGCATTTGTTGATTTGGCGATGATTTCCAATAAGTCGCCTACTATTGCAAAGTTAACCTCACCGCTCGGTTGATTTATCTTTACATTTGGTCCAGCTTCGTACAGCGGAACAAAAATATCCTCAGTCTGCTTTGAGGCATCCGCACTTCTAAAAACAAAATTCATTTGAAGAATTTTTTCCGCGGGATTTGTTACGCTGTAAAATGTTCTGGGGTATCCGATCACTAATTCATATAAATCTGTCCCTATTCTTGTAAGCTGCGGTTGAGCTGTGTTGTTCCCCCAATCGCCTATAACATATTTCCAATCACCAAGATTTGTTTTTACTCCGGTGTGAGTGTAAACATTTCCAGTATAACCAACGAGATTATCCCACTCGGCTTCCTGAGCATTGAAAATTATTTTAATCGAATCGTTTTCAGTTGCAAATTCCGGAACAGTAACCACGACTTGTGCACTTAACGTAATAACTGTAAAAAAGTATAAAAAGAATACTCGAATTTTCATTAATTAGAAGTCTCCACTTTTCTTACTGAATTAAATATAAAAATACTAAAATGAGTTGTTAATATAAATGTAAAGAGGCAGAACTAGTCTAAAAATTCCCAGGATAGTCCGAATCTGATTCCGCGGGCTTGCATTGGATAGTAAGGAACTATATAATACTTTCTGTCCAGTATGTTTTCAAATACAAAGTAAAAAATCGCGGCTTCTTGAATTCTGCCGGCAACGAACAAGTCGATTTGAAATGATGAGTTTGTTCTTAAAGGTGATATCAATTCGATTTCATTTGTTGTATTATTCCAATGATGATAAACCGGAATTGATTTTTCAAAATCATATAGTAAGTGATTCTGCACACCGCTAAACTTATAATTTATGCCTGCTTTTAGCTTCAAGTTATTGTTGAAAAGAGTGTCAACGTAATAAATTCCTCCCCATCCAGTAAATTCTGGGAGGAGATTTTCAATATCCGAAGTTTTTGTAAAATAATAAGCTAGATTCGTTTTAATGAGTACGTTGCTGATTTCATAGTCTACGCTTAGATTAAAACCTTCATTCTTGGTATCCTCAAAAAATAGATCCGATACTTCGGAAACTTTCATTTCATACGATTGTTCGATAACTGCAAACGATGCATTGTTGGTTTCAGTTCGGAAGTAGCCAGTGCTTAGTTTTGCGGTTCCTGCAGAGAAGCTCAGCCTTGTATGAAATGTACTTACTCCGGAGTTGTTTTTAGGATTTCCAAACTCGATTTCAATTAAATTATAAGGTTTTGTATAATATGAATAACCACTATAAATCTGAAACTGCTTTGTAATATTTAAAGCAGCATCTATTCCGGCTCCGGAAAAAGATTTTTCGTTATATGTTAAATACTTGCCGAAAACGGAAGTGTATCCAAAATCAAAAGGAAATAATTTTAACTTACCCGCAAAAGAATAACTCCATAGCTCTTTGTTAGAATAATATAAGTATTGTGCTTTACTATCTAACACTTCAAGATTTGCAAGAATATCCGCTTGAAAAAAACTGCCGGAATAATTTTGATGAAAACTTCCACCGTAAAGCGAATAGCTATTATCATTTATAATTTTAGGAATATCGCTGTAAGTTTCTTTTTCATTTTGTCTGAATTCTTCTAATTCATCGACGTAATATACAGTTAAAGTAGAAAAAGCATTATCTACAAGTTGAAGTAATAAGTCTAAACGAAGCTGATTGGAACTTACTTTTTTATAACGCGGTGAATCAAAATTCAATTCGCCGTAAAGCACAGGTGCTTGAAAATTGTTGTACATTATTTCATCGGCATCGGCTTCGGAAAAGTTATTAATTAGGAAATTATAATCGACACCGCCGTTAAGCTCAGTATAAGAATCAACAAACTTATATTTTGCAATAAGGTTAAATTTATTGCTGAACATATATCTCATCGAAGCCGACCCAATCCAATGACTTGCTCCGCTGTTTGCATAACGCGGATCCACGGTAAAATTAGTCAGTTCAAATCCAATGTTAAGTTTGCTTGTAAACAGTGCGTTGAACAATACATCAACAAAACCTTCACCTTCCGGTGCTTGATGAAACCTTAGTCTTGAATAAGGCGGAGTATTGATACCTATCTTAGGATAAAGCAGTACAGTTGATTGATTGTTGTTCCCATATAAAAAAGATTGAGTCAACGGAACTAAATATATTGAATCAAGAGATTCGGACTGATAACGGTTAAATTCATACGAGTTGGAAATCCTGTTGTTCAAAACAACACCGTTTTCTACAACACTTAAATTATTATAACCATTCCCCGCAATTAAGACTTCATTCGGCTGACCAAGCCATCCTAAATCTTGAACATATCCAAAGGGTAAAAGAGTTATAAGATTTGAAATTGTTCTGTAATCGTTAAGTTGAATATCATTTTTTTTGATTCGATAGGAACTTATATCGGATGATATAAACCCCGGATTTATTATTGGCTTCATAGTGTCTGGTGCTGTGACAGATTGAGTTGAATCAAAAACGACGGATGTATCAGCAAGAATGTCTGACCTTATCTTTAACGAATCTTCCTCGGTTTTTTCGGGCGGCTTTATTTGTGCGGACATCGAAAATGCCGCTAGAATAAAGAGGGAAATCGTAAACAAGCATAGTTGAAATATTTTCATTTTACCGGATCAATTGATTAAGAAAAATAATTAAATGGAGAGCAACAACAAAATATTTAAAGCCGGGAGAGTGTTGATTGTTCTGAGTATTCTAGTTACGGGATTGACAAACATCACAGGCAGTAAGGACTTGAGCATCATTTGCAATAAAAAAAATTTTTCTTTATGTAAAAAAAACCTTATTTTTTATTAGTCATTCAATTAACAACTTCAATAAATAAAAAAGAGGGTATATACTATGGCAAAACAACTGACCAAAGGCGACATCGTTGATCATCTCGCCAAGAAAACCGGCGTTACAAAAAAAGTTGCTAACGAAATGTTGGCAGAGCTGAACAGCTTGGTTTACAAAAATGCAAAGAAAGATTTCACAATTCCGGGACTCGGAAAATTCACTGTTGTTAAAAGAAAGAAAAGAACAGGAAGAAATCCTCAGACCGGAGCAGCAATAACAATTCCTGCAAAGAATGTTGTTAAATTCAAAGTTGCAAAACAAGTTCAGGATGCTGTTGTAGGTAAATAAGAATTATTGCTCTTTAAAGCCCGGCTAAGGTCGGGCTTTTTTTTTGCTTTTCTTTAGAGGAAAGGTTCGATTGGCTTTCTCAATAACACTCTTAGGTACACTTAACTCTTTCATTTTTTCAAGCAGCGCGTTGTAAATTTCCTGCTTAACATTACTTAAAATTATGGTAAGCAATTTATTATAATTTCTAAGATGTTGATTAATTCCGATGGTAATATCTCTGCTGGGAATTTTAATATACAGCGGGCGGGCGGGTGTTCCGCTGAAAATACTTCCGGTTATTTCCTCAATTTCGTCAAGTCTGAATTCAACTGTTCGCTCGTTGAACAAAAAGTTTGAGCATTTGATCCTCTCATTGTTGATTTCAATTTTATACGGAAATATTTTATAAGCTCTGAAATAATAACGGTTCATTACGGAAATTATTAAAAGATGTACGAAAAATGAAACACCGAACATCCAGCTTTGATCTAGTGCGGTTAGAGATGTAAGTGCAAGGATTAACATTACGATGGTTACGGGAAAATTTGCATACCTGTAAATTATCTTTGCCAATAAGGGATACTTAAAAGTCATCATAACAGCTATCTATTCTAAATTTGATTCTTTAATTTAATACTCTATTGATAAAAAAATAAAAATATCTGATAAACTTGTAACTAATCGGGTATTTTTAAGAAAATTATTCTGAATCATTGAATAAAATTTTTAACTAAGTGTATAAGTAAATAAATGCGCAAGAAAGAATATTCGACAAACCATCTAACTAAAAAGGAAGAGATGGAATTCGCATTGCTGGTAAAGGAAAATATGAAAAGGGCGTATTTTTCTGCTCTCGGTATTCTCGGAAATCACGATCTAGCAATGGAAGTGTCGCAAGAGGCATTTCTTAAAGCAATGAATCATTTTGATAAGTTCGATCGTTCGAAAAAATTCTTTACCTGGTACTATAAAATTTTAAGAAATCTTAGTCTCAATAAAATTCGGGATGAAAAAAACAGAAAACAGGTTGAACTGCTGGAGATTAAGAAATATTCTGTGAGTGAAAACGATTTAGCAGTCAATTTCGAAAAAGATGAAACAGCTGCTCTGATTGAAGAAGCTCTTATGAAACTTGAGCCGAACGATAGGGAAATTTTAATATTAAAGGAATTTGAAAATTATTCATACAAAGAAATAGCAGAATTATTAGAGCTTCCATTAGGAAGCGTTATGTCAAGGTTATTTTACGCAAGGAAAAAATTAGCAAAAGCATTAGAAGGTGTTGAGTTATGACGGATCGGTTTATTTATCTGCTCGAAACTTATTTTGAAAATCAATTAAAGCCGGAGGAGTTGAAGGAATTCAATAAATTGCTTGATAGTGATCCGGTATTAAAAAACGAATTTGAACAACAAAAGAGAGTCAAGGAGGTGTTAAAAAAGATGAGTCTTAAGAACCCTTCTTCTGAAGTATGGGATAATTATTGGACAATTAGGCACAACAGAATCGAAAGATTTGTATCGTGGTTCCTGTTTATTGCAGGTGCTATGTTCCTAGTTGGATATGGAATAGTTAAGGGCGTGGAATCATTCATAGCGGATGATCATTCCCCGTTTATACTTAAATTCGGAATAGCGGTTTTCGTAATAGGATTATTACTGCTTGGCTTTTCGATACTGCGTGAAAAATTAACTATTGCTAAAAGCGATAAATATAAGGAGATTCAAAGATGATTGTTACGGCTTCTTCAACTGTTCCCGGGAAAACAATAACTAAATCATTCGGACTTGTAAAAGGAAATACAATTAGAGCTAGACACATTGGGAAAGATATTGCTGCTGTATTTAAAAACATGTTCGGTGGTGAAATTGAAGAATATACAAAACTTATGGCTGAATCCCGGGAACAAGCAATAGATAGAATGACTGAGGCCGCTAAAGAATTAGGAGCAAACGCAGTTATAGACGTAAAGTTCTCGACTAGTTACATAATGCAGAGTGCCGCCGAAATTCTAGCCTATGGAACGGCAGTAATAGTGGAATAAAAGTTTCTATTGATTTAGTTTTTTAGTCTTCCCTTTAAGTGTTTTGAAAGGAATTTTTCGATCTCTTTGTAAAGTTCGATTCTGTTTTCTTCCTTTCCGAATCCATGTCCTTCATCTTTGTTGAAAACATATTTGTATTCAATATTATTCTTTTCCAATGTTGATAGAATAGAATCAATGTCTTCTTGAAGTACCTTTGTGTCGTTTCCACCTTGAGCGATCAGAACAGGCGATTGGATTTTATCCGAATTGAACAAAGGAGAATTTTGATAAAGCATCAACGAATCGGTTTCCGGATTTCCTACCATCTCATAAAGCATTTCTCTGAACGGTTCCCATGAGGGAGGAATTGTGTTAAGAAAATGAAATAAATTTACAATCCCGCTGTGATCAATTCCGCAAGCATATAATTCGGGAGATTTAATTAAACCCATAAGTGCGGCATAACCGCCGTAACTGTAACCTGAAATTGCGATCCTGCTTGAATCTGCAATGTTCTGTCTTATCAACCATCTTGTTCCGTCCTCTATGTCGTTCTGCATATTTTGTCCCCACTGTTTGAAACCTGCAGCCCAATAATCCTTTCCATATCCGTAAGCTCCACGATGATTTAGCTGAAGGACAACATAACCCCGGTTCGCAAAAAATTGAGCATCCGCATTAAATCCCCAAATGTATCTTCTCCAAGCCCCGGGATTTGGCAGAATAACAGCCGGTAAGTTTTCTAGTTTACCCACTTTAGGAAGTGTTAAATAACCTTTAATAGTTAATCCATCTCTTGATTTGTAACTAACCGATTTCATAGGCGCGAGCTGTTCTTCGTTTAGCCAAGGACTAATTTCTGCAAGTTTAACCAACTCTGTTTTGTCGGTATCATAAAGATAGTAAGCCCCCAAAGAACGGTCGCTGAATGTTCTTATAACTAATTTGGTCTCATCCTTTGATGACCCGGCAAAATCAATTTCGTAACCGGGTAATTTATTTTGAAGCACCGAAAACAGTTTTGCATGATCGTCATCGAAGAAGTGGTAGGTTCCTTTAAAATCTAGGTAGTAAACTCCAATAATCTGTTCAGTAATATCGGAGCGGAGAATTTTATGTACGTCAACTTCGGGATTTTCATAAATCACCTTTATCTCTTCCATGGTTTCAGGATCGAACTTAACGACTGCAATTTTATCTCGACCAATGTTTGATCGAACATACAGATATTTATTGTCGTATGAAAACAAATCAGGCATAAAAACATCTTTGAAATTATTCGCGGCAATCGGTCGATATCTTGAGTTTGCATTACTTCTATATTCAATTACTTCATTAACGCCGTCTGTTGAAATCTTTAGCCTAACATTACCTTCATGGTCAGCAAGCCACCAGGTTACATTGCCGGAATTCTTTTCAACAAGTTCTACAGTTTCATCTTGGATATTTATCTTATAAAGGTCGAAGATTTTTAAATCTTCCAAATTTATTTTTACTAAAATTTCGTTCTCTATCCTTGGTAGAAAATCAATTATCTCAACCGTCGAATTTTGATATGGGGTCAAGTTTAGCTGGCTGCTGCCTTTTCGATTTATTTTATAAAGATGATAATTTCCTTTTTTATCGGTTTCTTTCAAGTAGCAAATTATCGAATCGTTTCCCCAAAAGAATGCTTTGATATCATCATTCGAGTCAGTTATTCTTATTGCAGAATCAGTTACAGATTCCTGAACGAAAATGTTCATCCTCGAATTGAATGATTCAAGAAATGCAAGATGTTTTCCGTTTGGTGAGATTTTATACCCGACTTTTTCGGGGTTCTTGAAAAAATCAGTTAATTCTATCAGTGGTGCATCTACTTTTTCATTTGAGCAACCTGTTAATGCTGCAAGTAAAATTCCGACTATAGATATTCCTAAAAACCTAAGTTTCATCATTTTTCTCCATTTTTGCCAATAATTCGGCATCTCATTAGACGTACTAATTCAACCGAGGTTCTTAAGTTGAAAAGAAATATCTACTATATTTTGCTCATCTTAACTATTTCGTCGAATTCGGTTTTAGTTACCGGGAATACGGAGAGCCTGTTGCCGCGTTGAACAAGCCTCATATTTTTTAGTTTTGAATTTGACTTAATATCGGTAAGATAAACGGGATTATCAAATTTTTCCTTGAACCTAATGTCAACCATAAACCATGTGGGGTCATTTTCTTTCGATTTCGAATCATAATATTTTGATTTTTTGTCAAAGGCAGTAAAGTCGGGATAAGCTTCCTTAATAATTTCAGCTATTCCGTAAACGCCGACATTTTCACAGTTACTGTGATAGTAAAGCACCAAGTCTCCTTTTTTCATATCATCGCGGATAAAATTACGTGCTTGATAATTCCTAACACCTTCCCAGTGAGTTGTTTTTTCTTTTTTCAAATCATCTATAGAATAAACATCCTCTTCCGATTTGAACAGCCAATAATTTGTTGCCATTTTGTCCCTTATCTTAATAAAACCATTTTTTTTACAAATGAACCAGCTTTGGTTTCGATTCTATAAAAATAAATTCCGGTAGCTAAATTTAATCCGCTTGTATCGAAGGTTACTTTGTAGCTTTGATACGCGGATACATGGTCATTAAACAGAACTTTAATTTCCGCTCCAAGTGAATCGTAAATAGCAAGTTTTACCTTTTGATCTTCCGGTACAGAAAAAACTATCTGCGTTGTTGAATTAAATGGATTAGGAAAATTTTGTTCAAGTAAATAACCTTCGATTTTATAACTATCGTTTCCCACAGATGTCACCGGATCTTCGAAACGGAAAATTTTACCGTTTAAATCGCAGAGATAAATATTGCCGTTTTCGTCTTTACCAAATCCGGCAATTCCAATTCCCGGTTGATAGTGAAGCAATTCATTAACGGGAGGATTTTCACCGTCGTAAAAAAGACTCCAAATATTTCCTGAAACAAAGTCAGCATAAATATATTTGCCGTAAAAATATGAAGATGGATCAGCTCGATAAATTTCCCCGCCGGTTATCGTCCACCCCCCGGAATTATTGTGAGGATATTCCCAAATCGGATGTTCAAGTGTTTCGTCATCGCAATTTTGTGACGGATTATAACAGTGAGTCCCTTCCATAAAACGCCAGCCATAGTTTTTGCCATTTTGTACTATATCAATTTCTTCCCAAGCATTTTGTCCCACATCTGCAGCCCAGAGCCAACCGGTTACAGGATCAAAAGTAAATCGCCAAGGATTTCTCAGTCCGAAAGCAAAAATTTCTTCAAGATACTCTTCATCATTATTAACGAAAGGATTGTCATCCGGGATTCCGTAATTTTTTCCATTTGAAGGATTGTCTATATCGATTCTTAAAATTTTTCCCAGTGGTGAGTTTAAATTCTGAGCATTGTTTTGAGGATCCCCGCCGGAGCCGCCGTCACCAAGTGCGATGTATAGATATCCGTCAGGACCAAAAGCAATCTTTCCGCCGTTGTGATTACTAAAAGGCTGCGGTGTTGTGAATATAATTTCTTCACTTAGAGGATCGGCAGTATTGGGATTATTTTGATCTACTTTAAATCTTGATACAACAGTTCTTAGGGGATAGGGAGCTGTATAATTAACAAATAAATAACCGTTCTCTTTATAATTAGGATGAAAAGCTAAACCAAGCAATCCTTTCTCGCCGCCCCAATCCACTTTTGAAGTGATGTCAAGAAAAACATCGAACTCCGAAACCGAATAATAATTTTGAAAAACAATTATGAATCCTGTCTGACTTACGGCAAACAATCTGTTTGAGCCGTCGCCAGCGTTCTGAAATTCGAGCGGTCTGTTGAAGGAAAGATTAGGAAAAGCATTTTCCAGGTTGAACGACTGTGCTTTAATTAACGCAAGCGATGCAGAAAAAATAACTGTTAATAAAAATCCTCTCAAAATAATTTCCTTTCAATTGATCTTAAATTGAGCTATGATCTTTTTTGCAACTATCCAAGATATTTTTCGAACCATAACTTTCTTTCTTTATCTACTTCAGCCCTGTAATTCTTAAGAAAGTGATCTCCGTTTTCGAACATCAATAATCTGAATGTTATTCCAAGATCGAGAAGTTTATATGAAATATCAAGTGAATCATGAGGAAGTACGCGCTTATCTTTGTTGCCGTGCATTATTAAGATCGGTGTTGACTTGCTGAGCTTGTCAGCATTATTTACAATAGATCTTGAGAGGCAGTTGTTTTCAAACGTTTTACTTTTATATTGACCGAGTGCTGGTGTGTAAAGTTTCTTCATAAACTCACTTTCGTCCGCATTGCATCTAAGGTTTGCAATTCCGCCTGTTATGACCGCGGCTTTAAACTTAGATTCGCGTGTTAATGTTAAATAAGTCATCATTCCGCCGCGGCTCCAGCCCTCGATACCCCAATTTTCCGTATCGGTAAAATCAAGTTCGTTCGCTATTTTCATTATATTCAAAACATCGTTAATGTCTTTGCCGCCGAACTCATCTTTTCCTTCGCCCCCGAGATTTCCTCTATACTGCGGGGCAAAAACAACATATCCCCAGCTTGCCATCTGGCCAAAAATACCTGCTGCGTTGAATTCATCAATTGCTCCGGCATTTCCGTATCCGCCTCTGCACCAAATAATACAAGGATATTTTTTGGAAGTATCTTTTGGATAAACGAGATAGCCTTTAACTTTTAATCCATCTGATAAATAGGTTATTTTTTCCACCACCGAATTATCGACAGCTTCGTCTCCCCATCCGCTTTTTATTATTTTTAGTTGAGTTTCACCCAGCTTAATTTTTTCGCGTCCCACTAAATTTTTCATTTATCTTATCTTTTAATAATTATTAAATTTGTTGAAATGAAAGAAGAAGTTATCATATGAGCAAAAATAAGAAATCCAAAACGAAAAACTTAAAATCTGAGAAAGAATCGAAGAAATCGATTTCCGTTTATTTAATCGGGGGAATAGTAATAGTTGTTTTAGCAGCCGTATTTTTTATGATGAGCGGGAATGATAATTCATCCTCGCCTCAGACCGTTTACCGAAGATCTAATCAAGAAAGTGACCTTTACAAATTCAAAAAAGAAGGGGAGCTAAGTTTTAATTCTTCCGACGGAGAGTTTTTGACTTCGATTGATATTGAAATTGCCGAGACACTGCAAGAGCGTGCGCTCGGACTTATGAACCGTGATAAGATGGATGAAAAGCAAGGTATGTTTTTTATCTTTCCGTTTGAAGAGGAGCAATCATTTTGGATGAGAAACACACTTATTTCGCTTGATATGATTTTTGTGAATTCGAACAACACAATTGTGAAAATTCACAAGAACACGAAGACACAATCAGATCAAAGTTATCCATCAAACGCCCCCGCTATTTATGTTGTTGAAGTCATAGCAGGATTTACCGATAAGTACAACATTAAAGAGGGAGATAAAATAGTATGGAGACGTTTCTAGGCGGTTGTAAATCGAACTTAATTTAGTTAATTATCATCAATATTTTTTTGGAATTTGGGTGATCCGCAAAGTTTTAATTTCTTTGATTCTTTCGTTACTTTTATTTCAAAGCACATTGATTTACGCTTCAATATGCTTTGGGGATAATACTGCAACAGGACAAACAGAATTTATTATCAACGAAGATTTTTCTCAGTTCTTAATAGCAAATTCATCAATCAATAGAAACTATGACACAAAGATTCATACAAAATTAAAACCGAGTTTGGATCAAAAATTTGTTGATGAAGAAAGATTAACCTTCCAACTTTATAATAAAATTATTCCCAAAAAACTAACCCTTGAAATAATTCATAGAACATTTTTTTCTCTCCGGTTTTCCACCGACATATAACCCCTCGTTGTTAAATATTTCTCAAAACAATTTTTTTACAAACGAGGTGTAAAATGAACGAAAAGAAAAATAATGTAGAAAACGATAAAGCAACGACAGTTAGTTTTTATGTAATGCTGGGATCCTTGGGTGTAGGATTCTTAGCATTACTGGTCTATGTGTTGTCGCTTCTCTTTTGAACTGAATACTTTTAGAGAACAAAAAAGAGGCTGTCTTAAAATCTTATGTTTTCTCGATACATTCCGACATAAAAAGTCGGAACACTCGAAAGCCCCTTAAAATCATTGGTCATTGAGTAGTCCGTGATATTCGGACGTACCTGTACTGAGCTTGTCGAAGTATCGAAATGACATTTATTAACAGCCAATTCGATTTTCACTTATTCTGAAGGCAATTATTGTAAATAGAAACCCAACTTCTTTAAGAAGTTGGGTTTTTCAATAACTTATTTATTCTGTTCGGCAATTAAGTTTAATGCACTTACGGCTTTAAACCACTTAATTTGATTTTCGTTGAATCTATTGTTTAGCACGTCATTCAATAGGAAAACATTATTAATTGTAATAATTGTGGAATTAACAAAAGGTTCTGGTAGTCTGAATAAAAAAAATATAAATGAATATTTATACTACTTAAGAATAATCAGTTTGATGGTTTTTAAATGGTCATTAAAATTTATTCTACAAAAATAAGTACCTGAAGGTAAATATGTGGTATTTAGTATAATACTATTGTTGCCGGCAGTGTAATAGGAATTTACAAGACTTCTTACTTTCTCGCCCAACAAGTTATAAATATTGATATTAACAAAACCACTACTAGGTAAACTAAAATTAATTGTTGTTTCACTATTTGATGGATTTGGATAAGCAGAAATGATTAGCTCACTGTTGTTTTGGTTTATATTTGCAATTCCTACAACTGCATTCCAATAGTATTGTTTTACAAAAACATCATACCCGGTATTCGGAAGATGATTTGATGACCATGCAAATGAGAGTAATCCGTTTTCCAAATAAACTGAAGGTTGATGTTGAGTCCGCAACGTATGACTATTAATTAAAAAATTACTATCAAATGGTTGGTAGTTTGGATAGTAAAGTTGTGCATAAATATCCTTTGAACCATTTCTTGAATCAGTCCAACTGATGACAAATTTTCCATCTGAATCAGAAGCAATTGTTGTGTTTTCTTGAGCAACCCCGGCATTATCATCGTTAACCAAAAACAGTTCTGATTTGGGTTCACAATTAGAATCAAATATTCGGGCATAAACATTATTATCCCCTTCAGAATTATCAATCCACGTAGTTATTACATCTCCATTAGTTTTGTTATAAGTGATAGCGGGGAAATTAATTGTGCTATTCAAACTTCTAATAACAACTAACATTTCATTTGTAAGCGGTTGCAAATCAAAATCAAATTTTTTGAGAAACAATTCTTGATCTGTTGTCTGCCAAAGAATGAATATATTATCATCATTAGTTAGTAAAACCTTTATATTAGTAACGTTCTCTATTAGCTGAAATATTGTTGTTTCTACAAGTTTTTCAAGATCAGAGTTCATTATTTGTCCATAGATTTGATCATTGTCCCACCAAATATAAACTAATCTATTCCTTAAGATTGCGTCAACTGTAAAACACAATATTTTATTATCAAAATTTGATTCTGCAATATCAACTTCTTTATTGAGCAACAGACCGTCTTCACTTATTTCCTGAGCAAAAACAGATTCAGCTAATCGCGAAATTATGTATCTATTATTCGTTTTTACTATTTTCGGAGGGTGTCCTTGAAAAGAAGTATCCCCTGATATTTTTACTTCTAAACCTGGTTGTTGCTGAAAATCAAGACTTCTAAAAAATGTACTATTTGAAAATGCCGGAATTTTTAGCCGCAGATTCCACACAACTAGAAGTTTATTGTTTGTACTAATAATATCCGGATCAAATTGATATCCACTTCCTTCATTTGAACATACCATATTTTCCGTATCAAAATCACGAGTAAAAATGTCTATTGAATTATAAAAAAATTGCGGGTAACCCATTACTTCAGATAACCAAATTAAATTGATTTTATCGGTACCGCTTTTTACAGCTTCTGGTCTAAAATGATACCTGAAGTTAGTGGTAGAATTAATTTTTAATTCTTCTGACCAATAACTTGAATTATCATCTTGTAAGATTTGACAATAAAGAGATCGACCCACATCATTTATATCTAATTTTTCGAAGCCAATTAAGTACTCATCATCAATAAAATTAATTAAAAAGAGGCTTAATGAACCTTCGGTCGTAACTTCAATTAAATCACCATTTTCAATCCCACTGTTCCAAAACTTCTGAAAATATGTTTTGTTAAGAGATCCAGCTAGACCTTCACTTAGGAATGCAACACCAAAAGTTGAGCCGGAATCTGAAGCAGCAAGTTTATAAGAAGCAGATGACTTTATTTGAGCATTCACTCGATAATTTAAAGGCAGCAAAAGCGTTTCTCTAAAAACTTGTATAAATAGAAATTCGTTCACAAAAATAAGTACAGCAAAATTATTGTCAGATGTAACAGATATCTCAATTTTCTTTAAATCAGAAGTATATGGACATGAGATTAATCTTTTAAAACTGTCAATAGATTCTAAGTTAGTGTTAAATCTAATACCGTAAAGATTATTAATATTTACAAAACCAGATGTCGCAAAAACCACAACAGCAATCTCATTATTTCTATTTATTGCAAGATTAAATCGATTGCTTATCGTGTGAAAGTGAGATACATCTATACTGATCTTTAATATTTCGTTTAGCAAAGAGTCGCATTTTGAAAGGATCAACTCATTTTCCAGTTTATACAATATATAGATGCAATTCTCTGAATCGGTAGCAGATGCAAAATCGGTAACGCCCGGGTATGGCAGCCATTTTTTACAAAATGAAATTGAAGCATTTGTTAGTTTATTTGTGACATAAGTATCAGGGGTACCGTTTCTAAAGTCTTTCCAGAAAAAGAGAGAATTCCCATATATACTATTGCTAATTGGCATATCATTTGGCTGTTGATCAGCATATCCAAGATCATTATTAATTTTAGTTTCGGGAATATTTATTTCAAAACTTGATTGGGCTAAAAAAGTTGTGCTTAAAAAGATAATATTAATTATTAAGCAAAATGACTTTCTCATTGATTTCTTATGTTATTTATTTCAAAAATAATACTTTAATGCAATCAGAACTCTTATCACCAATAATTTGTATTAGATACACACCGGAACTGAGGTTTAAGAAATTAATTGGCAAGGTATAATTGCCAGGAGCGTTTTTACTATTAGTAATTTCGCGAATCTTTTTTCCAGTTATATCTAATAAATTAATAACTAAATGATCCTCATTGAGAACAGAAAAAATTACATTTGTTAAGGAGTTGAACGGATTTGGATAAACACCTAACTCAATAAAATTTCCATCAAGAGAGTTGGCGGTGTTTTTATAAATAGGGCCATCTCCTGAAATTACAATAAACTCTGAGGGAGCAGACAAATAATTTCCCGAAAAATTTTGTATGGATGAATGAATTTTATAAATATATTTATCATTTGAATTGCGGCGGATTATAACTGAATTATCAGTCCAATAATTATTATATGTGATGGCAACATATGCCGGGCTATGGAGAATTCCATTCTCTTCCCAGTATCTATAAACATGGTAAAATGAAGCTGAGGGTGCATGTGACCATTGGAATGATGGGTTAGCGTTCAAAGGAGCAGTGTTGTGAAAGTTTATCGTTAACTCGGATGGTAAATAGACCATACCATAACCCATAGTTGGACCGCTAACCTCTTTTATTTCCCAATATCTGATTGTTTCACCACTTTTTATTATTTTCCAGTTCTCCTCAACTCCAATGTTTTTAATTTTAAAATAACTTGAATCAGGATTAAATGGATAGCCGGTAATATCAAGTTGTGGTATAGAATATTTTATGGCAATATCTATTTTATGTCCAATTGGATTAAGAGGACCATAATTATACAAATTAACATCACGACAATCGATATAGATATAGCCTAATGTTCTATAAAAGTCTTGAGTTCCATTGTCAAAAATTACATCTACTTTTAATTTATATATTCCAAAAGCGAAGTTGGGATATGGGGTTAAATCTGCAGTGTGGATTTCAAATCCATACCATTGCTTTATTGTATTCTGATTAGGCCAATTTTGTGTCAGCCAATCATTTGGATCTGGTAAGCCAATTGGTGGAATTGTAGCAGTGGTCGGAAATGTATACTCACTTTCATCAGGCCATCTTTCATCTGATGTATCACCGACTAATGAAAATGACCCGTCTTGTTCTCTTAAGTAGAATGGAGCAACTGGAAGCATTTGAATACGGTACCCTAACAAATACTGACCGACTTCTTCTCGACTTTTTTCAATTTCATAATTGAAAACACAAGTAAATATTTCGGGGTCATCAGCATTTTGTTGAAATTGAGCTTTTATTGGATGTATTAAACAAACAAACAAACAAATAATGCTTCATTTTATCACCTTTTCAGCAATAATTAATATAAATCTTTGGTATTCATTCTTATCTGAAAACAATTTAAATGAAGGATAAGCTAATGTCAAGATTCCATGAAGAAAAACGTGAAATTTACGGGTGCTGCAGTTGTAGCCCTCTTAATTTTAAATAAAAACCCAACTTCTTAAAGAAGTTGGGTTTTTTGATATTTATTTTATTCTACTTATTTATTTTGTTCGGCAATTAGGTTTAACGCACTTCCGGCTTTGAACCACTTTATTTGGTTCTCGTTGAACGTATGATTCAACTTAGCTTCATCAACCGAACCATCTTTATGATGTATCTTTAAGGTAAGTTTTTTATCGGGAGCTAATTCTTTCAAGCCGATAATACTAAGTTTGTCATCCTCTTGAATCTTATCGTAATCACTCGGATTATCGAAAGTAAGAGGAAGCATACCTTGTTTCTTCAAGTTTGTTTCGTGAATTCGCGCAAAGCTTTTTACAATAATTGCTTTACCGCCAAGGTATCTCGGTTCCATTGCGGCGTGTTCACGACTTGAACCCTCACCGTAATTTTCATCTCCAACAACAACCCAGCCCAAACCTTTGGATTTATAATCACGGGCAACTTCGTGGACTTGTTTGTATTCACCCGTTAATAAGTTTTTTGTTTCTCCGGCTTTACCGGTATAAGCATTGATTGCGCCGAGGAACATATTGTTGGAAATATTATCCAAATGTCCGCGGAATCTTAACCAAGGTCCCGCCATTGAAATATGATCGGTGGTACATTTACCTTGAGCTTTTAATAGAAGCGGGAGTTCAGTATAATCTTCACCGTTCCAGGGGTCAAATTTTTCCAGCAGTTGAAGTCTGTTGCTGTCTTCTTGTACAATTACTTCCGCATCAGGATTACCACCTTGACCGGAAATATATCCGCTTTCACCTTTATCAAATCCTTTTGTAGGAAGTTCCAAGCCTTTAGGGGGATCCAACTTTATTTTTTCACCCTTTTCGTTTTCTAATTCATCGGTTTCCGGGTTGAAGGATAGTCTTCCGGCAAGTGCTAGAACAGTTGTTAATTCGGGACTTGCGACAAATGCCATTGTTTCGGGATTGCCGTCGTTTCTCTTCGCAAAGTTTCTATTAAACGATGTTACAATGGTATTTTTTTCACCGGTTTCGATGTCCATTCTTTTCCACATTCCTATACAAGGACCGCAAGCATTTGCTAAGACAAGTCCACCTACATCAGTAAGGGTTTTTAATTGTCCGTCACGTTCGATAGTTGCTCTTACTTGTTCGGAGCCGGGAGTAATCGTGAACTGTGATTTTGTTTTTAATCCCTTATTTAATGCTTGCTTTGCAATACTTGCAGCGCGGTCAATATCTTCATAGCTTGAGTTTGTACAACTTCCGATCAATGCAACACTTATTTTATCAGGGTAGCCTTCTTTTTCAACGGCTTCTTTCATTTTTGAAATAGGCCAAGCTTTATCCGGTGTAAAGGGGCCATTTAAATGAGGCTCAAGTTCACTCAAGTTTATTTCAATTACTTGATCGTAATATTTATCAGGATTTATATGAACTTCGTCATCGGATTTTAGTAAATCTTTGTGTTCTACAGATAGTTTTGCAACATCTTCTCTTCCGGTAGCTCTTAAGTACTCAACCATTTTATTATCGAATTCAAAAATGGAAGTTGTTGCCCCGATTTCGGCACCCATATTGCAAATGGTTCCTTTACCGGTACAAGATAATGATTGTGCACCATCGCCAAAGTATTCAACTATTGCACCGGTACCACCTTTTACTGTTAGAATTCCGGCTACTTTTAAAATAACATCTTTTGCGGAAGTCCATCCGCTCATTTTGCCGGTAAGTTTTACACCGATGAGCTTAGGCCATTTTAATTCCCACGGCATACCGGCCATAACATCAACTGCATCAGCGCCTCCAACACCGATTGCAATCATTCCGAGTCCACCTGCATTCGGAGTGTGCGAATCTGTTCCGATCATCATTCCACCGGGAAAGGCATAATTTTCTAAAACAACTTGATGAATAATTCCCGCTCCCGGTTTCCAAAAACCGACACCGAATTTTTTAGAAACACTTTCGAGGAAATCAAATACTTCTTTGTTTTCATCCTTTGCTCGGAGAAGGTCATCTTTAGCGCCAACTTGAGCTTGAATTAAATGATCACAATGAACCGTAGAAGGAACAGCGGCTGTTTTTCTGCCGGCGTGCATAAACTGAAGAAGCGCCATCTGAGCTGTTGCATCCTGCATTGCAACTCTATCAGGGGATAAGTCGGCGTAATCTTTTCCTCTTACTAATTCTTTCTCAGCGGTATCCCAAAGATGTGCATAAAGAATTTTCTCAGAGTAGGTCATGGGTCGATTAAGCACTTTTCGTGCTGCTTCTTGTTTTTCCCTCATTTCTTCGAAAACTTTTTGAATCATATCTAAATTTTCAGTCATTTCGTCACCTTTTATATTTTAATTTGTGCGAATATACTCAAAATGAGGGACTTTTTCTTTTTGGTAAGATATCATAAACATATTTTGAACGGTTAAGTATTAATTTGGGCAATTATTTCCGTCTTCAGCATTTCAAATTTTATCTCATTATAAAGGTCTCTTTCTTTGGGATCGAGAAGAGAGCCGAGAGTAACTTTGAAATCTCTTTCTTTAAAACTCTCAATCACGTTTAGAATCTTTTCCAGAGTTTCTTTTTCTTCCGGAAGCGGAAGACCGCGTTTAAATAAAAAGTCTATATCAAAACAATCCCGAATTATTTTTCTAGAGAGCAGTGCTTCAACTTTATTTTTCATCATTTGATCCAATGTTAAGCCGAGAACTTGAACTTGCTTCACAGTGAATTTTGAAAATGCGATTTTTCTTTCCCACAAAAAATTAGTTTGCTCTTTTCTGATTTCTATTTTCAGTGTACGTTTTGATTTTGGGCTTCTCAATTGAAAAAGCAGAGTAAAGTTTTTGTCTGCGCTGTCAACAATCTCATAATTGTTTGCGAGTAAATTTTTAGTTGACTCAAATATTTTGTTGTAGTCCTTTTCAGGTTTTAGCCAAAAATCAAGATCGGTGGAATATCGGTTTAGGTTATGGCAAAGACGGAGCATAGTTCCACCACCAAAATACAGATTCTCAAGCATCTTTGCGGAATTGAGTTTCTCAAGAACTTCCATTTCAAAAATTTCTAAAGCTCGTAATTCTTGATTAATTTCTGCCATAAGTTTTTAGCCGCTTTATTTGTTTTTATTAATAATTCGTTAATTTCATTTTTATCAAATTTACTTAAATCCATTGCATCAAAATCTGCGTTGTATAATCCTATTGAAGTTAAGTAAATACAATCAGCCAAAGCTTTGGCGGGAGTAGCTATAAAAAAGTTCTCATTTTTCTCAAAGCCAATGTAGAACTCCTTCTTCACTTTTGAAAAATTAAATTGAACATTATTTACCGGGAAAGTTATCGTCCTTTTCAGCCCAATTGATTCAACATAATTTCTAACTTGTTGTGTTGATAAATTATAATAACTTAGTGCGGAGGTTAACGAGATGTACGAAGGAGTCTGTAGTATATTTCCAATCGTAAAAAGCTCTTCTTCTTCAGCAGTGTTGAACCTTTGAGGGAGAATAAATATATCTCGTTTTAATCGAATTATATTTCCTCTTGAAACAAAACGAGAAGCAGTAACTTGAGCCGATTTTTTACCTATTTTCAGTTCCTTCGCAATATCATCAGCAGTGAAGTAAAGTTTATCCAGATTTTGTAATTTTTCTAAATTCATAAGTGTAAATATATAATATTATTGTTAAATATCTATACTTTGCTCCAACTTACTCAACGTTCTTCATATAGGTGATGTCAAGTTTTCCTATCTTTGCTGCGAGGGTGTGGCTTTGCCTGTCTTTCTCTGGAACATATGTAAATGTAATCGCATCGCCCGCCTGGTAATATAAACTATTGATCCAATCTTCTGGAACATTGCTATCAAATATATCCACCCCATCATATAAATTTATCATCTCTTTTAGTACAGCTTGTCGTATTGCATCTTCGATTCCTGGAACATTCGACTTGAAATAGAGATCAATTTTTGTTATCTTTGTTGGGTCATTAGGATCTTCTTTTCTTGTTTGGATATACCCTGTTGCACCTATATTTTTATTATATATCACCTCAACGAAAGCATTGGAGCTGTCAGATGTAAACTCTAAAAAATAATTACTGCCATTGCTGTATGGTACTTCCTCATTTGCTACCTGTACAATATTCTCCTCAAATATTGGGATTGCAGGCCCATTGTAATCTGGCTCTCCTACAAAAACACTCAAAGTATCTCCTCTTGCAGGGTCAGGCTTCCTAAGCCCAGGATCATCCGGTACCCTCTGAAATATATAAGTAAAGAACTCCAGATCCTCATCGATATGGAAAGCGATATTTGAGTTCATAACAGTATCAGCATTGGTGATAACATACTCTGTCCTGTTGTGGTGGGAAGGATGCGATATGGTAAGCAACTCCGAGACATGCCCGGGACCCTCATATTTATCCCCCCCTATCCAGTACCTGCCGTCGGCAGCGGAATTGACAGTTACCCCGTGAAATCCGGTAAGAGAGACTGTAGCGTTCGCAAGCGTATATATCTCACTCAAAGGATCAGAATTTATGCCGCGCGTAACTCCAAACACGGTTATCCCGTCCGAAAGAGGCATCTCTATAGTCTTGTCGCCATCTATCCATTCAGTCTGATTGAGAGCAGCCTTCCCAGATTTTACAGCGATAAATGTATAGTTCGCTCCGGAAACTTTATTTGGTTTATTAGAAAATGTAGCGCTGGTTCCGGCAAACCTTATAAATGGTTGGTTCCCTCCGCCGAGGTAACTCATTTTGCTTACAACAGTCTCATCTTTGAACTTTACTTTAAGAAAAAGGATTTGCGGAGCTAAATTGCCTATGCCAAAATCGAACTTATAGTTTCCGGCTCCGGAAAGTTTCTCTTTATGAGTTAATAACCACTGTCCAATTACATTATAAACTGCAATTTCAATATCTCCGGCTTCACTTGCGGCAACATCAAAAGTGGATTCATTGTTGAACGGGTTAGGATAATTTTGAGATAGCTGAAAAGAGGTAGGAACGAGATCATCCTTAACAGAAGTTACATTATTGAAAACAGCGGTGCCTGAATTATCAGCAAAAGTAGAATCGACAATATCCCCGTTCGGTGCACGGAGAAAAATTTGAGCATTCGGTTCGGTGTTAATAGTTACTGTTGCAGTTTGAGCAAAGGTTAGGTGGGATAAAACGAATAATATAATAACGCTGACTTTTTGTGCTATTATCATAATAATAAAAATAAACTAAACGAACTTTCACAATTTACAGAATTACAAAATCAGAAAAAACCCCGCAATCACTATGATTGCGGGGTTTTCATATCATATTAAAAAATTTTTATTCAAAAATTCTTTTTCTGCGTAAGTAAAGTAAATTAACGTAAGCTTCTTTTTTTCCTTTGGAGAGAAAACTAATTTCAATCAGTTCGAACCATTCATTAATTACAGATTCAAATTTTTCCAGACTTTTTTTTATGATTCTGTCATTCAAACCGCAGATTTCTTTTCCGAAGTAATCAACTAAATCAGATATTGTTAGATTATTTTTTCTTCCTCTTATAGGAAGTGCAATCTCTTCTGCAGCTTTGTTTAGAACTATTGTTGTATTAACTAAATCGTAAAATGGAGTGAATTCAACCTTGTCATTAATCCTAATAAGCGAGAAATTTTTAAGATGCATATCTTCATTACCGGTTAAGAAATTGAATAGAGTCAGCTCAAACAATTTCACTTTTTCAACCGCCGGGAAAGTACAATACTGATCAACAATTTTAGCAGCCTTTTCCATACTTGAATTATATTTTGTATTCCGCGTTGCACCGGATAATTGAGCAAAATCTTCAACTGCAATTTTTTTGTGTCTTCCTGTTCTGTCAAATCTTTTTACAAAATATGTAAGCGAGTTGTCTTTCCCGTATACCATTCCATGTGTGGGAATATTAAATCCAACTTTTTGCGCAAGACGCATAGTTAAATCCTCATTTTGAGGAACCTCTTCAAAAACATCGTGAGGTGGTTTTAGAATGTACAATCCTTTTTTGTCAACTATTTCAAATTTACTTTCCGATACATTTAACACGGCGCTCAGCTTCGGTTGAACACCTTGAATTGACATTTTAGGTGCACGTGTTGCCGCTTCTTTGAGCAGTTCTTCTTTTGAATAGTCGAGGTCGTTTAACGATTTGAGATTTCTTGAAAGTAATTTTAATCCCCGGGCAGAATACCGCTCGTTTGTTTCTTCATATGTGATCGGGCAGCGGCTCACTTAATCTCCTCAACTTGAACCGAACCTATTAAATCTTCACCAACGTAAAGCAGTTGAGAGAAATAATCATCGGCATCAATTTTAGCCGTACGGAGTAGATTATTCAGCATCACTCCTTCCGGAAGCAGACCTTCAAAAAACGGAGGGAAAGAATTGAAAGAGTATTCTTTTTTATCGACCGGCATAGTTAATGAAACCGGCTTACCCTCATAATCTTCAAAATAGATGAACTTATATTCATCCTTCATTTTTAATTCCTGCAACTCACCGGCGGGAAAACCGTAATTATATACTTTAGCTTTTCTCATTTATCGTTACCTCGTTTTCCATTAATTTGCTGCTAACATTTAGTGAAATGTTCAGTGCGTTTAACACTTTAATCAATGAGTTGAACTGGACAGTTTCTTTCCCTTTTTCAATATCGAAAATGACGGTTTTGCCTAAACCGGAAAGGTCTGCCAACTCTTTTTGAGTTAAGCCGGCTTTCTTTCGGTGGTTTTTAATAACTTTTGCAAGTTTATCCATTTTACTGTCTTCACGGTAAATAAGATTGTTTTAGACTAATATAATGTAAAATAATTATGAAAACAAGAAAAATTACTGTGATAGCGGTAATATTTTTTGCTTTTGCTGAAATAAATAAAATTTTTGATGAAAGCGATTGATTTTACTGCTTTAGCAGTAAAAATGAGTACTTACTCGACGTTCTTCATATAGATTATGTCGAGTTTTCCTATCTTTGCGGCGAGGGTGTGGCTTTGCCTGTCTTTCTCTGGAACATATGTGAATGTTGGCCTTCCACCCGCTTGGTAGTATAGGCTATTTATCCAATCAGGAGGTACTTCACTGGTCAATATGTCCCCCCCGTCATATAGGTTTTATCATCTCTTTTATAACTGTCTCTCTTATCGCATCTTCAAGAGGGGGTACATCTGACTTGAAATATACATCAATTTTTGTTATCTTTGTAGGATCAATGGTATCTATATGCGTTATAATTGCTCCTGTAGAGCTTAATTCTTCATTATAAATCACATTAACAAAAGCGTTGGAGCTGTCAGATGTAAATTCCAAAAAATAATTACTGCCATTACTATAAGGCACTTCCTCGTTTGCTACCTGTGTAATATTCTCCTCAAATATTGGGATTGCAGGCCCATTGTAATCTGGTTCTCCAACAAAAACACTCAAAGTATCTCCTCTTGCAGGGTCAGGTTTCCTAAGCCCAGGGTCATCTGACGTATTCTGAAATATATAAGTAAAGAACTCCAGATCCTCATCGATATGGAAAGCGATATTTGAGTTCATAACAGTATCAGCATTGGTGATAACATACTCTGTCCTGTTGTGGTGTTCCGGATGCGATATAGTCAAGACCTCAAGGCCTATTGAAGTCGATCCTATCCAATACCTTCCATCATTAGCGGTATTGACAACAGCTCCATCTAAAGACACGGTGGCATTCTCCAAAGGATATATCTCACTCAAAGGATCAGAATCAATGCCTCTAGCAACTCCAGACACAGTGATGCCGTCCGAAAGAGGCATCTCTATCGTCTTGTCGCCATCTATCCATTCAGTCTTATTCAAAGCCGCCTTCCCAGATTTTACAGCTATGAAAGTGTAATTAGCTCCTGAAGTGATTCCATTCTCTTTCCTCAAACCAGCGAATATGCCGTCAAAAGATGATGCAGTACCTGAAAACTCAAAATAGGTAGAGGAAGCAGAGCTGAAATACGTCATCTTATTTATGTAGCTCTCTCCTTCGAATTCAACCTTGTAGAAAAGTACCTGTGAAGCTATGTTGCCTATGCCAAAGTCGAACCTATAATTCCCTGCTCCTTTAACCTGCTCAGATATCTTTGCAAGCTCCTGTGCAAGAACATTATATACTGTTATATCTATCTCTCCTGCCTTAGATGTTGCAACATTAACTGAAGATTCTCCTGCAAAAGGATTGGGATAGTTCTGGGACAGGTCAAAAGATGTAGGCATAACATCATCCTTCACGGATGTGACGTTGTTGAATATCGCAGTGCCTGTATTATTTGCAAAAGTTGAATCAACAATATCTCCGCTTGGCGCGCGAAGAAAAATTTGAGCATTCGGTTCGGTGTTAATTGTTACGGTTGCATTTTGTGCAAATGTTAGAGAAAAGAATGATAAGAAGAATAACGTATTTTTAAAGTTAATTCTCATAGTAATTAAGATAAGTCGGATTACTAATTAATGCAATAAATTAAAATAAGCCTTTCTCAATCAAGAGTTTAAATTTGTTTTTAGCTCTTCCTTGAGAGAAATAATTTTTACTTATGATTTGCAAGAGAGTTTAATCGTCTTCTATCGATCTTTAAATCCAACCATTCTTCCAATGCCGAGATAAGTTTCTCTCTTTCCTCACCATTAAAAGATAGGATGTTTGCGCCATGATTACCGGCTGGTTTAGTCATTCTAATTGCATTCGTTTCCGGATTAGGCCAAACACCGGTTGCTGTCCAAGGATCGTATTCACCGTAAATATAAATTATATTGTTTCCATCACTCATAAGAAAATCATACACATTATTCATAATCTCCGGATTAAAACTAATATCCCAGTCTTCTTTAACTAAAAATGGTCTATTACTAGCCCAGTCAGTATCAACGTAATCAAGTAAATCTTCAAATGGAGTTGTATCATAGCCATAGAACCCCAGCTCGGTATAACCTTGATAATTAAATGGAATGAAGTAATCGTTAAAGGATTTATAAAAGAATGTAATTCCATTTTGTAAAAACTTATAAAGATCTTCTGCACTTGCATCAGGAAGTGGAATATCCTCATAGTTACCAGAACCGTATTGCCACCACGAAAAGGAAGTTTCAAACACACCGTATTCATAACAAACATTGGGATCGCCGGCAAACTCGGTATTCGATTCTTCTAAACCTTTCATTACCAAAGGCATTATTTCATCCCTTCTCTCCAGAATTGCACGTTGACAATTCAACATTCTTTCCCGGGCTTCAGGGGTAGAAATGCTATCAGCGAGATATGCCGGAATTCTCTCATCCTCTTCCGAAAGATTAATTGGAGCAACATATGCTACTACAACATCAGCATCTTCGGGATAATAATACTCTTGGAATAAAGCTGTTTGGCCACCTTTGCTCGCGCCAGTGCTTACCCATTTCCCTTTGTAAAATTGTTTAAGAAATTGGGCAACTGCATGAAAATCGGCTGCAGCTTGCTCGGTTGTTAAAAATTGCCATTCAATTGAATCTGGTGCCGAAGGCGCGAAATAACGATGTTCAACCTCAACTTCATTACAATTTAAAATTTTCGAAAGCTCAGTTTCGCTTCCGGGTCGGGCGAAGTAACCTCTGGTATGAAATACAACCGGTTTAGAAAAATCTTTGTGCTTTATGAACACACGTTGTTTAAATTTTTTACCGTCGGGATTATTATGATCAATCGGCTGCTGAAATTCTAAAACTACTTCAAAATTTCTGAATTGAAAATCACCATGCGTTGCAATTTGTTCGAGAAGATCAAGTTCTTTCTGTGGATTATCTTGTGCTTGGACGACACTTGTAATTATTACGATAGATATAAAAGCGAAGAATAACTTTTTGTACATTTTGTTTCCCTCGGTTATGTGGAGTTAGTTGGTCTATTTATTTGGCGTAAATAATTCTTTCAACAGCTTCGCATAAAATATG
>JAGFIY010000154.1 GCA_024103215.1 Melioribacteraceae bacterium | reverse complement strand
CTTCCACAGCAGTTCCCGAATAAATTGGCTTCAAAATTTAAACCTTCTCGTTCCGGAATTTCTTTGTTTACAAGCACCGAAGCCAGAGCAGCTCTTACAGCTATCTGACCTTTCGATGAAATCTTTTCGGCAAGTTTTTTTGCTTCGATTAATAAATCTGCCGGTACAATTACCTTATTAACTAATCCGATTCTCTGTGCTTCATCCGCTGTTATTAAATCACCGGTTAAAATCAATTCTAAAGAAATTCCAGTTCCAACTATTCTGGTTAAACGCTGTGTACCGCCGTAACCGGGAATAATTCCTAAATTGACTTCAGGCTGCCCGAATTTTGCATTTGTCGATGCCAATCTAATATGACAACTTAAAGCTAATTCGCATCCACCACCTAAAGCAAATCCGTTGACGGCCGCTATTACGGGCTTTCCTAAATTTTCGATTAAATTGAAGACTTGCTGACCTTTTTCCGCAAATATTTTTCCGGTAAGCAGACTTTGTTCGTGAAGTTCATTAATATCCGCACCCGCAACAAATGCTTTTTCGCCGCTACCGGTTATCACTACAACATTTACATTATCATCTGTTTTAATAGAGGAAAAACAAGTAAATAATTCATCCAATGTTTCGGTATTAAGTGCATTTAATTTTTTCTCACGATTGATTGTCAGCAAAGCGATTTTATTATCAATCTCAACTAAAATATTATTGTAATCCATTTAATCCTCCATCATTAATAATTTACATAAATAGGAATCCGTACGCGAAAATCAACTGATAAGTATTGGTTATCATGAAGATAATTATAATAAGCAAGCACATCCAAAATAAACATAGAAAATCCTCCGCCGATATGAAAACCTGGCTTGCCGATTTCTTCTACAAGATCGGGTTTGCCGGTACTTATTTTATATTGATGAAGATTCTCAAAATAAGCCAAAGAAACACCCACATCAACAACGGGCATAACAATTAGAAATTGATCTATCAATGTTGGGAGATAAAACCTCAGTCCACCTTGAAAAATCAGCATATTTGTCGAAATGGAGGATAAGTCGGTTTTGCGGTAATAATCTTGCCTGCCGGGAAAATGAGAAAATCCAACTGACGCATAAAAAAATACGGGAAGAAATTGATTATCAGTGTACGAAATAGCCACATCGCCGCCTACACCGATATTTCGGCTGTCAGCAAAATCGCCAAGTGAAAATCTTGGTCCAACCCCGATTGACATAAACATTCCTTTTGCTTCACCAAGCTTAAATATCTGTGCTTGTGATGCCGAGACAATAATTAAAAATAGTATAAATATTCGCAAAACTGTTTTCAAATTATTTTCCGATTAGTAAATCGACTCCGACTCCATGATCATAAACTAATTCACCTCCAATACTTCCGGTGGTATAAATCAATCCGCATCCGATTAACGAAAGAATTAATAAAAGCAGAATTTTCTTATTGTCAAGTAAATGTTTTATATACAAATAAAAACTTGAGACTAATAATAATATGTAAAACCAAAGTGTAATTGTCGCGAAAAATTCATGATTTTCAATTGCATTTTGAATTAAAGGACTAATCAGAAAATTTTCTCTTCTGAACAGTTCCGCGGCTTGATTTCCGCTTAAAACCGCAACAATCCCTACTAAAACTCCGACAAAAAGAATAATCAATGCAGCGGGAAAATATCTATCAGAATTCCAAAAACTTAAAAGTACAAATATAGAGTAAACCATCAACAACGCGATGGGAAAGTGAATCACCAAAGGATGAAGATCAGCTAAAAATTCCATCTAATTCCCACTAAATTTTTATCCTCAACCGCAAAGTACCGAACCGCCATTCACGTTTAAAATCTCACCGTTGATATGGTTAGCCAAACCGGTTGCTAAAAATAATATTGGTCCGGCAATATCATCAGCAGAAGCAATTCTTCCGATTGGAATATCGTTCTTAATTTTTTCGACAAGATTCATGTCCTTGAATACTTCAATGTTCATATCTGTATCAACCCAGCCCGGAGCAACCGAATTGGTTGTAATTCCGTACTTACCTAATTCGACAGCCATAGATTTTGTGAAAGAAATCATCCCGCCTTTAGACGCGGCATAATGCGAATGATAAGCCTCTCCCCTTTGTCCTGCGGTTGAGGTAACTAAAATTATTCGTCCCCAGTTTTTCTTTTTCATATAAGGGACGACAGCCTTTGTAAATAGAAATGTTGAATCTAAATTAATTCTCAACAACTTCTTCCAGTGATCGAGATCCATTTTCTCAATTTCACCGTCGTTCCAAATTCCGGCATTGTGTACGAGTACGTCAATTGAACCAAACTCTTTAACCGTTAACTTAACACTCTCTTCGATATCCTCGGGCGATTCCATATCAACTTTTAATGCTTTAATGTTTCCATCCAATTCACTGATTATACTTTCGGCTTTTTTCTTTGCTTGAACGTAAGTAAACACAACGTTCGCACCGGTTTCCGCAAACATTCTAACACACGACTCGCCAATTCCCCTCGAACCGCCTGTTATTAAAACAGTCTTATTAGTTAAATCAATTTTCATTAATATTTCACCTTGTATAAGAATAATCCCTTTGAAGGAAAAGCCTCACTTGCGGCTTCTCTATCTTCGACTTTAATTATTTGTTTTAGCAAATCTTCGGAATAATTTTGTGTTGATAACCAAATTAATGTGCCTACAAGAGTTTTAACCATTCCGTGCAAAAATCTATTTGCTTCCACATAGAAAATTAAAAATCCTTTTCTTCTATACCAATGGATATCGAACAAATTACAAATTTTATTTTCAACATCACTATTTTTTTTACAAAAGGAAGAAAAATTATGCTCACCTTTTAAAAGTTTACTAAGATAATTAAGCCTTCCCAAATCAATTTCATCAATAGTTTTATGGAAGTAAGAATATTTTTGAAAAAATGGGGATTTATAATTTCGTATAAAATATAAATAGCTTCTCTTCTTTGCATCGAAGCGCGAATGAAAATTCACACCAACTTCCGAACATTCCAAAATGGAAATATCCTCAGGAAGAATACCGTTCAAGGAATGCTTGAACTTTCCGATATCAATCGGTGCATCGATTTTAAAATTAGCTGTTTGGCCAAGTGCGTGGACTCCAGCATCGGTTCTTCCCGATCCCGTTAAGTTTATTTGCGCTTTCAAAATAATCTCTACAGAATCACTAATCCTCTGCTGAATAGTTTCAGCATTTTCCTGCATCTGCCAGCCGGCGTAATTTGTACCGTCGTATTGAATAACTAATTTGTAGTTATGCATCGAAATGAATTTTTATTTATTTGTAGATGCAATCATGCCCGACAGAGCGGCAAGTTCCTCTAAAGGGACATCGTGAGATCTTCCGCATCTTGGACAGTTAACTTTTGATTTTTTGTAATCCGGAGGAATTTTCATCTTCAAACCGCAGACACAAGTAAGAAAGAGATAATTATTAACTTTCATCATCAAATCGCCCAGATCACGCTGTGTTTTCTTTTTCGAAACTTCTTGTGCCGGCTGATCAGTTGTTGACCTTAAAGTTATCTTTTCTTCCTTTAATTCGCTTGTTGGAATGATACTTTCCTTTTTACCCTTAACCGCCGCAAAAGCTTGTTGATAATCAAGATAACTCGCCCCTTTAGACATACTTCTTAAAATTCTAATTCTTTCCGATATCGGAGGATGTGTTGATGTGAGGTCCGAAAGTTTGTGCCCTTTTTTCTTTAGAGGATTTGCAATGTACATTCCTGCCGTAACTTTATTGGCAGATTTTAGCTCAACAGTATTTGAAGATATTTTTTCAAGTGCGGAAGCAAGTCCTTCCGGATAACGAGTGAATCTTACCCCGCTTGCATCAGCAAGGTATTCTCGCTTTCTCGAAATTGCGAAGTACAAAAGCTGCGCAAGTATCGGGGCAAGGATAGCAAAAACGATTGCAACGATCATAACTATCATTTGCCCTTGACCACCATCCGAAGATTTTGATTTATATCTGCTAGAAGAACCTCCGCCAAACCACATTCCCCGGATAAAAACTTCGGAGATAATAACAATGCTGCCAAGCATAACACCTGCAAACGTCATAAACAGAACATCCCGATTAACAACGTGCGCCATTTCGTGAGCAATTACCCCTTGTAGTTCATCCCTATTTAGCCTAGCTAATAAACCGGCGGTTACAGCAACGGCAGAGTTATCCGGATTTCTTCCTGTTGCAAATGCATTAGGTGCAGCTTCATTTATTATATAAATTTTCGGCATTTTACTTAAACCCGCTGCAATTGTCATTTCCTCTACGATATTAAACAATTGCGGATGAACATCTTTCGTAACTTCCTTTGCATTACTGATAGAAAGAATTATTGAACTGCCGGAAAAATAACTTATTAAAGTTAGAATAAACCAGAGAATCGTTGCGAGGAAAAGTCCCAGCATAGCACCGTTTTCACCGCCGAACAGTGCAGCTCCGGCAAACGATCCGATTAATAGTAGTGCAATTCCCATCAATATAAATAGTAAGAGAGATTTTCTCCTGTTTGCTTGAATTAATTCCCACATAACCGGCTCTTAAAATTGAACTTTTGGAACTTCTCTTTCTTTGGGTTCTTCGATTTCGAAGAAAACCTCTTCTTTAAATCCGAACATACCGGCAACAATATTTGAAGGAAACATTTGAATTTTATTGTTATAAAACAATACCTGGTCGTTGTAGTTTTGTCGTGAAAAAGAAATTTTATTTTCCGTTGAGGTTAATTCTTCCTGAAGTGAAAGAAAATTCTGATTTGCTTTTAAATCAGGATAATTTTCGACAACAACAAAAAACTTACTCATTGCTCCGTTCAGTTCAGATTCGGCTTTTGCTTTATCAGCAACAGAATCCGCCCCCATTGCTCTACTACGGGCTTCGGTTATATTCTCCAAAGTTTCCTTTTCGTGCTTCATATAACCTTTTACTGTTTCGATAAGATTGGGAATTAGGTCGTGACGCCGTTTTAACTGTACATCAATCTGCGACCAAGCATTTTTCACTTGGTTGCGCAATTTGACAAGCCCATTGTAAAGAGAAACTACATAAAACCCTATAACAACTATAATTACTATAAATATCAGAAAGAAAGTCATCTATTCCTCCGTTTGATTTATTTTATACTTAAACATATCTTTTAATAATGTAATAATTTGATTCTCTTTATCGAGGCTTCCCTTTTCCACGAGTTCCAAAAGTTCTCCCTTATCGAACCATAAACCATGAAAATTTGGGCATTCATCAATTATAATTTTCTCTGATTCATCAACAAGAATCTTTTGCATTTTCTTACTGCAGATTGGACATTTCAGTTTCGCTTCTGAGGTTTCAAAATATTTTTTGAACGATTTCAAAAGCAAATCTTTCTTTTCAGAATCATCAAGAAGAAGTTCGAGTTCTCCCGAATCAAGCCATATACCTTGGCAGTCGGTGCAATAATCTATCTCGATTTCGTTAATCTCAAGAATTATTAAAGGATTTTCGCATCTCGGGCAGTGCATTAAAACTCCGATTTTCGTTAAGCTTAATTTAATAAATTAAGTTAGACAAAAGGAAGGAAATTCAGAAAAACGTTTTAAAAGGCTGATCTGAAATTAAGTGTTAGACTTGTCGGCAGCGTTATATGATACTTTTTCATCCCAACAGACAAACTCCAAGAAAGCTGTTCGTTTTCCAAATTCTTATTATATGCCGACACTAATCGAACAGCGTTTATTGCACTTACTACGCGGTTAAGAATCATAGCACCCACAACAAATTGAATTTTATCAAATGCTGCTTCGCTGTCGCTCCAGGTATTGCGGTATTCTTTTCTTTGATCCTGGGATTGCCATTTCCAGTAATGAGTTTCAGGATTAAGAACTAGATCAAACTCCCGGTTCAATAATTTCTCGTTATTGTAATCCTCAATATTTTGATATAATCCGATTGTTGCGAAAAACTGATCATCCTTTCCATCAAGATTTACAGATCCGTACGATTCGGCAAACGATTTATAATTAGTTGCCTGCTGATTTCCGTAAATTGTAAATCCGGCAAAAGTCCCCCAAAGCACCCCTTCTGTTATCGTCAAATACTTACCCAACGAATAATCACCTGCATACAATTCTCCCATTCCAGGTACGAGAAGCGAATAGAGCACTGCTAGTCCAGCACTTTTTTTAGCTTGGATGTATTCACTTTCATCGAGATCAGCTAAAGTTTGATTATTCATGTACAGGTCTGCTTGCAGATCAAGAAAATCTTTCGAATTTGATTGAGCATAAAGATTTGTTAAAAATAGCAGGAACAAAGGAGATAAAAGAATTTTTTTCATTTCAGCCGGTTAATATTTTTTTTGAAGTTATTTTATTTGATTCTGGAACACATACACCATTAATCACATCCGTAATTTTAACACTTGTGAATTTATTAACCAAGTCAAAATTCAGAGGATGTTTTACGCGAACATAATTATCAGAAAAACCAAACATTTCGTTATCCGCAAGATTTCCCTCAAAAAGAATCGTTAATTCTTTTCCAATCATCTTTCTATAAAATTCGTTCTTTTTCTTTTCGCCTAGAATCCGAAGCATATGATTTCTTTTTTTTCGCTCGCTTTTTTCAACTTGACCGTTCATAGTTAAAGCATAAGTATTCGGACGTTCTGAATAAGTGAAAACATGCAAATAGCTGAAGGGAAGACCTTTAATAAATTCGTAAGTTTCCATAAAATCATCCAACGTTTCACCAGGAGTTCCAACAATTACATCTGCACCAATTCCTATATTAGGGATCTTTTCGGTAAGTTTAAGAATCAAATCACGGTAAAGTTCCGAATCATATCTTCGTTTCATCAACCGAAGAACTTTTGTGCTGCCGCTCTGCAGCGGGATATGAAAATGATTTACTAGTTTATTAGTCTGAGAAGTTAAATTCATTATCTCTTCACTCAGCAGATTAGGTTCGATTGAACTTATTCTAATTCTAAAATCACCTTCAATTTCAACAAGCTGTGATAAGAGCGAATATAAGTTTTCTCCATCCGATTCAGAATAATCACCAACATTAACTCCAGTTAGAACTATTTCTTTATATCCGTTGAAAAGGAGTTGTTTAAAACTACTTATTACATCCTTCTGAGATTGGCTGCGGCTGCCGCCTCTTGCTAGAGGAATTGTGCAGAATGAACATTTATAATCACAGCCGTCTTGAATTTTAAGAAAAGCTCTTGTCCTTGAATCAGCATCGGTTGAATGTGCTTCGTGGAAATTTTCTCTTCCTTCAGAATCGTCTATATAAATGCAGGAAAGATGACTTTTTTCAAATTTATTTATATGTGAAAAAATATTAAACTTTTCATTGCTTCCGAACACTGCATCTACTCCCTCGATTGAAGCAATCTCTTCCGGACGAAGTTGTGCGTAACAGCCTACAACTGCAACAAATGCTTCCGGATTGTTTCTTAAAGCTCGCCTTACTATTTGGCGGCACTCACGGTCTGCATTTTCAGTTACTGTACAAGTGTTAATTACGTAAACATCCGAGTAGGAATTGAAATCTACTATTTCAAAACCGTTATTAGAAAATTGCTTTGCAATGGTGGAGGTTTCGGAAAAATTAAGTTTGCAACCTAATGTATGAAAAGCTGCTTTTAACAAATTATTTCCTTTATAATAAAGGCTGTACCAGCGGTTTGAACCGTTATTGATACAGCCTAAATAATCATTTAATTATTCTTTTGTTTCTTCTTCTTTATTCGATTCGGCTTCAGGTTTTTCGGCTTCAGATTCATCGTTTTTCTTGTTAGAAGTTTCTTTTGCCTCGGTTATCTGAGGTGTAGAAGCTTCTCTTGGTCTATCATTTCCAGCCTCGTCGTAGAGATTAAAGTCTGATGAATCAAACTTGCCTGCATCTGCATTCTTTATATCGTCGACTGTAACTTTTTCAAGTTTGTGTGTGTTGATATATTCTTCAATTGTTTGATCATCTTTTTCTTTGAGAGCAGCGAGAACACTTAAAACGATTTTCTTGTTTTCTTTATCGAATTCCACGACCTTCAATGGTAGAGTAGTATCAACAGGAAATGAAAGTGCAAGATTCTTAACTTTATTTGTCGAAAGCTGCGTTTGAGGAATAAAACCGTCAACACCCAAAGGTAGTTCAGCAATAACGCCTTTTTCGATTATTCTTACAACTTTACCTTCCGTTGATTTACCCACAGCATATTCTCTTTCAAAGTTAGTCCATGGATTTTCTTCAACTTGCTTGTGACCTAAAGAAATTTTCCTCTGTTCAGTATCAACACCTAAAACAACAACTTCAATTTCTTCGCCTTTTTTCACAACTTCGCCGGGATGACGAATTTTCTTCGTCCACGATAAATCAGATATATGAATCAATCCATCAATTCCTGGTTCCAATTCAACGAAAACGCCGAAGTTTGTTAGGTTTCTCGCAACACCTTTCTGCTTTGAACCTACAGGATATTTTTTAAGCAATTCCTGCCAAGGATCGGGAGTTAATTGTTTCATTCCGAGAGAAATTTTCTTCTCATTTTTATCCAAACTTAAAATAACTGCTTCGACAACTTGACCCATTGAAACAAACTGTGATGGATGACTGATGTGCTGAGTCCAACTCATTTCCGAAATATGGATCAAACCTTCGATTCCCTTTTCGATTTCGATAAATGCACCGTAGTCGGTTAATGAAACAACACGACCTGATACTTTATCACCGATCTTGTACTTTTGATCAATCTCTTCCCATGGATGCGGAAGCAGTTGTTTAAGACTGAGTGAAATTCTCTTTCTTTCTTTGTCAAAGTCTGTAACAACAACTTTAATACTTTCGTCAAGTTTAACAACTTCGCTCGGGTGATTAATTCTTCCCCAGCTAAGGTCAGTAATGTGAACCAAACCATCAACACCACCAAGATCAACGAACACACCAAAATCGGTTATCGCTTTTACAATACCTTCAAGAATTTGTCCTTTTTCCAATCCGTCAAGAATTTCTTTTCTTTGGTCAGCAATAGTTTCTTCAATAAGAACTTTATGCGAAACTACCACGTTTTCGGTGGGAACATTTATCTTAACAATTTTGAAGTCCATTGTTTGACCAACAAAAGCATCAAAATCGCGCACAGGTCTAATATCAATTTGCGAACCCGGAAGAAATGCTTCAATTCCAAGCAGATCAACAACCATTCCGCCTTTAATTCTTTTTAGAATTTTGCCGGGAATAATTTTTTCTTGTTCATAAGCGTCCATAATCTGACCCCAAATTTTAAGAAAGTCAGCTCGTTTTTTGCTTAATATCAAGTTTCCTTCTTCATCTTCAACACTTTCAATAACTATATCAACTTCTTCACCAAGTTTTAGTTCTTCTGTTGAAGTAAATTCGTTCCTTGAAATTGTTCCGTCGGATTTAAAACCAACATCAAGCACAACATTGTCTCCGCTTATACCGACAATTTTGCCTTTGATAATTTCGCCTTCCTTAATATCACGGAAAGATTCAGTATAAAGTTTGGCAAGCGACTTTAATTCTTCTTCCGAATAGTCGTCAGCATTGATGAATTTGTAATTATCCATCACCGACGTTTTTTTAGCTTCGGAAGTATTTTCTTTTTCTAACTCGGACATCTATCCTCCAAATAAAAATACTTGTGTTCAATTATTTCCGCCGCAGAAATAATTTTACACGGGGTTTTAGTTTAACATAACGTTTTATTGCGGCTCTGTTTCTTTTAAACTTTTTATTTTTTCAAGCAGCATATCAAGTTCTTCTTTTATTGTAAGGCTTGTTGAATCTAACTCAAAAGCATCTTCGGCTTTTTTCAACGGGCTAACTTTTCTACTGCTGTCAATTCTATCTCTTTCAGCAAGATTTGATTTTACTGCATCCAAATCGATTTCTGTTCCCTTTTCAAGAAATTCTTTAAATCTTCTTTCGGCGCGAACATCAAGATCGGCAGTAAGAAAAATTTTAAAATCTGCTTCAGGGAAAACAACTGTTGTAGTATCTCTTCCTTCGGCAACTATTGTTTGATTTTCGCCGAGTTTCTTTTGAATCTTAACGAGTTCTTCTCGTACCTCCGGAATCCTGCTTATATCGCTTACTTTATCATTAACTTCTTTGGTTCGAATATTATGAGTTACTTCTTCGTCATTTACAAACACCCTAGTAATTCCGAATTCAAATCTCAACTTGATATCTAAATCACGAACTAAATTAATTACTTCCGGAGTATTATCTGCTATATCATTTCGTAATGCCAAAAAAGTAATTGCCCTGTACATTGCTCCGGTATCAACATAAACAGCGTTCAATTTTTGAGCTAGATATTTTGCAATGGTACTTTTACCGGAACCAGCCGGTCCATCGATAGCTATAACTAAATTTTTTGACATAGAAAGCAAAGATATAAAAATTAAGAAGGGAATACAATAAAAATTTTTTCTAAATAGTTGTTTTATAAGTACTTAGAAATAATTCTCACTTTATTTTCCCAAAATATTTTCCAAAATAGAATTAATTTTTCCGTTCCCTGCAAGAAATTGTCTTGAGTAAATATCGATATTCTCCCCCGCAAAATTAGTAACTTTTCCTCCGGCTTCTTCAACCAAAAGTTTCCCGGCACAAGCATCCCAAGGATTCAAATCGACCTCCCAAAACCCTTCGAACACACCTGAAGCAACATAACAAAAATCAATAGCTGCAGATCCGAGCCTTCTTACTCCTCGAGCTTTTTTAATTATAGTTGAAAACTTTTCAATCGCATTATCGGGATTTTCGGAAATGTTATATGGAAAACCGGTAACAAGCAACGATTCTTCAATTTGGCTATTTGAGCTTACTTTAATTCGTTTACTGTTTAAGTGTGACCCGCTCCCTTTTTCTGCAGAATAAACTTCATCACGCATAACATCATAAACAACACCGCAAATTATTTCCTTTCCTTTTATTACTCCGATAGATACAGAAAAAATTGGAAGTCCGTGAGCAAAATTTGTCGTTCCATCAAGCGGATCTATTACCCAGATGAATTCGGAAGAACCTTTCTCATGTCCGGATTCCTCTGCAAGAATACCGTGAGTTGGGAATTCCTTTCTAATAAAATTTTTGATAATATTTTCGGATTTTTTGTCGATGTCAGTTACAATATTTGCTTTGTTGGTCTTAAATTCAATTTGCAGATTTTTTCCAAACCCTTCACGGATAATATTGCCTGCAATTCTAGATATAAACACAGCTTTTTCAATCATATTAAATCCTTAATTAATGAAATCAAATTAACAAAATGGTACTGTTAATAAAAATGTGCTTTTTACTTACCTTGTTCGGACATGCTTATTTCTTTATATTTCGTCCCCTAAATCTTTAATGAAATTATAGAGAAAACAGGTTTATGACTGAAAAAACAAGTTCGAAATCGATTAATGAATTAATTGTGGATGAGATTCCGGAAAAACTGGCTGTTCTCCCCCTAAGAGATACTGTCATTTTTCCTTATATGATTTTTCCAATTCTCGTAGGAAGAAAACAGTCAATCACCGCAGCTAACCATGCTTTGGATACATCTAAATATATTTTTCTGACTGCACAGAAAAAGTCGGATTTGGAATCGCCCAAAAAAGAAGATCTTTATCTTGAAGGAACTGTAGCTAAGATTATTCAGATTCTCAAACTTCCAAACGGACTTCTTAAAATATTGATTGATGGAATCCTACCGGGAGTAATTAAAAAGTTTACAGATAATAAAGAATTTTTTGAAGCTGAGATAGATTTAATTCTTCCAACCAAGGAAGATGCAAGGGAACAGAATGCTCTCATCAGACAAATGACTTCACTTTTTAAGGAATACGTAAAAATTAACCGTAACATTCCTTCCGAAGCGATAAGCGCGTATGATAACATCTCCGAACCGGACAGAAAATTATATTACGTCGCAGCAAACATTAACCAGTCAATCGATGTGAAACAAAAAATCCTTCAAAAGTTTACACTCATCGACCAGCTTTACGAAGTAATAAAAATACTCAACTCAGAAAATGAGATACTAAAAATCGAAAAGGAAATCGAAGGCAAAGTTCACGAAAACATTCAAAAAACGCAGCGAAGATTCATTATAAACGAACAGATAAGAATTCTTCAGGATGAACTTGGCGATGACGAAGAAGCATCACCGGAATTTGCAAAATTGCGGGAAAGAATTAAGAAAGCTAAAATGCCCAAAGAAATTGAAGAAAAAGCATTGGACGAATTCAATAAACTGAAAAAAACCCCGCCAAGTTCACCGGAATCTACAGTAATAAGAAACTATTTGGATTGGCTTAGCGATGTTCCTTGGTACAAAAAGACCGAAGATAACCTTGACCTTAAAAATGTGAGAAAGATACTTGACGAAGATCATTATGGGTTGGAAAAACCGAAAGAACGAATAGTTGAACACATTGCTGTGCTGAATTTAGTTAAGCAGATACGCGGACAAATATTGTGTTTTGTAGGACCTCCGGGCGTTGGAAAAACATCACTAGGCAAATCAATTGCCAGAGCACTTGGAAGAAATTTTGTAAGAATAAGTCTTGGCGGTGTTAGAGACGAAGCCGAGATTCGAGGTCACAGAAGAACTTACATAGGATCGATGCCGGGAAAAATAGTTCAATCAATGAAGCGAGCCGGAACCATCAATCCCGTAATCCTTCTGGATGAAATCGATAAAATGAGTATGGATTTTCGAGGCGATCCTTCTTCAGCAATGCTGGAGGTTCTTGATCCCGAGCAGAATCATACTTTTAACGATCATTATCTCGATATAGATTATGATCTTTCTCAAGTAATGTTTATAACAACTGCAAACGTAAAATATAATATCCCCCTCCCGTTGCAGGATAGAATGGAGATTATTGAACTTCCTGGTTATTTAATTCATGAAAAAGAAGAAATTGCTAAAAAGCATATAATTCCAAAGCAATTAAAGGCACATGGTCTTTCCGAAATTAATATTGACTTTAAAGGCACAGCTTTGAAATCTATTATTGAATCTTATACGCGGGAAGCCGGAGTAAGAAACCTGGAGAGAGAAATTGCTTCAGTTCTTAGAAAAACTGCTCGAGATATCGTACTTCAAAAGAAAAACGGGAAAAAATCTCTTCCAAAATCATTTACCATCGATCCGGGTAAAATTGAGAGTTATTTAGGTGTACCGCGTTTCAGACAACAAAAGGCTGAAAAAGAAGCACGTATAGGAAGCATTACAGGATTAGCTTGGACTAGCGTTGGAGGAGATATTTTAAATGTCGATGCAACAGTGATGAATGGCAGCGAGAAACTTACGTTAACAGGACAGATCGGAGATGTTATGAAAGAATCTGCAATTGCAGCTTTAAGTTATCTTCGTTCAAATGCTAACTCCTTGGGACTTAATGAAAATTTTTATAAAGGAAAAGAAGTTCATATTCATCTTCCTGAAGGAGCTATTCCCAAAGATGGACCATCAGCAGGAATAACACTTGCACTCGCAATGTATTCCGCTTTCAGTGGAAAACCAGCTAAGAGCGACATTGCAATGACAGGTGAAATCACCCTGCGAGGGCGAGTTCTTGCAATAGGCGGTTTAAACGAAAAACTTCTTGCCGCAAAAAGAAGCGGAATTAAAACCGTTTTAATACCAAGCCAAAATGAAAAAGATCTTTCCGAAATTAAAGATGCGGTAAAAAGTGAATTAAATATTATATGTATCGAAAACATAAAAGATGCGATCGAGATTGTATTTGAAAAACCCAAACGAAAAACCAATAAAACGAGTAAAACTGTAACGAAAAAATCGAATGTCCGAAAGTCTAAAAATAAATAAATCCGCTGCGGACGAAGAAATTTATTCATCACTTATTTCGCAAATTGACTCACTCATTGACGAGAGGGTTCCGGCATTATCCAATCTTTCTAATATCACCGCTGCACTTAAGGAATCATTTGATAAAATAAGCTGGGTCGGTTTTTATATTTTTAATGGGGAATTTCTTTATTTGGGACCATTTCAAGGTAAAACTGCTTGTACAAAAATTAAGATTGGCAAAGGTGTCTGCGGAAAATCGTTTGAGCAAATTGAAACAATCATCGTGGATGATGTCGATAAATTCCCCGGTCACATCGCTTGCGATTCCGGTTCGAGGTCAGAGATCGTAGCCCCAGTAATTAAAGAAAATAAAGCAGTCGCCGTTCTAGATTTAGATAGTTATAGCTACTCATCATTTAATGATATCGACAGAAAATATTTGGAAATCATTTGCAAAATCATCTCAAAGAAAATAAATTTTGATTCACTCGTAACAACGGATAAATAATATGTCTTTTCTTGTAACGGCTCTAAAGTGGCGTCCTCAAAAATTTGTTGAAGTGGTTGGACAAAATCACATCAGCACAACTTTAAAAAACGCAATTCAGAACAACCGTATTGCTCACGCATATTTATTTGCGGGTCCTCGAGGTGTTGGAAAAACAACCACGGCAAGAATTTTTGCTAAAAGTATTAATTGTTTATCTCCGCAACAAGGAGAACCTTGCAACACTTGTGAGATGTGCAAAATTTTCAATTCTTCTCAATCGATGGACATAATTGAAATTGACGGTGCCTCCAACAGAAGAATTGAAGAGATTAGAACACTTAGAGAATCAGTTAAATATTCGCCTACAAAAGGCAGATATAAAGTTTATATTATTGATGAAGTTCATATGTTGACCACAGAATCATTCAATGCACTTCTAAAAACTTTGGAAGAACCTCCAGCACATACAATCTTTATTTTCGCAACAACTGATGTACATAAAGTACCATTAACGATTATTTCCCGTTGTCAGCGTTTTGATTTTAGACGAATCGAATTAAATACGATAAAAGAACTTTTGAGTAAAATTGCTGAAGAAGAAAATATTAAAATAGACGATAAATCGTTAACACTTATCGCCAAAAAAGCGGATGGAGCATTGCGTGATGCGGAAAGTCTTTTCGATCAAGTTGTATCGTTCTGCGGAACAAATGTTGATGCCGATGAATTATCCAAAATGCTTAATTTAATTGATGATGAAATTTATTTTGATGTTTCAGATGCAATCCTACAGAAAAAATTCGATTCCGCTTTTGAAATAACAAATAAAATTTATGAGAACGGTTGGAACTTTATCGATTTTGTAAATGGTCTTAACGAACATTTCCGCAACATTTTAACCGTAATAATAAGGAAAGACAGTACGTTGATTGAATCTGCAGAAATTTACAGGGAGCGATATCTTGAATACAAAGATGCCTTTTCCGAAGGAGACGTATTAAGGATTTTAAATTTCATTAACAGAGTCAGTTACGAAATCAAATCCGCATCAAACCAAAAATTGAAGTTAGAAATTTCTTTAGCTTATTTAATCGGACTTGAAAAATCATCAACGATCTCCTCAGTTCTTGAACATATTAGAAGCGACTCCTTTCAAAAAAAAAAGACCAACCCAATAAATCTTGAAGAAAAAGTACAAGTCAAAAAAGAAATTAAGACTATAGTTGAAAAATCAAGTGAGCCAAATGTATTGCTGGGTTTCAAAACCATATGGGATTGGTTACTTGAAAAAATAAGTAATGATCGGCCATTATTCCAATCAGTTCTAACAAACTGTTCACACACCGAAACAGATAAAAAAATAATAATTTCAGCAAAAAGTAAAGATGATTATCATATAATCATGGAAGAAAAAAATTATTTGAATTCTCTACTCAATCAGTTTGAAGGCCCACATAAAAAATTAGAAATTGAAGGAAATATACATTCTGATGATTCTATCGATAACGGTATAGATTCAGATTTAATTAAAGCAATTAAAACACATCTTAGCGGTCAGGAAAGAAACTAACATTTATTAAAAGTCATTTAAAAGAATTTGATGAGTGAAAAGCTTTTAAAAAGAAAAACCCTCAATTATAAATACAATTGAGGGTTAAAAATAAAATCCTGGCAACTACCTACTCTCCCACATAGTTTCCCATGCAGTACCATCGGCGTTTACGGGCTTAACTTCTCTGTTCGGAATGGGAAGAGGTGTTTCCCCGTAGCTATAGTCACCAGAAAACTTTAACCTGTAAAACAGGTGAAAACAAAAAATAAATTTTGAAAGAGCAGAATCCGAAAGATTCCATATTTTAATAAAAAATTGGTTAAGTCTCACGACTTATTAGTACTGCTCGGCTGAATATGTTACCATACTTACACCTGCAGCCTATCAACCTTGTCATCTCCAAGGAGTCTTCAGTCCAATAAAGGAAGGGATACCTAATCTTGAAGTATGCTTCGCACTTAGATGCTTTCAGTGCTTATCATTTCCGAACGTAGCTACCCAACTATGCCACTGGCGTGACAATTGGTACACTAGAGGTTCGTTCGCTTCGGTCCTCTCGTACTAGAAGCGACTCTTCGCAAGTATCCTGCGCCCGCATAGGATAGGGACCGAACTGTCTCACGACGTTCTGAACCCAGCTCACGTACCGCTTTAATTGGCGAACAGCCAAACCCTTGGGACCTTCTTCAGCCCCAGGATGCGATGAGCCGACATCGAGGTGCCAAACCTT
>JAGFIY010000078.1 GCA_024103215.1 Melioribacteraceae bacterium | reverse complement strand
CCGATAAATTTGGTTTAAATAAAAATTTTAACACATACACCAAAGTAAATTTCAACCCGGATGATAACGCAGTTATTAGTCCGGTTGAAGCAAAAGTAATGAAGATTGGCGATATAAACTCGGAAGGTTTGCTCGTTTCGAAGAACAATAAAAAAATAGCTCTCAATGATTTTATCGGAGATTACGCTAAAAATTTTATCGGCGGAAAGTATATTAAATTTTATTTGAATCCCCGCAACAAACACTTTTGGGTAACGCCGTATGATGGGAAATTTATTTTCACAAAAAAGAACGAAGGTAAATCCTGGCTGCCTGTTTTTGTAGGATTAGAAAATCTTTTGGGAATAGAAATGTTCAGCAGGGCGGTAAAAAAGAATGCGTCTATCGGGTCAGTTTTTCAAACAAGAGATTTTCCAATGGCAATAATTGCGGTCGGGTCTTTGAATGTAAACAGAATTTATGTCGATTACGAAGAAATGCAAGAATATAAAAAAGGCACACCGTGCGGGTATTTCGCAATCGGTTCTTCTTTGCTTTTATGTTTTCCGAATTATCTAAAAATATTAATTGAAGAACACTCCGAAATTCAAATTGGACAGAGGATTTTGGAATGAAAAAATATACACTAAGAATTTATCCCGATTCAGTATTAAGAGACACGGCATTGACTGTTAAGAACATTGATGATAAAACTCGCAGCTTGATTAAAAGTATGTCCGATATTATGTACGAACACCGTGCAATAGGTTTAGCCGCACCACAAATAGGAGTATTGAAAAGAATTGTAGTTATGGACGTTGGCGAGGAACTTATTACAATGGTTAATCCCGAAATACTATCGGGATTCAGAAACGAGCACTTGGAAGAAGGCTGCCTAAGTTTACCGAATACAAACGTAAACGTTAACAGGAATGTGAATCTCTTTGTTAGGTACATAGATAAAAACGAAAAAGAAATCGAAAGAGAATTTAAAGATTTATCAGCCCGTGTTATACAACACGAAATTGACCATTTAAACGGCGTACTTATTATTGATCACGCGCCGGTATCGGATAGATTAAAATTTAATTTCGAAAACAAACTGAAAAAAACTTAAATCCATTGTCAATTTTGAAGGAGATTAAATGGAAGAAATAAAAGAAACAAATAATAAAATTTCATCGGTAAATCTCACCGTTTTGTATGATAATAATTCTTTCAAAGAAAGCTTGCAAACTGATTGGGGTTTTTCCTGTTTTATTGATACCGATAAAAACAAAATACTGTTTGATACGGGCGATAACGGAAAAATTCTTTTAAGCAATATGGAAAAACTCGGTATCGATCCTAAAATAATTGATACGGTTTTCTTATCTCACTTTCATCACGATCATACCGGTGGATTAAAGGATTTTCTAAGTATTAATTCTAAAGTGAACGTGTATTTTCCACAATCATTTCCTCTTGAGTTAATTACTTTGATTAAGGAAAGCGGGGCAAATTCAATTCCCGTTTCCGATTTTACGGAAATTTTGCCCGATGTATTTTCATCCGGTGAAATTAAAGCCGCAATCCCGGAACAATCTCTAGTTATTAGAAGACCGAATGAGCTGATCATTATCACAGGCTGCGCTCACCCGGGGATAGTTAAAATTGTTCAAAAGATTAAAGATAAGTTCCCCGATGAGCTTATATACCTTGTGCTTGGTGGATTTCATTTATTGAGATCAAGCGAGGAAGAAATAAACGATGTGATTCAAAAATTGTACGGGATGGTTGTTTTATCTGTTGCGCCTACTCATTGCACGGGAGATGCAGCAAGAGAAATGTTTAAAGATGCCTTTGATGCTGATTATGTTGAAACGGGTGTCGGGAAAAATTTTGTAATAAAATAGAAAAGTTAAACGACAAGGAGAGCTTATGAAAGATCATTATAAGAAGCTCGCGGAAGATTTACTTAACCTTGCCGGTATCAAAATTAACGGAAGTAACCCGTGGGATATAAAAGTTCATAACAACCGTTTTTATAAACGCGTTATTACTCAAGCCGAACTCGGCTTAGGCGAATCTTATATGGACGGATGGTGGGATGCAGAAAAAATTGATGAGTTAATATTTAGAATCGTGCGTGCAAATTTGCAAAACAAAGTTAAACGCAATCTTAAAATTGCTTTTCAACTTGCGGGATTTTACTTATTAAATATGCAGGCAAGAAGACGTGCATTTATCATCGGTGAAAGACATTACGATTGGGGAAACGATTTGTTCAAAAATATGCTCGATAAAAGAATGAATTACAGTTGTGCTTATTGGAAAAATGCCGAAACACTGGACGAAGCCCAGGAAAACAAGTTAGACCTAATCTGTAAAAAACTTAATCTAGAACCTGGAATGAAAGTGCTCGATATCGGCTGCGGATGGGGAGCGTTTGGGAAATATGCCGCCGAAAAATATGGAGTTAAAGTTGTGGGCATTACCGTATCAAAAGAGCAAGTCGCTCTCGGTAAAGAAATGTGTGAGGGTTTACCCGTTGAATTTCGTTTGCAGGATTACCGTGAACTTAATGAAAAGTTTGACAGAATTGTTTCTGTTGGTATGATTGAACACGTTGGTTACAAAAACTACAAAGAGTATTTCAAGGTTGCATCAAGATGTTTGAAGGATGACGGATTATTTCTTCTTCACACAATCGGCGGAATTCATTCGGCAAAGAGTACAGACCCTTGGACACACAAATATATTTTCCCGAACGGGATGCTTCCGTCTATTGCACAACTCGGCAAAGCAGTTGAAAAAATGTTTATTGTTGAAGACCTGCATAATTTCGGTGCTTATTATGACAGAACACTGATGGCTTGGTACAAAAATTTCGATAATAATTGGCAGAAACTAAAAGACAAATACGGTGAAAGATTTTATAGAATGTGGAAATACTTTTTGCTCTCTTGTGCCGGTGCATTTAGAGCAAGAAATAAAAATCAGCTTTGGCAAATTGTGTTATCTAAAAACGGTGTGCTGGGAGGTTACAACTCTGTAAGATAACCTTTGCGTCCCTTGCGGTTGATTTTTATTACCTTACCGCGAAGGCGCAGAGAAAAAATACAGTTTTGTTT
>JAGFIY010000069.1 GCA_024103215.1 Melioribacteraceae bacterium | reverse complement strand
CTTCAAATCAGGCATAGATTAAAAAATTATTACGCGTCGAATAACGAAACCGACCAAAGTTGACAAAATAAAACCCGCAAGGGATTTTTGTCCGAAGCGGGTTTCAATTTAATGCTGCAGCAACTTTTGATTTAACCGTTAATCATTTCTGAGTTCATCATTTCTTTTTCCATCATATCGTCTTGATCGAGCATTACTTTTACGGGGACAGCGTTTGTGAAGATATCATAAACAGGTGAGAATGTAGGCCCAAGCATCAACACTTCTTTAAGTTTTTCCTGCGGAACATCAGCCTTTATTTTAAATTTGATGTTCACACCTTCGTAACCGTTTCTTACATCATCGCGCAAACCAAGAAAACCGTGTAAATCTAAGTCTCCTTCCAAAGTTGATTCGACTTCATCAATCTTAATTCCTTTGGCTGCCGCATGATAAACTAAAGCTGTAGTAACACATCCGGCTAATGCTGTTAATGCATATTCAACGGGATTTGCGCCTTGATCTTCTCCTAAAAGTACCGGCGGTTCATCTGCATCAAACACGAATGCTTTATCTCTAACCTGTGTTTGGCATGCTCCGTAAAAATCTTTGATTGTAGTTCTGTTATGACCACCGCGCATCCATTTATTTTTTGCGGTGAATTTGAATTTTGCAATTGAGGGGGATTCCTTAATCGCTTCTATTGTTCCGAATAAATCATCGAGATTTACTCCGTTCATTACATTTGGTTTATTCATTTTGTACCTCCTATTTGTTTGTATATGTTTTGAGTTAGTTGTTGACTGTTTGAATGGGTTTACTCATTTTATGTGCCAAACAGGAGTGAAGATCCTAAATGCTTGTTCTACAACAATTTATGAGAGAAATGAAAATATATTAAACTTATGAGATTTCGTGAATCACGAAATTTCGTAATAATTAATAACGAGATATCGTTAATTAACTAAGAATTATCTCTGATGATATTAAACGATTTGATTTTGGATGAAAGAGTCGTTGGCGGAATTCCGATTAAATTTGCCGCGCCGTTTTTACCGCTTACTTTCCAATTGCACGCTTTTAGAGCAGCTATTATATTTGATCTTTCAAAATCTAGAATCTCCGAGTGAGTTTTTATGGTGGTTGGTTCTTTTAATGGGATTTGAGATATGGTCTTATTTTCAGGCTGCAGCAAACTTAAATTAAGCCAACCTTTCTTTGATGTTATTACGGCTCGCTCAATTACGTTTTGAAGTTCACGAATGTTTCCCGGCCATTTATATGATCTCAGTCTAATTTTTGCTTCTTCGGTTAATGGTTCAATCTTTTTTGAAAGCTTGGCGGAAAATTTTTTGGCGAAATTTTCAGCGAGAAGAATTATATCATCTCCTCTCTCTCGGAGAGACGGAATTTGTATCGGATAAACATTTAGTCTATAATATAAATCCTCCCTAAAATTTCCTTTTTTCACCTCCTCTTCAAGATCACGGTTTGTTGCTGCAATTACTCTCACATCAACTTTTTCGGTAAGCGAAGAACCGACCGGCTCGAATTCTTTTTCCTGCAGCACACGAAGAAGTTTTGCTTGAAGCGCAAGCGGGAGCTCACCGATTTCATCCAAAAAAATTGTACCTCTGTCAGCAAGTTTGAATCTGCCTTCTCTTTTTTTAGTTGCACCGGTAAATGCTCCTTGTTCATGACCGAATAATTCACTTTCGATTAATTCTGCAGGCATTGCAGCGCAGTTCAGTTTAATAAGCGGTTTGTTCTTTCGATAACTTCTGTTGTGGATTGCTCTTGCAAATAATTCTTTCCCGGTTCCTGTTTCACCTAGGATTAAGACTGTTGTATCAGTATCGGCAACGTTTTCAATTTCTTCCAGGGCTGAAATTAGTAGCGGACTTTTTCCAATTATCTCATCGTAGTTGTTCAGTTCGCGAATCTGTTCATTTAGGTAGTACGCGGTATTCGTTAAATCATTTATTTGCTGCTCGGCTTTAAGTCTTTCCTCAATATTTCTCAGTATAAGGATATAATAGGAATTGTTATTTATTTTGTATGATGAAAGACTTGCTTCTGCAAAAAATGATTCATCTTCTGCAATAATTACTTGGAGTCCGCCCGAAATCCATAAATAATTCCCCTTGCTGTTAGTTGAATTTATCTGCTGCTTAAGAACGGAAATCTTTTGCGCAGAATCCTTAGTTAATAGATTTCGAACATTTTTTCCTATAAGATTTCCGGTCTTGGATTTTAATAATTTTTCCGCAGCCGGATTAACAAGAGTTAAAACTCCAGCGTCGTTAAATTCAAGGAATGCATCCATCGTGCAATCGATAAGTCTGCTTAATTTTTCTTCTCGCTCTTTAAGTTTTTTTAGTGCACGTAGTCTTTTAAGTTCTGCCGCTGCGCGATCGGCAAATATATTGAAGATTGAAGTTATCCTTTGGTCCTCGGGTAGAGGTTTATCATGCAGAACAGCTATGTGTCCGAGTATTGTTCCGTCTTCATCAACAAAAGGAGTTCCTAGATAACTAACGGCATTCATTCTCGGCAGGTCGGGATCGTTTGGGTAAAGTTCTATGACGTTATCCGGGATGTGAACATACTTTGCATCACTTATTACAGCTTCGCATGGTGTATTTGTAATAAGATATTCGTATTCAGGAACAAACTTATCATCCAGCCAAAATGCTAATGCTCGCAGTTGTTTTTCTTCGGGGATATATTCGGTTACCCAAGCACCGTATGTGTTAATTGCTTTGCATAAGTTTTGAACCAAGGCATTGAAGAAATTTTCGCCGGTTTCTTTAACAGTTCCTTCAAGAATAAATTGAAGTTCGTTGTTGCTCTCGTATGAATGCATAATTTAATCGTGGATATGATGTGTTATTTACAAATCTATCCTACAATTAAGCAAAACTCAAGAATTTTTGTGTATGAGTGTAGGAAAGGGAAATTAAAAAAGCCGGAACGAATCCGGCTTTAATTTTGTGAGAGTTTTGCTAGCATTTATTTAATTATTAGTATTATATTTATTTAGTTTCTAATCTATCAATCAACTCTTTAAAACTTTCCAATCCGGTTTCAATATTTTCCACAATTTCTGCTGCAAGAATATCGGGGTCGGGCAGGTTGTCAGTATCACCGAGACTTTCATCTCTAAGCCAAAAGATGTCCAGATTAGTTTTATCGCGGGCGATTATTTCATCATAAGTGAATTTCTTGAATTGTTCTGTCTCTGTGCGTCTATGTCTATTCTTTGGATTATAGGATTTTACAAAATCTTCAAGATGTTCGTACTTCATTTGCTGAGTCTTAAGTGTAAAATGCTGATTCGTTCTTAAGTCGTATATCCAGACTTCCTTGGTCCAAGGTGTTTTACTAGCCGGTTTGTTATCGAAGAAGATCACATTTGCTTTAACTCCTTGCGCGTAAAATAAACCGGTTGGCAATCTTAAGATAGTATGAAAATCAGTTCTTGTTAATAAATTTTTACGAACTGTTTCTCCGGCGCCTCCTTCAAATAAAACATTATCCGGTACAACTACTGCCGCGCTGCCATCCGGCTTTAACATCGATACTATGTGCTGAACAAAATTTAATTGTTTGTTTGAAGTAGTTACCCAGAAGTCTTGCCGTTCATAGGTTAAAGTTTCTCTCTTTTGTATTCCTTCTTCGTTGGTTATTGTTATGCTGCTTTTTTTACCGAAAGGCGGATTGGTAAGTACATAATCATAATTAAGTTTCGGTTTGCTTAATAACGAATCTTCTCGCATAATTGGCGGATCACTTTCTATATCGCTTATGTTGTGGAGATAAAGATTCATCAAACATAACCTTGCAGCACTAGGCACAATTTCCCATCCTCGGAAGGTATTGAACTTCAGAAATTCTTTCTGCTCTGAATCTAACTTTAATTTACTCAGATATTCATAAGACGATAAAAAGAAGCCGCCAGTACCGCAAGCCGGATCAGCAATTGTCTTCATCGGTTCCGGTTTTATGCATTCAACCATAGCTTTAATTAATGCACGGGGCGTAAAGTATTGTCCGGCTCCACTCTTTGTATCTTCTGCATTTTTCTCTAAAAGCCCCTCATAAATATCTCCCTTGACATCAGTTTCCAGCGTAAGCCAGTTTTCTTCATCAATTAGATCAATAAGTTTTTTCAGCTTAGCCGGATCTTGAATTTTATTCTGCGATTTAAAGAATATCTCACCGATCATTCCTTTCTTTTTGCCGAGTTCATTAAGCAGTGTTACATAGTGGACTTCAAGTTCTGCACCTGTTTTATTTTTAAGTGATTCCCAATCATATTTTTTGTCGATTATTGTTTGCCTATTAAACGGCGGCTTGGAATATTCATAAGCCATTTTAAGGAAGAGCAGATAAGTAAGCTGTTCAAGATAATCGCCGTAACTTACGCCGTCGTCGCGAAGAATATTACAGTAATTCCAAACTTTAGAAACTATAGATGATGCTGTCATAATTAACTATCCGCAAAAAGTTTATAATAATCTTTAAATAAGAATAACCTGTTTCGTTTATAACCGGTTATTTCTTCAAGAATACCCATCTCTACAAAGTCTTGAATTATTCTATTTGCCGGTTTTGTGGTCACATCCAGTATTTTTTCAACTTCCTTTACATTTATGATCGGTTTTCTATAAAGATGAGAAACTATAGTCTTACCATTTTGAATCCGATTTCCCAATGACAATAATTTTTTTCCCTCGATTTCATCTTTGAGCCGAAGAATCTCTTTAAAAGTTTGTATCCCTTTATCCGAAGTTTCTATCACTGCAACCAAAAAGAATTTGATCCATTGTGCAAGATTATCAGAAGTTCGAACAAATGTAAGATTGTCATAATACAACGACTTTTTCTTTTCAAAAAAATCCGAAAGATAAAGTGTTGGTTTATCTAACAAACCGGCAGAGACTAAATACAAAGTAATTAACAGACGACCCAATCTACCGTTCCCGTCAAGGAAAGGATGGATGGTTTCGAATTGGTAATGTATAATCGCTATTCTGATCAAATGCGGTACGTCTATTGTTTCGTTATGAATAAAGTTTTCCAAATCATTCATTAAATCGGAAACTTCCGAATGATGAGGGGGAATAAAAACTGCGTCCTTTAATGTCGCTCCGCCTATCCAATTTTGACTCGTACGATATTGACCCGGTTGTTTAGTTTCTCCTCTTACGCCGGAGAGTAAAATTTTATGCGCTTCTTTAAGAAGCCGGGTTGATACCGGTAATTCTTTCAGTTTCGCAATAGAATAATTTAGAGAATGAATATAATTTTGAACTTCATGCCAATCATCACGTTTTTCAGGATCAATTTCATCAATCGATAAAAGTGCTTCATCTATGTTGGTTTTTGTTCCTTCTATTCTGCTCGAAGTAGTCGCCTCTTTTATAACGTGCATCGAAATGAAAAAGTCTATATTCGGAACATAAAGCGAAAACGCATTGATTTCCCCCAATTTAATATTAGCTTCAGCTAATAAAGTATTTATTTTGGGGTCTCTCCAAGTCCATTCATTATTTATTTTGGAAGGACTAAAGCTCTTATATTGATATTGTTGGATCAATTGACCCGATTTAAATTCAGCAATATCCACTTTGAACCTCTAATTTAACTCCACCAAGATAGTTTATAATGGAGATATTATCAATATTCTCCACTATAAAAATTTATAATGGAGATAAGGCCGGATTTTGTCTATTATAATGCACTGTTTTGGACTAATTTTCCCTCAAACGCTTGCTTTAATATACTTTGTCTGAGTGCTTCTGATTTTTTAAGACTTTCATCAATCGCCGCTTCCATTTTATCCGCAACCGAAAATCGTCTTTCGATTTCTTCTACGATTTGGGTTTGT
>JAGFIY010000035.1 GCA_024103215.1 Melioribacteraceae bacterium | reverse complement strand
TCTGCTTCTGATCGACCCATTATTTACGATTGCGGATCGAACGTTGGAACAAGCTGTTTATATTTCTCTCGCCTTTATCCCCAAAGTAAAATACATGCCTTTGAAGCTGATCCAGATGTTTATTCGGTCCTAATGCAGAATATAAAATCATATGGAATGACTAACGTTACTGCATACAATAAAGCAGTCTGGAAAGATGATGATGGAGTTAAAATCTCACAATCCGGGGCAGATGGATCATCGATGTTCACTGAAGGCGAAAAAATTATAGTCCAATCAATACGCCTAAGCGAATTATTACGAAAGGAAGAAATTGTAGATTTATTGAAGATTGACATTGAAGGAGCAGAATACGAAGTTCTATCCGATTGTAAAAATAGTTTAAATAAAGTAAAAAATATTTTTTTGGAATATCATTCTTATTTGAACTGCGAACAAAAGTTAGGAGAAATACTAAAGATATTCGAACAATCCGGTTTTAGATATTTTATACGGCAGGAAGCAGATAGAAATACACCATTTATCGATAGAAAAATCAAAAGTAATCCCGCTCTGGATCTTCAATTAAATATTTATGCTTATAGAGAGCAATGAAAGTACTTCACATAAATAACTCTGATACTATTGGCGGAGCAGCACGTGCTTGTTTCAATATTCATAATGCTCTTTTAAGCATGGGTGTGGACTCTAATATATTGGTTCAAACAAAATCCGGAAAGGATAATAATGTAATTCCAGCTGGATCCGGCTCGTTAAGTAAGTTATATACAGTTATAAGAAAAGGAATTGATTTTTCTTTAATCAGTTTGTTGACAAAGAAAGAATACGGAAGATTTTCCTTCCCTCTGCTCGGTTTAAACCTTTCAAAAAATAATTTAGTGAGAGAAGCAGATATACTTCATCTTCATTGGATAAACGAGGGTTTCTTTTCATTACAAACTTTAAGGAGTTTGTTTAAAATAAATAAACCTGTTGTGTGGACACTTCATGATATGTGGGCATTCACCGGCGGATGCCATTACGATAACAAATGCGGTAATTTTAAATCTCGCTGCGGCAACTGTCCTGCACTAAAACTCAAAAGCGATCAAGATACTTCTTCCACAATTTTTGCTAGAAAAATTGAATTATTCAACGACGCAAAAATCAATTTTGTTACCTGCAGCAAATGGCTCGCCGGTGAAGCAAAATCAAGCACTTTACTTGAAAAATTTGATATTACACCGATTCCAAATCCCATTAACACAGAACTTTACTCACCAACCGACAAATCGATTTCAAAACAGAAGTTGAATTTATCGATCGATAAACTTCATATATTATTTGCAACAATGACGCTCAAAGAAAAGCGAAAGGGATTTCATCTTCTTCTCGAAGCATTAAAATTGCTTGATGAAAAATATCCCCTCTTGAAAGAGAAGATTGAGATTATAGTAATGGGTGCGGGAGATCAATCACATTTTAAAGAAATTCCTTTTAAAACAATATTTACGGGAAGGTTGAACAACGATAAGGAAATAGTTAACTGTTACAACGCCGCTGATTTATTTGTCGCTCCATCAATTCAAGATAATCTCCCCAACACTGTGATGGAAGCACTTAGCTGTGGCGTGCCGACGGCTGCTTTTAATATCGGCGGGATGAGCGATATGATAGATCACAAACTAAACGGATATTTAGCCGATGAAGTTTCACCGGTAAAACTTGCGGAGGCAATTAACTGGCTTGTTGAAAAATTAAGTGTAACAAATAACTTGAGAATAAATGCCAGAGAGAAGGTATTGAATAATTTTACCGAAAAGATTGTTGCCCAAAAGTATCTTGAGCTGTACAAATCAATTTTATAATTCCTTTAATATTTCAGCTAGTCTTAAAGCTATATTATTTCTATCAAATTTCTTTACTTCTTCCATATTAGTTTCTCTGTTGCCACCTCTCAAAACTCCTTTGAGATCATCATCATAAGAAAATAACTCGCCAGCATTTGTACGATTCAGAATTTCTCTAACCTCCTGATTATCTTCGCCGAATGCAACTATTCTATTTCCCGATCTCATATACTCAAATAGTTTTCCGGGAACGTGTCGAGGTTCAGTTGCGCAAACTAAAAGTATATCGGAATTTACTATTTCCTCGATAACATTTTTATATGGAAGAAATCCTTTATATTCAGTTATATCATCAAGTTTAAATTCCGAAATCGACTTTTTTACCTGAGGGCTAACAGTACCGACAAAACGAATTTTTATCCTCATTCCGTTTTCAATTTCTCGCTTAACTTCTTCCCAAAACAGAACCGGATTTTGATAATCGAATATATTCCCTGCATGGAGAATTACCAATTCATCGTTCTTTTTATTTTTATTTACATCAGAAAAGTTTTCTTCATTATATCCCCAGTAAAGTAAGTACGATTTATCATCAATAGACTTATACTTATTCTTAAAGTACTTATTCATTGTATTAGTAACAAAAATCAATTTGGAAGAGCTTTGTATTACAGACTTTTCGAACCTGTTATCAATCCAAGTTGTAAACAAACTTCGCTTCTGATTTTTGTAATATGCTATGTCGACCCAAGGATCAATAAATACTGAGACCAAAGGAATTGTATACTTTTTTGATATTTTTTTCGCAAGAAGGTGAGTCGAGTGGGGCGGTCCGTTAGATAGAATCGCATCAAATTTTTCATTTTTAAGAATTTTTTTTGCTTCTCTAAAACCCGGAATTACCCATCCTACTCTGGCATCCGGGATAAAAAGATTCATTCTTATCCAAATCGATATTCTCTGCTTTATACTTTTATCTGTTAGAGATAATGCTTCAGATGCAACCAGTGAGCTGTTCTCGGATTTTCCGAGAAACTTTTTGTAAACAGCAAAGGGGTCCCAAAATTTTGTTCGAATAACATTAATTCTTGGATCGACTGCATCTTCTAGATCCGGATCGGGGTCAGTAAATGTGTCTTCTTTTACAGTAAGAATAGATGGCAGCCATCCTTCTTCCAAAAGACGATTAGCCATTTTAAGAGGCCAATGATGCGAAGCCTTTCCTGAAGGAGGCCAATAGAATGAGACAATTAAGATCTTATTCATGAATAGGTATTTATTCTCAAATAAATTTCGCTGAATCTAAACATGCTGAAAAGAGTTGTCATATTCTATTTTCCAAATACATCTCGTAAAAGTTGTGTGACTCTTGCCGCGGGATATGTTCTTATTTTTTCCTCCTCCTTTGCTATCATCAAGAAAAGACCATCAAGTGCCTTGCCCGTAACATATGTTTCCAGATCTGTCATTTCAATATTAACAAATGGAATTGTTTTTACTTTTGCCGTAAGATCGTTATAAGTCTTTGTTGCTCCTACGGAATTTAGTGCATCATTTACGATAGGCCTGAACATGTTTTCTAACTTAAGGCTTGTCTTCTCCTTAAAATATTGTGTCGCTGCATCGTTGGGACCGTTTAATATGTTAATAGCATCGCCGATTGTCATTTGAGTGATTGCATCGACAAAAATTGAGAAAGCCTCGCCCGAAGCTTTTTCTGCTGCTCGGTTTAATGACAAGGCAAAATCATCAACATAATTTCCTAATCCTACGGTTCTTAACGTTGATTCAATTTTCTGAACTTCCGGGGGAAGCAGTATTTTAATGAGTTGGTTTCCAAAAAAACCATCAGTTCTACCGACAATATTAATTGCATCCTTTGAACCGATTCGCAAAGCTTCTTTAAGTCCTTGGGCAATTTTTTCTTCAGTAAGTCCACCGGAACCTTGTGTGCCGATTCCTAAATTCTTAAGTTGTGCACATCCTCCCATCACCAAAATCATATAAACCAGTACGATTAATCTTGTTAAGATTTTCATTTTTTATCTCCCAGATTACATTGCTTTCATTCGCTCGGTTTTATCAGCAATTTGAAGTTTTTCGATCATTTCATCCAAATCACCTTCCATAATATTTGCAAGATTGTACAATGTCAATCCAATTCTATGATCGGTTAAACGGTTTTGCGGAAAATTATATGTTCTAATTTTATCGCTTCTATCACCGCTTTTAACCATTGATTTTCTTTGTGCTGCAATCTCACTGTTTTTCTCCTGCATCCTCTGATCGTATAAACGTGCTTTAAGCACTTTCATTGCTTTCTGCCTGTTTTTCAACTGAGATCTTTCATCCTGACATTGAACCACAATCCCTGTTGGAATATGCGTTATTCTAATAGCAGTTTCAACTTTATTCACGTTCTGACCACCGGCTCCTCCGGATCTATAAACATCAATTCGAAGATCATTCTGGTCAATATCAACATGAACGTCTTCAACTTCTGGAATTACAACAACGGATGCTGCCGATGTATGAACTCTTCCGCTACCTTCAGTAAGTGGTACGCGCTGCACCCTGTGAACTCCGCTCTCAAATTTCATTGCCCCGTAAACATCGCTGCCCGAAAGGTTAAACACTACTTCTTTTAATCCTCCCATTACGGATTCGTTAATATCGATAATCTCCAACTTCCAATGTTTCAACTCGGCATACCGACTGTACATTCTGAAAAGATCGGATGCAAACAATCCTGCTTCGTCGCCGCCAGTACCTGCACGAATTTCAACAATTACGTTTTTATTATCGTGTGGATCTTTTGGTGTAAGAAGCACTCTAATTTTTTCTTCCAGTTGAGATTTTTTTTCTTCAAGCTCTTCCATTTCCATTTCGGCAAGTTCAACCAAATCCGATTCTTTAGAAGAATCAATAATTTCTTTGTTGCCTTCAATGTTCTTCTCAACCTTTGTATATTCGTTGTATGCTTCAACAAGCTCGGTAAGCTCACTTCTTTCTTTGCTTAGTTTTATTAATTTTTCTTGATCGGATACAATATTGGGATTGCTTAACTTTTCTGTGATACCGTCGTACTTTTCTTTAATTTGCTGTAATTTTTTAATAAAATCCATTCATTCCTCAAATTTGAAGGACTAAATATAGCAAAGTGACGCTTGAATATCTAAGTAAGGGAATTTGTAAGATTTCTTAGAATTGAAAGATATCGTTTTTGAGTCTCAATTCCTGGTATATTGTTAGATTCTCTACTGGGAATTGATGCGAAATTAAAGAGCTTCAATAATTCATCCACAGCATCAAACATCTGTTGCTGAGGATAAGCAGTGTCTTTTAAATAATGAATTAATTTAAGAGTTCTAAAACCATCAAACCAAAAGGTTTTTTGTCTGTCTATTTGATCCTGGTGCTTCGAATTCTTAAAAATCTTCCGCCAATCTTCCAGGAAATTATTAGCGGATAGGAAATCAAAAAGATGTTTATCAATCAATTCTGCTTTTCTCATAAGTTCTTCTGGAGAATAACTGCCTTTATTCAAATAAATTGTGTTCCATTCCTTTAAAATCTTAAATGACTTTATGGAATAAAGAAGATACTCATTCTGTTTTTTCTCAAGAAATCGGTTTACTCTTTGCCCGGTGCCGAAAGGTACTCTCCACGAACCCCGGCTTGAAGGATAAACAAAAGCATCTTTAATCATATGGACATCATAATTTTTTGCGAGAGCCTCCATGAAATAAAAATCTTCGGCTGCTTTTCTCTTGTTCATCCCGCCTACTTTAACATATGCTTCAGGGGAACAGATCATTGTTGAGCCTATTGTTTGAATTGCAAATCTTGATCCGGCAAATGAAAGTCCAAGCAGATAAAATCTTAGAAAAATTTCGTAGCAAATTATGGCCTTTAACTTTTCTTCATCTTCGGGTAAAGGATGATTGTAGTTAAGATAAGCCGCATCGAAATTGTTATTTATAAATTGAGTTTTTATTCTATCGAAATAGTTTGAACTTACTGTACAATCGGCATCAAGGCAAACCAGTGCTTTTCTTAAAGGAGTATTATAATCGAAACAACCAAGCGCGAGATCCATTCCTATTTTTCTTGCGAGTCCGACTCCGCCGTTTTTGACATCCAAAGCTAAGTTTCGTGAATAAGCATCAACAACCGCAAAATCTAAAAAATTTTCATTCTGTTGAGTTATTTTTTCCAAAAGATATTTGTACGATGCATCATTATTTTCTTTTACAGCAATCGAAGCATTTTCAACATTATTTACCACAAAAATCACTAAACAGCTTGTGTTTACCTTATCGCAAAGTTCTAATGATTCTACTAATACTTTAAGATTTTCATACTCGGCAAGCACAGGAACAACAACAATTATTTCATATTTTTTGTTTAATTGCGGAAAAAGTTTCCACTTCAAAGATGTGCGCTTCTTGATATAGTTTTTAATATCGGGAGGGATATTATGCATTGGCGGACAAAAATTTATCAACCATTTTATAAGCATCCTCAATTTCTTCGGTTCGAATCCAATTAATTTTTACTCCCTCCTTCTCCATCTTCCTGAACCAAGTCATTTGACGTTTTGCGAAGCTGTGAATTGCTGAATTCAATTTTTGAAACATATCATTATAGTTCAATTCGCCGTTTATATATTGTGAAACAAAACGATATTCCAATCCGAAGAAGTTCAGTTTTTCCGATGATATTCCTTTATTTATTAATTTTTCCACCTCTTCAATCATACCGTTTTCAAGTCTGTGTTTAAGTCTTTTCGTTATGTTTTTTTTAAGTTCTACTCTTGGTTTTATAATCCCGATTACTAACGAATCAAAATCCACGTTCATCTTTTCTGGAATATTATCTGACTCTGATATGATGATTGCTTTAACGATTCTATCTTTATGAAGAAGATCTGTGGAGTTATGCAAATTCGGATTTAAACTCAGTAATATTTTATTTAACTCATCAATACATAAACTTTCCAACTGAGTTTTTCTTGCCGAATCAAAATTAACTTTTTTAAGGGAATAATTTTGCAGCACCGCACTCAAATATAATCCGGTTCCCCCTGCGAGGATGGGCATCTTATTTTTCGAAATGATTTTATTGAAAGCAGTTTCAAAATCTTTTCGGAAAGAAAACAAATTATATTCTTGATCAGGTTCAGCAATATCTATTAAATGATACTGAATAGGTTGGCCGTCGAAAAAATACTCTTCAATATCTTTTCCTGTTCCTATATCCATTCCCTTATAAACTTGGCGGGAATCTGCACTGATAATTTCGCCATTGAATTTTCCGGCAATGTGAACTGCCAAACGTGTTTTGCCTACGGCTGTCGGACCAAGCACAGTAATTAGTTTAGCAGCCATATCGATAACGTTTGATTAAAACGAGTGGGCTAGCGGCAACGAAATTACAAACGATGCACCTTCACCTAACGTGCTTTCGACCTTAATGTTTCCTCCATGGTCTTCTATCAATTTTTTTGTAATCGAAAGCCCGAGACCTGTACCCTCCTTTTTACCATGACTCATAAACGGTTCGAATATTTTTTCCTTTAGACCATCCGGGATTCCAAGTCCGTTATCTCTTACCGTAATCTTAACGTGACTTTCTTCAACCTTCGTAGTAAGTATAATGTTGCCGCCGTCGGGCATAGCTTCGCAAGCATTTTTGATTAGATGATTAAAGCATTGGAAAAATTCTTTTTGATCAACCTTTACAGTTGTTGGAATATCAAGTTCAGTTACAACCTGACAATTTTTTGAACGCAGATATGAGTCCAATCTATTTACATAATCGTTAAGCAGATCATTAAGGTTTGAAGTAACGGTTCGAAGCACTGATTTCCCCTGTGAGTATGCGGAGGTTGTCTGAACTAAATCAGCAACTTGATTAAGTTGATCTGTCATCATTTCCAATACTTGCTTTATCTCCGGCGGAAGATCTTTTTCTTTCAAGTGATCGGCATAACGTTTGCTGACAAGAACAGGTTTTTTAATATCCTGAATTAAGAAATTTGCCATCTTACCGAGAGAAGAAATTCTTTCTGCCTGAAGAAGTTTTTCAAGCAGTGCCGCATTCTCGAGGGCGAGAGCGCAATGAATTGAAAGCGCGGAAAGCAGAGATTCGTCGAGTTGTGAGAATTCGCCCTCTTTGCTGTTCAACAATTGGAGCACACCGATAGTTTTATTTTCTTTGTTTTTTATAGGGAAACAGATCATGCTTTTGGTTTTATATCCGCTTACTTTGTCATAATCCGCTTTAAATCTTTCATCATCTTGTGCGTTACTCAAATTTAATACTTCACCGCTTTGGGCGACCCATCCGGCAACTCCCTCGCCAATTTTAAGACGTATTTCTTTCATCTCTTCACCCATCGCAACCTTGGACCAGAGTTCGTTGTTTTCTTCGTCAATTATGTAAAGCGTACCGCGGTCTGCGTGGAGCAGATTTGCTGCAACATCGACTATGTTTACAAGAAGATCATCGAGTTTCAGATTTGAATTAACCAGCTCCGCAGCTTTTATCAACATATTCAAATCTTCCGAACTCAAAGCATTATGTTCTTGTGAAATATCTTGAGAACTATTTTCATTAAACGATGTGTTAATTTTTTCATGCCGAACTTCTTCAATCGAACTTTCATCAGTAAGTTGTTCATTGTCCATATCTTCCTCCCCGGAAAATACTACTTCTGAATCATCACTTGCTGAGTTTAATCTAAGATCATCACCATTGTCTTCATCAGAAATTTCTTCAAGCTTATCTAAAGAAAACTCCTCTTCATTTGAATTCTGCCCGCTAATAAGTTCATCTATTTTTCTCAGTTCATCTTCCGAACTTATACCGTTTAAAAACTTTTCGTCACTCCCGCCAAGTTCATCAGTTTCATCAGAAACAACCTTTTCAAAACTTTGGCTGTGTTCTTCGTAATCCTCCGGACTTTCAAAATTTTCAATCTCTTTGTTTGATGGAAGATCGGTATCATCATCGAGTCGCGGTTTCTTTTTCTCTTTTGAAATTTCCTCCGAATTATTATGAGAGGAAAACATTTCATCAGGATATTGTACATTGCTTACTGCACCGTGAAGATGATCGGGTTCGTGAAATTCCGAACCGGGTTTCTGCTTTGTATTGTTTTGGTAGGATTGATTATCCATTTCATCTTGCGGATAATCAGCATCAAAAGTTTGAGCTGATTGCAAGTTCAACAAAATCGATTGGTCTTGAGAAATTAAGTTTTCAATTTCACTGCGCGAGAGAACAATTATATATGAATCTCTCAAGGCAATAACAGTAGAAGATCTTGGCACATTATCCAAAAATTCTTCGTGCCCGAAAAACTCGTTTTCAGTAAAAATCATCGAAAGAGTTTTTCCGGAATCTCGTTTTTTAAGAATGTTAACCTCACCGCTGACGATAAGGTAAACTTGCTCCGAAGGTAAACCATCTCGATATATGATTTGCCCTTCTTTTACAGTCAGCAAATTCCCTTTCACGCTATCGAGATTTATTGAATCAAATTCAATATTATTGAAAAGAGAATTATTTTGAAGTGCCAGATATAATTGATTTTCCATTTTTTTAAGAAAATAAGTGAGTAAATGCAATCCAATGAATTAGAAATTGCCGTAAAAACATTATCGGCAAACGATAAGGTAATGTTAAGAATAATAAAAAAGAACGGTAAAATCAATTTAACCGAGTACACTAATTATTATTCTTTTTTGATATCTTCAATAATCGGACAACAGCTCTCAACTTCAGCCGCGGATGCAATACATAAGAAATTTTCATCAAAGTTCGGCGAAAATCCCACCGCGGAGAAAATAGTTCGAGTGCGTGATATAACACTAAGAAAACTGGGCATTTCAAATGCAAAGGTTAAGTACGTAAAAGATCTATCTCAAAAACTTATATCGGAAGAAATCAGCTTAAAGAACATTGAGCAGAAATCAGATGAAGATATAATCTCGGAACTGACAAAAGTTAAGGGAATAGGAATCTGGACGGTTCATATGTTTTTGATTTTTGCTTTAGGAAGATTTAACGTACTTCCCTACACCGATCTTGGAATAAGAAAGTCTATAATGGTAAATTACAGTTTGAAATCTTTACCGGATGAGAAAGAAATTAAATCAATCTCGTTGAAGAACAAGTGGTCACCTTACAATTCGGTTGCATCACTTTATTTGTGGAAAAGTTTAGATAATAATTGAATCGAAAGCAGAAAAATGTCATCAAACCTAACAGAAGAAAAAAAACTGATTGAAGACGCACAAAAGGGAAGTAAGCCGGCTCTTGCAAAGTTAGTTAAAACATATGAGCAAACGGTTTACAATTTTGCGTTCAAGATCTGCAGAAACAAAGATAAAGCAGAACATACAATGCAGGAAACCTTTTTGAGCATGGTGAAATCGATTTCGCAGTTCAGCGGAAAATCGAAACTCTCAACTTGGCTTTATACTGTGGTTTCAAATCATTGCCTTATGCTTGCGAGATCAAACAACAAACATTCTGCTTTTTCGTTGGATGATGAAGAGTTTGGCGCAAATGAAGTTCCTGTTTCGGATTGGAAAGTTAAACCCGAAAAAGTTACCGAAAACAACGAATTGAAGAAAGTGCTTGACGAAGCAATTGAAAAGCTTCCGGCAGATTATAGAATAGTTTTTTTACTCCGCGATGTTGAGGGTTTATCGACGGATGAAACTGCAGAAATTGTGGAACTCTCGGTTCCAGCGGTTAAATCCAGATTGCATAGAGCGAGAGCTTTTTTAAGAAATCAGTTAAACGAGAAGTTTCAATATGAAAGAACATAAAGTGGATTGCAAAGAAGTAATGAATCACATCTGTGAAAATCTCGGCGAAGATTTGGATTCCCCAAGATGTGTTTCAATAAAGGAGCATCTGAACAGTTGCGAAAGCTGCCAAAAATATTTCAAGTCAGTTGACACAACAATTACTTTCTACAAAGAATATAATGTAACTCTCTCGAACGATGCTCACATAAAACTTCTTAATGTACTTGGATTAAGCGAAGAAGATTAAACAATTCCCGCTAAATGCGGCGGATAAACGGGATTGTTCCAATCGACGGGTCCTTTATCGTAACAATACTTAAATCTGAACACAACTATATCCCAAAATCTAACAAAATAATTGAATGCTTCATCCCAATCATTTCCTTCCTTCCAACCGATATGAATCAACTTTATCTTTGTCTGCATGTTGGTTACTTCGTCTAGAAAAATTGTTACCCAAGTTTTCTCTTCTAAAATCGATTTCAAATCTTTGGGATTTTTCCATTCGAAAGAAAGCATTTTGTTTGGGACAAAACTTAATATTTTCATCCCACTGCTGCTTTTGAAACGAGACTCGAAGGATTGTATATCAAATGACAATTCAAACTTGCCGTTTATAGTTAAAGCTATTTTTGAATGAGGTGCAAAGAACTTTTTTGTACCTGTTGAAGTTGAAACATCCTCGAAAACTTGTTGTATCGGCGCGTTTACAATTATGTTCTTTTCAATTTTTTTCATTGTTTTAACGGTTTAGGTGAGCAAGAGCCTCTTTCAGCACTTCTTCAATTTGTTGATCTTTTCCGCTTTCAAGAACTGTACGAACTGCATTTTCCGCAGTCTTTTGATTATATCCGAGATTCGTAAGAGCACGTACCGCATCATTTTTAACATTGTAAGAAACACTTTTAATATGAGGTGATTCAAATAAAATTGATTCAATTTTATCCTTTAACTCAACCACAAGTCTTTCTGCGGTTTTTTTCCCTATTCCCGGGATTGCAGTTATTCTTCCCACATTTGCATTTGAAATTGCTTCCTGAAGCTCATCTATTTGAATTCCCGATAGAATACTCTGCGCAAGTTTTGGCCCCACACCGGAAATACTTATTAGAAGCTGAAACATTTCTTTTTCTTCCAAAGTGAAGAAGCCGTATAGATCAAGAGCATCTTCTTTAACATTTAAATAAGTATAAAGTGAAACTGAATCAAGTTCCGCAATCTTTTCGAAAGTTGAAATTGAAATATTAACCAAATAACCAACGCCGTTTACATCTAAAATAATTTTTGTAGGCGTTTTATCTTTTATTTTACCGGTCAGATATCCGATCATAATTTTCCTCTATTGAATAAGTCTATCCGGATTATCTTGAATAAATTTTTTCCAGTTGCCGGATTTTGTGGTCTTTGATGTTGTTTTAAAAGCATGGCACACAGCCACCGCAATTGCATCGGATTCATCGAATTTAATATTATCTTTTTTCAGGGACAATAATTTTTTAACCATGTACATTACTTGTTCTTTTGAGGCAGCGCCGTTTCCAACAACAGATTTTTTAACTTCGCGCGGCGAATATTCGGAAGTAGCAAGCCCGTTATGAACAGCAGCAAGCATAGAAACTCCCCTCGCATAACCTATTTTCATTGCCGACTGAACATTCTTTCCGTAAAAGGCTGATTCGATTGCAAATTCATCCGGGTCAAAAAGCTTTATTATTTTATCTAGTTCGGCATATATATAATTAAGTCTGATAGGAAGAGTTTCTTTAACCGGCGGGCGAATTGTTCCTGATTGAACTATTGCAAAGCTGTTTTTTTCGAAAAGGATTACCCCAAAACCAGTGCAGATTGTTCCGGGGTCGACTCCTAAAATTTTCATAAGAATTTATTTTCAGTTATTCTTCAAAGTCGGCATTAGTGTAAACATTTTGAACATCATCATTATCTTCAAGAGCATCGATAAGCTTCACCAGTTTTTCCGAATCTTCTCCTTTAACCGCGATAGTATTTTTTGCAACCCATTGAAGCGATGCATTCTCAATTTCGAGCGGCATATCAACTAATGCCCGGCGGACTGATTCGAAAGATTCCATAGTTGTAGTTACTTCAAAAAACTCTTCTTCGGTTTGAAGGTCATCGGCTCCGGCATCAATTACAATCTCAAACATCTCATCCTCGGATTTTCCTTGTCGCGGCAATGTTATTACCCCTTTTCTATCAAACATCCAAGCTACCGAACCGCTCTCACCAAGGCTGCCTCCATATTTACTTAAGAGATGCCTTACTTCAGCAACAGTTCTGTTTTTATTATCGGTAACGCTTTCTATCAACAATGCCACACCGCCAGGTCCATATCCTTCGTAATTTAGTTCGGAGTAGCTTACTCCTTCAAGTTCACCCGTAGCTTTTTTAATTGCACGGTCAATATTATCAGCAGGCATATTTACACTTTTTGCGTTGTCGATTGCAAGTCTTAATCGCGGATTAGCATCAGGATCGCCTCCGCCGGTTCTGGCGGCAACGGTAATTTCCTTTATCATTTTAGTAAAGATCTTTCCTTTTTTCGCGTCTATAGCGGCTTTCTTTCTTTTGATTGTTGACCATTTAGAATGACCGGACATATAAAACTCCTAATTTTATTATCTGTCTTTTTCCGATGGTTTGATATCCTTTAGTCTTAACTGAGGATACAATCTTCCATCTCTGTTTATTTGCTCAATAGTAAAAACAATATCAAGTAATTTTCCGTTTGACATTAAGTCATAGTATGAACCAAGGTTGAACCCGATGCTGTCAAACATTTTATCCCCGCCGGGCTGTCTTAAGGTGGACACGATATGATTCACTCCTACAATTCTAGGTGAGTTAACAACTTCAATTCCCTCAGCCATAAAAACCGGTCTCATGTTTCCCGGACCAAATGGTGTAAACTGTTCAAGAATTCGTATAAACTTTGGTGTAATTTCAGAAAGTGAAATTTGTGTGCTGATGCTTATCTCCTGCACTAAATCTTCTTTGCTTAAACTTTCTTTTAAAATTTCGTTGAACGATTTTTTGAACTCCGGTATTTTATCTATTTCGAGAGCAAGACCGGCAGCTGCTTTGTGCCCGCCAAATTGAACTAAAAGATTCTCGCAGCGTTCAAGCACCGAATAAATATCAACGCCCGAAATACTTCTTGCGGAACCTTTCGCAATTCCATCAATTGTTGATAACATAACTGCGGGACGGTAATATTTTTCAACCATTCTCGATGCAACTATACCAATAACGCCCGGATGCCAATTGTCATCATGAAGAATAATTGCCAAATCATTTTCAAGATCAATTTGTGATTCTACAAGTTCCACAGCATGAGAGAAAGTCATTTCATCAATTTTGCGGCGCTCTTGATTTTCTTCTTCTAAAATTTTTGCAACATTGAAGGCGTCTTTTGCGTTATCGGCAGTAAAAAGATCAACAGCTCTCATCGCATCGCCCATTCTACCAACTGCGTTAATTCTAGGTGCAAGCGTAAATACAATTTTTCCCGCCGATAGATTTCCGGGTTCCATTCTTGCATTTTGAATCAGTGCTTTAATTCCTGGACGCGGATTATTGTTTATCTGATCGATTCCATGTTTAACCAAAACCCTGTTTTCATCAATCAACGGAACAATATCTGCTGCACCCGCAAGTGCAACTAAATCAAGGTGTTTTAAAACCATGTCCCTGCTGCCAATTCTGTCTCCAATCGCCCGTGCGAGTTTGAATGCTACCCCAGCTCCGCTCAAAAATTTAAATGGATATTTGCAGCCCGGAATAATCGGATCGAGAATTGCGTATGCATCAGGCAGTTCCTCTTTCGGCTGATGATGGTCACAGATTATAACATCCATCTTGTGTTCTTTAGCTCTTCTGACTTCATCAACTGCTGTAATTCCGCAATCAACCGAGATGATTAGATTTGCTTTTTGCTGAGCAATCCAATCGATACTCTCAATCGACATACCATATCCTTCATCCAAGCGGTTTGGAATATATACATGAACATTGGCTCCAAGCTCCTTCAAAAAAAGATACATTAAAGCTGCAGAACAAGTACCATCAACATCATAATCGCCGTAAACATAAATCTTTTCATTTCCGGTAATCGCTGTTATAACTCTTACAGCAGCTTTTTCCATATCCTTCATCAGGTAAGGGTCGTGAAGGTCATCGAGTGAGGGTCGAAAGAATTTTTTTGCGTCAAAAAAGTTTGATATTTCTCTCTGAAGCAAGAGAGTTGCGAGCACGTTAGAAATGTTTAAGCTATCGGCTAAGGCAAGCACCTCATTACTGTCCGGTGCTTCAAGCAGCTTCCACTTTTTTTTCTGCATATTTTCTACAGAAAAACTGCTGATTGCCAAGTCTATAAGCCGAATTCTGTATCCCGAAAACGGGACGGCAATTATTTATCTCAATCTTTCATTACTGAAAGACTTAAGCGGTCTACCCGGAGGCATACAAAACGAACAATTTTGAACCGGCACATGCCGGTAATCCTCCTGCTTGACCTTGCTCCCGGTGTGGTTTGCCCTGATATTCTCATGTCGAATACTCCTTATTAAAAGGACCTCCTACATTACTATAGAAGCGGTAGGCTCTTACCCTGCCTTTTCACCCTTACCCCGAAAACCGGGGCGGTTCATTTTCTGTGGCACTTTCCGTAACCGGTAACTTGCGTCACCGGTCCCCGGGTGTTACCCGGCACCGCGTTCTCTGGAGTTCGGACTTTCCTCTACTCAAGAATACTAACCTTTTGTAGCAATTGCCCAACTTGACTTATCAACAGTTTAACTATCCTATTATTTATTAACTATTATACCTAATCAAATGAAATATAAGAAAAAAGTAAATATTAAGCATCAACAATTTCGTACTTTCGGTCGTTTTTCTTTAAAATTCTATCCAAATGTGTAGGTGGAATAAGAAAAATGGTTTCTTATATTTATTTTACTATTTCAAATATTAATTCAGATTCGAGGTTTCTGTGTTAAGAAAAGTCTTTAATCTAAGCAAATTCACATTTACTCTAATTTTATTAGCTTCTTTCCTGTCCTTTGGTCAAAATCATCCTAAATGGAGTGAAAATTCAGTTATTTATCAGGTTAATGTGCGCCAATATTCTGAAGAAGGCAGCTTTGATGAATTTGCCAAATCTTTGCCTCGACTAAAGCAAATTGGTGTCGAAATTTTATGGTTTATGCCCATTCATCCCATCGGAGAATTAAATCGAAAAGGAACCATGGGGAGTTATTATTCGGTTAAGAATTATAAAGAAGTAAACCCGGAATTTGGAACATTAGCTGATTTTAAATCTCTCGTAAAAAAAGCACATAAACACGATATGAAAGTAATCCTCGACTGGGTGCCAAACCATACATCATGGGATAATAATTGGACTTCTACTCATCCGGAATTTTTTTCAAAGGACGAAAATGGAAAATTCATTCCGCCACATTCCGGTTGGGAGGATGTGATCGATCTTGATTATTCAAACAAACTTTTGTGGGAGTATATGCTTGATGCAATGAGATTTTGGATAATTGAATCGGATATTGATGGATTTCGCGTCGATGTTGCAGCTATGGTTCCGGGTGATTTTTGGGAATATGCAATACCGCAGCTTAAAAAGCTAAAAGATGTTTTTCTTCTGGCTGAAGCCTCAGAACCTGAAATGCATACCTATGGCTTTGATATGACATATAATTGGCAGTTGAAGGATATTATGAACGGGATTGCAGAAGGAAAAAGTCATGCATTTGATCTTGTAGAATATTATTCAACAGAACTGGATTTTTACAACCGCGATGATTACAGAATGACTTTCACTTCAAATCACGATGAAAACAGTTGGCATACTTCTGCGGTAAAAAGATTGGGGGACGGACTCGAGGCGTTCACCGTACTTACGTTTACAGTTCAAGGTATGCCTTTAATCTACAGCGGGCAGGAAGCAGCAAACGAAAAAGACCTGGAATTTTTTGAGAAAGATCCAATTCAATGGAAGGAATCTCATATGACTGAGCTTTATACAAAACTGTCACACCTCAAAAAAACAAACAAAGCTCTTTGGAACGGGAAAGCCGGAGGTAGAATGCAGATCTTGAACTTCGGGGATCCGAATTACGTTTTTTCTTTTATCAGAATTAAAGATAACGATAAAGTACTTGTTGTTTTTAATTTCTCAGATAAACCTCAATCTATTGTTATTAATGATCCGCTTGCTTTCGGAGATTACAAATCATTTGTTAACGAGACAGATATTTCCATCACTGAAGAAACAATTATTGAACTACCTGCTTGGAATTACCTGCTTCTTGAGAGATCTGCTAAATAAGGTTTTAGAATTTTAGTTAAGAACTTCCTAATTCAAGAAATTCATCGAAACCTCTTTATTTAGTTACTATTCTTCTTGATTGTAGCTAACCTTAAATTTATTTTTGGATATAAAGATGCTATTTATTTGCATAATGTATTAATTCAAACAAAGGTATTGATATGAGTCTCAGTCAAGTTGCACGATCAATTAAAGCCTCGCCAACCTTGGCTCTAAACGAGAAAGCGGCGATTTTAAGGCAAAAAGGTGATCCCGTAATCCATTTGGGTGGAGGAGAACCCAAAAGCAAACCTCCGATGGATGCAATCTTAGCGGCAGTAAATAACTTAAATTCAGGTGAGATTAGATACGCTCCCGCAGACGGAATTCCAGCATTAAAACAGGCAATCATCCGTTACACCGAAGAGTTTTATGGAAGAAAAGTTGCTCCGGAAAATGTAATAGCTTCAGGCGGTGCAAAGCAAGCGCTTATGGTTGCATTGCAGGCAATATTAAACCCTCAGGAGGAAGTACTATTTCCATCACCTTATTGGGTAAGTTATCCGGATATGGTAAAATTGTGTCAGGGCATTCCGGTTCCGGTTCCGGCAGAAGACGGAAGTTTTTATCCAAGGCTGCAGGATTTCGAACAACGCGTAGGTTCTTACACAAAAGCAATTATTATCAACAGCCCTAATAATCCGAGCGGAGCAATGTATTCGGAAGAATTTATCGCCGATATTGTTGAGTACTGTGAAAAGAAAGATCTTTACTTGATAATGGATGATATTTATCACCGCTTGATCTTCGACGGAAGAAAACCAATTAACTGTTATAAATATGCCAAGAATCTTACAGAATCCTCAAAGTTGATAGTTATAAACGGTGTTTCAAAACAGTATGCAATGACCGGCTTTAGGATTGGATGGGCGGTTGCCAACAAAAAATTAATCGAAGCAATGACAAACATTCAAGGGCATCAAACTTCCGGTCCATCTGTGCTTTTGCAGAAAGCTGCAGTTGGTGCACTTAACGGAATTCAATCATCGGTGGAAAATCTAAGGGTAACCTTGGAGAATAACCGTAATGTGATGATCTCACGATTGAAATCTTTTGACGGCGTTAAAGTTTATCCTCCCGATGGTACATTCTATACATTTGCAGATTTCAGCTATTATGAAAAAAGTTCCACAAAACTTTCAAGCTATTTAATTGATAAAGTTCAAGTTCTTACTGTTCCCGGAGTTGAATTCGGAATGGAAGGATTTTTGCGTTTAAGTTACTGTGGTGGAATTAAAGACATCACCGAAGGAATCGAAAGAATGAAATGGGCGCTTGATCCTAATTCACCGAATGAACTTTACATTGGCGACAGAAAATTAGTGAGGGATTGGTCATGAAATATTTAGAGTTCAACACCCCGGCAACAAAACAAGCTATGGAATTAGCATCGGATTTCAGACTTAAAAACCAAGGCTTTAAAGATCTTGATCGAGTTTTTTGGAATCTTCCCGACGAAGCGCTTTACGAGGAAATTATTTTCAGAAACGAAGGTCATATTACTAAACAGGGACCAATTCTTGTCTATACCGGAAAACACACTGCGAGAGCTGCTGCCGATAAATTTATTGTAAAAGAAGAGACTACCGAAGATAATATATGGTGGGGCGAATATAATCGTCCTTTTACTACTGAAAAGTTTAATTCAATAATGGCTCGGGTTCAAGCTTATTGTCAAGGAGAAGAATTGTTTGTGCAGGACTGCTATGCAGGTGCAGACCCCGAACATAGACTCCCGGTAAGAATTATAACCGAAAAAGCATGGCACAGTTTGTTCGCACGCAATATGTTTATAACAACCGAAGACCAGGACGAACTCAAAAAATTTGTTCCCGAATTTACGGTTATTACTCTCGATGGTTTTAAAGTTGATCCGATTATTGACGGAACAAGAACCGAGACCGCCATCGTATTAAACTTTGCCGAAAAAACAGCAATAATTGCAAACTCACTATACGGCGGCGAAATTAAAAAATCCGTGTTTACTGTTCTAAATTTTCTGTTAACTTTTCAAGATGTTTTGCCGATGCACTGTTCTGCGAACATGGGGAAGAAAAAAGATGTTGCTCTTTTCTTCGGATTGAGCGGAACAGGAAAAACAACTTTATCCGCCGATCCAAACAGACTATTAATCGGAGATGATGAACATGGTTGGAGTTCTGAAGGTGTATTTAATTTCGAAGGCGGCTGTTATGCAAAAGTTATAAGACTTTCTGCCGAGAACGAGCCGGAAATTTATAAATGTACAAGAAGCTTCGGAACAATTCTAGAAAATGTTGTTTACGATCCTGTTTCGAGAAGAATTGATTTAGATGATGATATAATTACCGAAAACACTCGTGCTTCTTATCCGTTGGAATTCATTCCTAACATTGTTGAAGAAGGTTATGCAAAATCTCATCCGAAAAATATTATTTTCCTCACTTGCGACGCATCAGGCGTTATGCCTCCGATTGCAAAGTTAAATCCCGAACAAGCTCAATACCATTTTATCAGCGGATATACCTCCAAGATTGCGGGCACTGAAATAGGTTTGGGAATTGAACCACAAATTACGTTCAGTGCATGTTTCGGAGCACCGTTTATGGTTCGTCATCCATTTGAATATGCTCAAATGCTGAAAGAGAGAATGC
>JAGFIY010000007.1 GCA_024103215.1 Melioribacteraceae bacterium | reverse complement strand
GATTTTGAAATCGGCGGCGGATTGTTTTTGCCGGATGAAATTTTTGAAGAAAATTTCGGAAGTGATAAATCAACTTGGTTTTACATAATGGCGGTTGTAGATTTATAATTCCAAACTATTGACAAAGCGTATTTAATTACGTACGTTTTAAACCCTTAAAGAGAAACAGAATATGAAAACCATATCTATTACAAACGCACGCAAAGAGCTTTATAAACTGGTTGATTCTGCAATCAAAGAAAGTACCCCGGTTCAAATTACAGGGAAACGAGGGAATGCTGTTTTAATATCCGAAGATGATTGGCGAGCGATTGAAGAGACATTATATTTGCTTTCAATTCCGGGTATGCGAGAATCAATAGTTGAAGGAATGAAAACACCGCTTTCGGAAACTTCAGAGGATCCCGGCTGGTGAGTTGGAAGGTTGTATTCACGAAACAAGCTCAAAAAGATGCTAAGCGAATTTCTTCGGCTGGATTAAAAAATAAAGCAGAGAATATAATCCGTCAGTTACGGGAAGATCCATTCACTACCAATCCTCCATTTGAAAAACTAAAAGGTGATCTAACTGGAGCTTACTCGAGAAGAATAAATATTCAACACAGAATTGTTTATCAAATATATGAAAAGGAAAAAATTGTAAAAGTTATTAGAATGTGGACTCATTACGAATAACTTAACTCATCAATTGACTTATACGTCACAAAAATTTGAATAACGCTATTCATATTGATATATTTGTTTTTACGCTGATTTACATAAAACAAAATGTTTTTGCTTAATAACATCTTAGAACCATCCGGAAACACCTTTTTTGAACCGCTGAATCTCTTGTCGATAGCTTTTTCAGAAAACTGACTGATTTATTCATAATACTAATTTAAAAAATGTCATCAAACGATAGACCAAGACCTATAGTCATAAAGTATGGCGGTAATGCCATTGTTGATGTGGAGTTAACTCGCAAAATATTAAACAGAATTGTCAAACTTCAAAATGAAGGTTACAAAATTGTAATTGTTCACGGCGGCGGACCGTTTATTAAGCAGAATTTGGAGCTTGCCGGAATAAAATCTGAATTCATCGGCGGCCAAAGGAAAACTGATTCTAAAGCAATGAAGTACATTGAAATGTCGCTAAAAGGCGAAGTGAACGGGAAAATTGTTAGAGAGATAAATTTACTTGGAGCAAAAGCTGTCGGACTTTCAGGTAAAGACGGGCAACTTGCAATAGCAAAAAGAAGATATCATTACGATGAAAACAATCGGCAAGTCGATCTCGGTCAAGTTGGTGATGTCGAAAAAATTAATACGGAGATAATAGAATTACTTTTAGACAATAATTACATTCCTGTAATTGCTACAATTGCAGCCGGAAGTGATGGCAACGACTACAACATTAACGCAGATAACTTTGCCGGCTTTGTTGCTGCCGCGCTCAATGCAGATGAATTAATTTTAATGACAGACGTCGATGGTTTAATGATGAATCCCGATGATGATGCGACAATTATAACCGAACTAAAAACAAACGAGATCGAAGATTTAATAGGAAAAGTTATTAAAGGCGGAATGCTGCCCAAAACAGAAGCGTGCAAATATGCCGTAGATAACGGTGCGGAGCGTTCTATAATTATCAACGGAACAAAACCCGATTTAATAGAAGCTGCAATTAAAAAACAAGATTTTTTAGGAACGATAATTACGAAATAATAAATGGTGAAAGATAAAATGAATTTACAAGAGTTAGATAAAAAGTATTATTTGCCAACCTTCAAAAGATTTCCTATAACATTAGTAAAAGGCGAGGGCTCAAAAGTTTGGGACGATAAAGGGAATGAATACATTGACGCACTTGCCGGAATTGCGGTTAACAGTCTTGGTCATAAGCACCCTGCAGTAGCGAATGCAATAAAAGAACAAGCTGATAAATTAATTCACACATCAAATTTTTATTTAAACGAACCGCAGGCATTGCTTTCCGAAAAATTAGCTAAACTTTCCGGTCTGGATAAAGTTTTTTTCGGTAACAGCGGTGCCGAAGCCGTTGAAGGTGCAATCAAACTTGCACGAAAATATTCACACACAAAACGTGAGGGCGGAGATATAATTTCTTTCACGGGATGTTTTCACGGAAGAACTCTTGCGACTATTGCAATGGGGAAAAAGAAAATGCAGGAAGGTTTTGAGCCAATGCCCGTCGGATTTAAGCAAACAGAATTTAATAACTTGGAAAGCGTTAAAGCTTTGGCGGATGATAATACTGCTGCTATAATCGTTGAACCGATTCAAGGTGAAGGAGGCATAATTCCTGCGGATCCGGAGTTTTTGAAAGGATTAAGAGAATTTTGTGATGAAAAAGATATCGTTTTAATATTCGATGAAATTCAATGCGGCATCGGGAGAACTGGATACATTTTTGCAAAAGATTTTTACGGAGTGCAGCCGGATATTCTAACCTCTGCAAAAGCACTTGGCGGGGGAGTTCCAATAAGTGCAATACTATGTAATAATAAAATTGCTAGTGCAATAAATCCCGGTGATCACGGAACAACTTTTGGCGGTAATCCTTTGGCAACTGCTGCTGCGTTGGCGACTCTTAGGGAAATTGAAAAAAATGATTTCCTCGAAGAAGTAAAAGAAAAAGGTAAATGGTTCGTCGAAGAAA